>NZ_JAENSQ010000022.1:0-96885 GCF_016613125.1 Pseudomonas sp. MF6776
ATCTGCCCGATCATCGAGGCACTGATCAGAGAGTAATGCCTGGCGGGTGAGCTGGAGATCGGAAAGCCCCTTTACGGTGGGATTCAGAGCTTACGTTGGTTTTTGGTTCCATTGCTCCCCAAACCCCGTATTGCATTCACATCACACCTTTTACAAGGAAATGCGGCGGACGCAATTGTGGCGTGCTCCCAACTGCTGGGGTGCGACAGCATTATCCTGGGGTCGCACGGTAACGGATATCTGGTAGGGATTTTTCTGGGTTCTGTCGCGGCTAAGGTGATTCAACTCTCGGATGTACCAATCACCTTAGTCAAATAACAGATCGTCAAATGCTTGATAGCGCGACCCCATGAGTGGGTGATCAAAGGTGTTCTTTGAGGATCGCAAACCGAAACGCTAAGGCGAGCCTGGAGCGCACCTGGGTCAGTTAATCCGCTCGTTGACGTCGTTGCTAAGGGGTGAGGAACGCATCGAAGGCCCAAGGCCGCCGCAACTAACGGTCGACGACGGCAATGCGTACCTCGCCGCCGGCCTGGCTGGTCTGGGCATGCTGTGGCTGCCGCATTACATGGCCGAGCATGCGCTGGTGATTCGGCGGAGTTGATGTGGAGAGGCATTCGGCCCAATGCCTCATTACTGCTGATGTGTGGTTTTATCAGTCAGTAGCAATCCGGAAGCCAATGCCAGGAAGCTTTCGGCTACATGCTCGGAAGCCGTTTGGGGATCTTCGGCATTGGCAATCCACAAGGAAGCGCCGAGCAGGGCACCCATGATCAGGCGTGCCGTCGTTTCGGTGTTGACCGCACGGATCGTGCCTTCATCGATCAGCTTCTGGATGCTGCGCTGAGTGCTGCGGATACACGCATTCTTGCTTGGCCATTGTGATGGATCACCCAGTACCGACGGGCCGTCGAGGAACACAATGCGCTGGATTTCAGGCTCGAGGGACATCTTGATGTAAGCGATGGATTCATCAATAAAGCCCTCCCAAGTCGTGCTGGCCTCAGCAATGATGAGCGACAACCGCGCCATCATCTCTTCATCTATCTGTGCGATGACCACCTGTAGCAAACCTTTCTTGTCACCAAAGTGATGGTAAAGCGCGCCTCGGGTCAGCCCGGCTTTAGCGGTTAAATCATCCATAGAACTGTCCGCATAGCCCTTCGCAGCGAATGCGTCCCGCGCCGCCTTGATCAGCTTGCCGCGGGTCTCGGTAATCATGTCCGCACGCTTCTGTGCCATCGACCTCTTCCTTATCAAAAAATTAACATTCGTGACGTATGTTAGTTGACATGCGCAGCGTATGTCGTATTGTGACTGACATACGAGGCGTATGCAATATATCTGAGCAGTGTGCTGCTCAGGCTGTGATACGCCGTCATTCAGCACAGGATACCGAGCAATGCGTGAGCAGCGCGATTCCGATATTTCACGCCTTTACGCCAGCCAGGGCAAAACCATCGGGCTGATTGTCAACCCTGTCGCCGGCATGGGCGGGCGTGTTGGCTTGAAAGGCACCGATGGTCCTGAAGTTCTGCAGGAAGCGATACGCCGTGGCGCGCGGCCAGTCTCAAGCGAACGGGCCACCCTGGCGCTCAAGCGCCTGGCGGCCTCGGCCACGCCATTTCGATTGATGACCGGCGCCGGCGACCTGGGCGAAGACGTCGCTCGCGCCGCCGGTCTCGACCCGGTCGTCGTATACCGACCATCTTCTGGATCGAGCCGGCCCGAAGACACTCGAAAGGCGGCCCTTGTCATGGCAGACGCCTGCGTCGATCTGCTGCTTTTCGCCGGGGGCGATGGGACCGCGCGTGACGTGCTGGAAATGGTCGGCGATCGCGTGCCCATCCTCGGTATCCCGACAGGCGTGAAAATGTACTCCGCCGTCTTCGCTACCAATCCGCAGAACGCCGGGAGCCTCGCGGCACGTGTTATTGCCGGCGAGTCAAAGGTGCGCCTTCGCGAGGCTGAGGTCATGGACATCGATGAGGCCGCCATGCGCACTGATCAGATGTCGGCGCGCCTGTATGGCTACGCACTCAGTCCGCACGAACGCCACCTGGTGCAAAACGCCAAGGCCGGTTCCGTCCCCAATGAAAACCTGGCGCTCGACGCCGTGGCCCGGCAGGTCGTCAGACAGATGAAAACCGGCTGCCTTTACCTGCTGGGGCCCGGCACCACGACGCGACGGGTGATGACCGAGCTCGGCCTGCCATCGACCCTGCTTGGCGTCGACGCGGTCATGGACGGCGCACTGGTGGGCGCCGACCTCAACGAACAAGCGTTGATCTGCCTAATGGAAGGCCATGAGACCCGAATCATCGTCGGCGTGCTTGGCGGCCATGGAAGCTTGTTCGGACGCGGCAATCAGCAGATCAGCGCCGAGGTGATCCGCCGCATCGGGCGCAAAAACATCATCGTGATCACCTCGATGGACAAGCTCATTTCCCTCGACGCCGGCTGCCTGTGCGTCGACACCGGTGACGGCGAAGTCGACGCCATGCTCAGTGGCCATATACGCGTTCACACAGGACCCGACCGGTCCGTCATTTTCAGGGTTCGATCCTGATCATTTGTTCCATCCGAAAAACGAGGATAACCCCATGAGTAATCATGTCGCCCACCCCTACATGGCGAACTCTGTTCCCGCACTCAAGCAGGAGATGCTCGACTCGATCGGTGTCGACAGCATCGAGGAACTGTTCGAGCAAATTCCCGAAAGCCATCGCCTGCAACGTCCGATCAACCTGCCGCCGGCACTGAGCGAGAGCGACCTGCGTCGGCACTTGATCAGTACGCTGTCGAAGAACAAAACGTGCGAGCAAAACCTGAATTTCCTGGGCGCCGGCTGCTGGCAGCACCACGTTCCGGCAGCGTGCGACGAGGTTGTGCGCCGCAACGAGTGGCTGACGTCGGTATTCGGCGAGCCAAGCTCCGACCATGGCCGCAACCAGGCCTGGTTTGAGTTCTGCAGCCAGCTCGGCGAGCTGCTGAACATGGACCTGGTGGGACTGCCGGTGCGCAGTTGGGGATGCGCTGCGGGCCACGCGATTCGAATGGCCACGCGCATTACCGGGCGCAACGAAGTAGCGGTGGTCCGCGCCATTGACCCGGAGCGGCTTTCGATCATCCGCAACTATTGCGAACCGGTCGACATGCCGAGCCACATCGTCGTACGTCTTGTCGACTATGACCCGGCAACCGGATTGCTCGATCTTGATCACCTTCGCGCCTCGATCGGCGCGCAAACGGCTGCCATCTATTTCGAAACCCCGTCCTACTTCGGGGTGATCGAACAGCAAGGCGCCGAAATTGCCGCCATTGCCCATGCGGTAGGTGCCGAAGTGATTGTCGGTGTCGACCCTATTTCGCTGGGCGTACTGGCTGCACCGATCGATTTCGGAGCGGACATCGTGGTGGGTACCACGCAGCCGCTTGGGGTGCATATGAATTGCGGTGGCGGCGTCAGCGGTTTCATCGCGACGCGCGACGAAGAACTTTATGCCCACCAGTACCCAACGCTGTTCATCAGCATCGGCGAAACCACCAAACCTGGTGAATATGGTTTTGGCCTGAGCCTGTTCGAGCAATCGTCATACGGCTTGCGTGATAAAGGAAACGATTGGACCGGACACTCGGTGTACATGTGGGCCATCGCCAATGCCGTGTACATGGCAATGATGGGGCCCCAAGGCTTTGAAGACGTCGGCAATGTCATCCTGCAACGAGCTCACTATGCGACGAAGTTGCTGGCTGACATTCCAGGCGTGCGCGTGACGTTTCCAAGCGGTTTCTTCAAGGAATTCGTGGTGAATTTTGACGCGACCGGACTCAGTGTGAAGGACATCAACAAGCGGCTTCTCGCACTCGGGATCTTCGGCGGCAAAGACCTGATACAGGACTTCCCGGAGCTGGGCGCCAGCGCCCTTTACTGCGTCACCGAGATTCACACTCAAGCAGATCTCGAGCGTCTGACCGCTGCACTCAAAAAGGTAATCGCACAATGAACACAACACTCAAGGAATACCACGCTCCCGTCTGGAGCGAACCGGTCATTCTGGAGATGGGCTATCCCGGCCGTCGCGGAGTGATTTTTTCTGACGTGGAAGCCGATGTTCAAGCTGCTGTCGGGAGTGCCGACGGCTTGATTCCTGCGAATATGCGCCGCACGCGCAAACCGGCATTGCCGGAAATGTCCGAGCCCGAGGTGCTGTATCACTATTTGCGCCTGTCACAGCAGACTCTGGGCATGATGAACATCAGCCTGTTCGGCACCTGCACCATGAAGTACAACGCGCAGATCAACGAGGCGATGGCTTGGCGGCCGGAAATCACTCATGTGCATCCGTATCAGGATGAGGACACCCTGCAAGGCGCGTTGGAAGTGGTGCATGGCATGGACACGATCCTGCGCGAATTGTCCGGGATGGATCAGTTCATCTTCCAGGCGGGTGGCGGTGCCGACGCGGCGTACACCAACTGCGCCGTGACACGTGCTTACCACGCGTACCATGGCGAACTGGCACAGCGTGACGAGATCATCACCACGATCCAGACCCACCCGAGCAGTGCGGCGACCGCCGCTGCGGCCGGGTTCAAGGTGATTACGTTGATGATCGAGGAGAACGGTTACCCGTCGCTCGAATCCCTCAAGGCCGCCGTGTCTGATCGCACCGCGGCGCTGATGGTGAACAATCCCGATGACATGGGCGTGTACAACCCGGAAATCCGCGAGTGGGTGAGGGTGGTGCACGAGGCGGGTGGTCTGTGCTTCTACGACCACGCCAACTTCAACGGCGCGATGACCAAGATCCGTGCCCGCGAACTCGGTTTCGATGCGTGCATGTTCATGTTGCACAAGACCTTTGGCGCACCGAAAAGCGGGGTCGGCGGCCCAGCGGTGGGTGCCTATGGTTGTTCGGCGGAACTCGCGCCGTTCCTGCCGGCACCGGTGGTGGCGTTCGACGGTGAGCGCTACAGCCTTGATTATGATCGGCCGCAGAGCGCCGGCAAGATCCGTGAATTCTGGGGCAACGTTCCCGTTATCCTCAAGGCCTATGCCTGGTCACGGGCCATGGGTGCTCAAGGCATGGCCGAAGCGTCCGATATCTCGGTTCTGGCCAACAACTACATGGAAAAAGGTCTGCTGGCTATACGCGGCGTAACCCGTTCCCACCCCGAAGCCACAAGTCCGCGAATGGAGATGACGCGCTACAGCCTTGAGCAACTCAAGGAAGACACCGGGGTCGACGTCCACGACGTGCAGAATCGTATGAGCGATTTCGGCATTGATCCGATGTGGAGCAGCCATCACCCGTGGTTGGTGCCGGAGCCTTTCACGCCCGAGGCGGGCGAAATGTATGGCAAGGAGGCGCTGGATACCTGGATCGCCGTGCTCGCGCACATTTCGGACGAGGCCTATTCGAACCCGGAGATCGTCAAGACCTCGCCGCATAACCAAGCTATTCACCGGATGAAAAGCGCGCCCCTGGAAGACCCGAAACACTGGGCAATGACCTGGCGCTCGTACCTGCGCAAAAACAACAAGCAGACTGTCTGAGCCGTTGCAGCGTCCC
Organism: Pseudomonas sp. MF6776; assembly: GCF_016613125.1. NCBI lineage: Bacteria > Pseudomonadati > Pseudomonadota > Gammaproteobacteria > Pseudomonadales > Pseudomonadaceae > Pseudomonas > Pseudomonas sp. MF6776. The sequence goes on from NZ_JAENSQ010000022.1 coordinate 5,577, forward strand.
CCCGATGAGGCGGGGACGTCATCGAAACCTGATCAGAGCTAACAATCAGCCATCGGAGGTTGCCAGCATCGCTACACGGCTGGCGACTTCCCCACAGGAAAACGTCATGTCTATTTTCGAAACGGGCCTGATGCCCTCGTCAGTCAACCATATTGCCCTCTCGCCGCTGAGCTTCATCGAGCGGACGGCCTCTGTCTACGGTCAGTATCCGGCGGTGATCCACGGCGCTGTGCGGCGCAACTGGCAACAAACCTATGAACGCTGCAGGCGCCTGGCCAGTGCGCTCAGCGGGCGGGGCATCGGCAAGGGGGATACGGTGGCGGTCATGCTGCCCAACATCCCGGCGATGCTCGAAGCGCACTTCGGTGTGCCGATGATCGGCGCGGTTCTCAATACCCTGAACATACGCCTGGATGCCCAGGCCATTGCCTTCATGCTGGAGCACGGCGAGACCAAGGTGTTGATCACCGACCGTGAGTTCCACGAGGTCATCCGTGAGGCCTTGAGCGGGCTCTCCAATCCGCCGCTGGTGGTGGATGTGAACGATCCGGAGTACGGCGAAGGCAGTGCCGTCAGCGCGCTGGACTACGAAGCGTTCCTCGCTGAGGGCGATCCGCAGTTTGCCTGGCAATGGCCCGAGGACGAGTGGCAAGCCATCTCCCTAAACTACACCTCCGGCACCACCGGTAACCCCAAGGGCGTGATTTATCACCACCGCGGTGCCTACCTCAATTCCCTGGGCAATCAGATGACCTGGGCGATGGGCAATCACCCGGTGTATCTCTGGACATTGCCGATGTTCCACTGCAATGGCTGGTGCTATCCGTGGACCGTCACCGCGTTGGCCGGGATTCATGTGTTCCTGCGCCGGGTCGACCCGCAGAAAATCCTCACACTGATTCACGAACATAGGGTCAGCCATTTGTGCGGTGCGCCCATCGTCCTCAATGCGCTGGTCAACCTGCCGGACTCGGCCAAGACCGCCATCGATCATCCAGTCAATGCCATGGTGGCGGGCGCGGCGCCACCGGCCAAGGTCATTGGCGCGGTGGAGGCCATGGGCATCAAGATTACCCACGTTTACGGGCTCACCGAAGTCTATGGTCCGGTGACCGTGTGCGCTTGGCATGAGCAATGGGATCAGCAGTCACTGGATGAGCGTGCGAAGATCAAGTCGCGCCAGGGCGTGCGCTACCCGACCCTTGAAGGCCTGATGGTCGCCGACCCGCAAACCCTGGAACCCGTGCCTTTCGATGGCACCAGCATGGGTGAGATTTTCATGCGCGGTAATACAGTGATGAAGGGCTATCTGAAAAACGCCGAAGCTACAGCCGAAGCTTTCAAGGGGGGCTGGTTCCATACCGGCGACCTGGCGGTGCGACATCCTGACGGCTATGTCGAAATCAAGGACCGCCTCAAGGACATCATCATCTCGGGCGGCGAGAACATCTCCACCATCGAAATCGAAGGTGTGCTCTATCGCCACCCGGCGGTCCTGGAAGCGGCAGTGGTTGCCCGCCCGGATGACAAATGGGGCGAAACACCCTGCGCGTTTATCACGCTCAAAGTCGGGCATGAGGACACACGAGAGGCCGACGTCATTCAGTTCTGCCGTGAGCATCTGGCGGGTTTCAAGCTACCCAAAACCGTGGTGTTCGGCGAGCTGCCGAAAACCTCGACGGGCAAGATCCAGAAGTATTTGCTGCGCGACTCGGCCAAGGCACTCTGACAAGAGCGCCACTTGGAAACACCTGCGCGGATCGTAGGTTGCACATAGGCGGGATCGGCCCACCCCCGGCAACGGAGGAGGGCCGGGGACATGCCGGCTCGGTCTACAGGGTTCCACCGAGTGTCCGGAACATCCCGCTATCGTTCAGCAGCAATCAGGTGACGCCACAGGGGAACCTTGTCGTGGGCGCGCAGCGGATGTCGGTAGTTCGCGGAGTTCATTGGATTCCGTAGCGTCACCCGCGTCGGTGTCCTCTTGTATCAAGGTATCGCAGGCAAGAAAATCGGCGGGTCTGCACTTCTCGATAGAAGCACCGTCAAGATGAAAGGCATACGTTCTGAAAAAAGGCATCTCTGGCCTCCGGTGCAATCCTGATGACAGGTTGATGAACAGCGGCTGGCTGCCACCCCAATACAGCCACGTCCAACCGTCACCCTTGCGCTGGAAGATCCCGGTCGCAACATATTGGACGACCGTTGGCTCTTCGTTCTCAATCGTGTGACCGTCGATGCGGATTCGTGCCCAGGCAATGTCTCCGCGCATCCAGGACACCACGAGCCGTGGTTCCCAGCGGATGTTCAAGGTGGTCACCCAGGTCACTCCATTCTGTACTGCCTCGGCTCCCATGAAGTTCTCGTCCAGGCCGGAACCGGCGATCGCGACGTCAGGATCGGCGAAGTACTTGGCGACGTCCGAGCCTGGGGTGGAAAACCCCTGCAGAACCTTCGTAATAAACGCATTGAGAGATTCCCGGGTGGCCGTGTCGGTGATCATGGACGGCGACCGGTATCCGGCCAGGCGGTCGATCATAAAAACTCCTACTTTGGGCGCTGTAGGGGTTGTCTTCGGCTCACGGAGATGTGTCTGTCCGTTGCTTCTGGTAGTTCATACGCGGCGTATGTATTCATGTTATTTTGCATACGTAACGTATGTCAAGGTGCATGTATGCCGTATGTTTTTGTGTCAGCCGCAGCCGAGGAAGGTAGAAAGCTGGGGGAAGCCTTTGGAGGAAAACGCTGCCGGCGTGGGGGGGGGGAGTGATGCGCGCCAGCACTTTCTGCCGGCCGTTTTCACTCATCATTTCGCGGATTTTCATTATCCATAGACATGGATACACAAATTGGATTTAGCCCGTTTCTCTAAGTAATCCGACGGCTTAGAGTGAATTCGCCGGTTTGAAAAGCCGAGCTGAAAACCCCACTACGACCTCAATCGGAGATTCAACGTTGAGCAATAAATTGGCAGGTAAAGTTGCATTGGTCACCGGCGGCTCCACCGGCATTGGTCTGGCTTCGGCCCAGGAGTTTGCCGCACAGGGCGCAACGGTGTTCATCACCGGGCGCCGTCAGGCTGAACTGGATGCGGCGGTCGCGCTGATCGGCGATAAGGCGGTCGGAATCAAGGGCGACGTGGCCAACCTGACTGATCTGGACCATGTGTTCTCGCTGATCGCGGCACAGGCCGGGCATCTCGATAGCCGCGCAACATTCGTGTGAACGCCATCAGTGCTGGCCCGGTCGCCACGCCAGGTGTGGCAGGTATGGTGCCAGCCGAACAGCTCGATGGCCTGTACGCTCATCTGGCCAGCCTGGTTCCGATGGGGCGTATGGGTGATCCAGGAGAGGTTGCCAAGGCTGTGTTGTTCCTGGCGTCGGATGACAGCAGTTTTATCAACGGCATCGAACTGTTCGTTGACGGTGGTGCTGCGCAAATCTGATGGCGAAGGCATGAGTCAAACACACCCTGTGTGGGTGCTTCACTTCAATGTGGAAAAATGTTCAACCAGCCAATCGATGAACGCACGAACCCGATTGCTGAGATGTCGGTTGGGTGGGTAAGCCACATGGAAGGGGTAGGGGGCTGGACGCCAGTCCTGAAGGATGGGGACCAATGCCCCGCTCTCGATGTAGTGTTGCACGGCATACGTGAACGTATGGATTACGCCCAGACCCGCTAACCCGGCAACAATGTGTGCGTTGCTTTCATTGACGCTCAACACGCTGTTACCGATCACTTCGACTTTCTCGTCGCCGCGCTGAAAGGCTGCCGGGATCAGTCGATTGGTTCCAGCCGAGTGATAGCTGACAATGCGATGTGCATTTTCCAGCTCCCGTGGATGATTGGGTTCACCGAAACGTTGCAGATACGTAGGGCTTGCGCAGGTGGTACAGGAGGCCTTGCCCAAGAGCCTTGCCGCCAGCGACTGCTGCGCGATGGGACCGCCGCGAATGACACAGTCGACGTTGTCGCTGATCAGGTCGACAGTCCGATCGCTCACGCCCAGGTCGATCTTGATGTCGGGAAACCGTGCATAGTCAGGCAGGGTGGGAATGATCAGCGCGGTCGCCACGGAACCACCGACATTGACATGGATTTTGCCGCGAGGATTGCACTGCTCACCTTGAAAGCCGGCATTGATCTCCTCCAGATCCAGGATGATCATGATTTAACATAATATACATTATGCGAAGCGTTCTATAGAGGTCTGGGGGGCTCTTGTGGTCAGATTTGAAGCCAGGCTCATGACGGTTTAGGCTCCTTGCCTAGCTTGGGCTGAAAATCGGCCGGCGTCATTCCGTAACACACGATGAACACGTCTCTGCATTCCTGCTCGCGGTACCAGGCCACCACGCTGTCAATCAGTTCGTCCAGGACCCCAATTAGAATGTCGTCGTAGCCTTTTGGTGCACCGTTTTCGTATCGATAACGCGCATTGGTGAAAACGTCGCGGTATGTCTCGATCCAATGCTCGTGACGATCAAGCCGAACTCTTTGCCTGATTGGTTCAGGGATCGCATAGAACAACGTCAACAGATCGTGCTTGTTTGGATACTTACGGCTGGCCGGGATTTTCTCTGTCGTTTTCAAATACTCATGTGCAGCCGCGATTGCATCGTCGTCCGGTTTGTAGGTTTCATTGACTTGGCCAAGGTTGCCATTGGGCTTTGACACGAAGCTTTTGAGCAGGATTTCCATGCCAATTGCAGCATTGATCTGCGCAATGTCCAGCATGTCATGGCCACGTCTAAGGTGCTTCGCTGCCTTCAAATAGCGATATGCGCTTTCAACCATCCAGGGCGACAAATTTGTCATTACAACAGTCCTTTCACTCGTTTTCGTTCAGTTCTTAGACACCAAAGCCAGCAGCTTCGCAACGCTGGAGTCCTTGATTTACGTGGATTGTTACCGATTACACGTGTTTGCGTGCGGACTTGAAGGATACCGCCCATGCTTGATAGTGAGCACCTTTCCTTGTATCAACCACGCCGCTCAGGCTCGCCAAGTGGAGCTCTGCAGATTAATGGGGCCTCATGTAATCAGCATATCGGTATGTATACTGACAATTCCCAAGGGCATTGCTGAATGAGCGTTAGCAATATATGGGTTACGACATTGACCAAAACCTCAAACAAAAAATGCTTGATCGCAATAATCATCTCAGCGTCCAAAAAATTAATCGGACCCCTATTGTATTGGGTTTCCCCCCCCAAAAATCCAGCCCTTTTCATGAGCGTGACTCACACATTTATGAGCCCTAAATGACTGACATTCCTAAAGATCGAATAAAAAAAACGGAGAAGTTTTCTAAGTGCACTCTCACTATCGACATGATTAAAAGGCTTAATGCAACGGTACGGCAAGAGCGATGCCGCTCACGTAGAACGGCGAAACTTAAATATCTAGAAGCCCTCGTAGCTGAGTACCGTGACGTTTTTCGGGGATACGCAGAAAAAACACCCCCTCCGAGTGAGTAATCAATAATTCAGCCACAAATAACCAAAAAATATAACTCAACTAAATAGTCATTTAGTTGAGTTATAAGTTTACGGTGCCCCACATTTTTTGTGTCAGCTGTTTTGTGACAACTGATAACTATCAGCCCTAGGTATTGCACATCTGACCAGTGCATCCTAATGTGCCCAAGCTAGCGCGATTCCAACCTTGACAACTTAGAGCACTTCCACAAAGTCATTTTTATCCAGAACACTATCGAATTTCCGCTGCACAGCAATATATCAAGAGTTTCTAGCTCGGGTATTGTTCCGTTGACGGCTATTTGATTGTTCGGAGCCTCTCGAGGTCATATGCAGGCAACCAACCTTCAACTCCTTCAGCGCATGTCGTTGGTTGCTGTGGACATTGATTGTGTCTCGAAAAAAAGCTCGATTGCGCCCCCTTCTGCCGCTAGTCGTGCTACTGCGACAGTGCGCTTGTCATTGGCTTTCGGACTGAGCTTGAACCTGTTGACCGGAACTTCAGAATCTTGCGGGCGAGTATTTCTTACAATGCCGCACATTCGATAGCTGCCTTTCGTGGACCGCACCTGATCCCAGACTGAGCACTACTCAATCCCAAACAACTGCGGCTTGACCGAGCAGGATGACTTGATTTGTGGCTTAGGCTGCAAACGGAACGTAGGTCGGGAAAAGACATGCTTTCCTAATTTTCGACTTTCACTTCTCGAGAGTAACTCTTAGTCTGCAAACAGACTTTTTCGGAGTAGTTCAACGCTTTATTTTTTCGAAGGGTTTGCACAAGTGTGAATCCGATACGCAAACACCAAACTCACCTTGGCTAGACAGAACGCCTTCTGTTTACGTTGATTCTAATAAGTCTAATCGTTGTCCGGAGAAGTCACATCATGAAGAAAACAATAACCGCGGTATTGCTATCTACCTTAATGGTTGGTAATGCCGTATCTGCCGAAACGAACACCAATATTACCGAGGCACCAGGCCGAGGCAAACTGCCACTGCTGTCGCCCTATCGGCATACACTTCCCGATCTATACAATTTCGATAAGGCGCCAGTAGAGCAAACCTTGCCTGGCGTCACTCGGCAAGTGATTCACGGTTCTCAGAGCACTCTGGCGCGCTGGGTATTTGCAAAGGGTGCCATCGTGCCTCTTCACCATCAGCCCCATGAGCAGGTCACTTGGATAGTGTCGGGAGCAGTGGAAGTTTTTTCACAGGGCAAACGCTATACGGTCCGTGCTGGAGAGGTGATTATTTTCCCACCGAACGTGCCCCATGAGTTTCACGCCCTGGAAGAAGGTACTGTGAATGTCGACTTTTTCACCCCGCCTCGGCAGGATTGGATTGATGGCAATGGCAGCTATAACAAGTTGAAGTAGCAAGCCCTTGGAAGGGATACTTTGATTTATAGCTATTAATGTCTCTGTAGGAAGAGCTTGCTCACGAAGAACTTAAGAGCGCAGCGTCAAGTCAATCATTGAGATTTTTCGCGAGCAAGTTATCTCCTAAATAAGATTTGGCTTAAGTGTAAGCGAACAGCCAACACGCCTACTGAACTCGCAAATTAAGGATGATGGTGTCCGCCTATTTTTTAGCGGACGCGACTGATCGCACGCGCGATATAGAGGCACCAGCACCCACCTAATGACGCTGGTGCAAAACAGATCCTTTCCAGTGCGAAGTTTTAATTCGCAGGCTTAACTCTCTCTAAGGAGAAGACATGCGTAATCCCTCATCTCGCCGTTCAGCCAAAACTCAGGCCGTGCCTCACCAATCCTTCTCCAAAGCAAACGTTGTCAGCGGTCCGCGCATTGTTCGGCTAGGCGTGACAGACCTGTCTTTCCATCGCGCGACTGCGGCGGTGGTTGCGATTGTCATGCAGCGCATGGGGCTGACCGTAGAACGCCAATATGCGTTGCATGAGGTCAACTTTCGGCGCTTACGCGAGGGCTCGATCGATATGCTCGCCTCCGCCTGGCTTCCTTTCAGTCATGGGATTTACAAGCAGGCGGTGGACGCGGTGGCGCCTACTCGTGAACTCGGTCTGCATTACCAACCCTATGCTTTTTGGGGAGTGCCCGACTATGTGAACGAAAGTGAGGTTGCATCTATCGAAGACCTCTTCAATCCCGAGGTCCGCTCAAGGATGCACCCGGTGATTCAAGGCATTGGTCTGGGAGCGGGTATTACCCGGTTTTCGATGACAATCATGGAGAAATATGGTTTGAGGAACGCGGGTTATCAGTTCCGCACTGGTACCCAGGACGAGTGCATTGAAGCTTTTGAAGCGCTGTACCGCGAGCGACGCTGGGGCATCGTTCCGTTGTGGCACCCGCATTTTTTGCACCACCGCTACCGCATTCGCGATTTGAAAGATCCCAAAGGATTGCTCGGCAGCATTGATCGAGCGGTGCTGCTGGCTCGTGAGGATCGCCTGGCATTACTTACGAGCGCCGAGATCCAGGTGCTGGACAACATTCGTCTGTCGAATTTGACTGTTTCCGAACTCGATGATGCATTCAATCGCGGAGACCAGTCCGCCGATAATGCTGCAAACGATTGGTTGGCGAGGCACCCTGAAATCCTAAGCGCGTGGCTGAAGCCGTTGGGCTAACGCGTGTATTTTAAATACTTGGAGAATTTTCAAGTATGAGGCTGACAGCCTTTGACCCACTCTTGTCAGCAGCTATGCCAACCCATCGACTCGAGATATAAATTAACGCTCACCTGATACTGACAACGCTTTCGCTAATCAGTCTGGCTTTTTCCTGCAATAAGGGCAGCATCCGTACCACGCGGCAACGCGCAATACTCGTCGGTGCCGCACTGGTCATGCTACCTCTCGCCTTTGCCCCGCTCACTACGATATCCCTGAACGACTGTGGCACCGCAGCACCATTGTGCTCGCGCCAACGGGTATGATTATTCTATGAGTTGCACACCCTTTATTGCATAGGTCAACAATGGCAAAAATCAGCGACACCGAAAAAGCGTCTACCGCTGGTCGCAAGAACCTCACAGCGGTGGACCGTCAACAGCAGATGGTCGACCGGGCCATCTCCTTGTTTGCCCAGAAAGGCTTTGCCCTGACCACAAGGGAACTGGCCAAGGGTTTGCAAGTGACTCAGCCCCTGCTTTACCGCTACTTCCCCAGCAAACAGCTGTTAATCGAACAGGTTTACCAGCAAGTGTTCATGAACCGCTGGGATCCTGATTTGGAGCCTCGTCTCAAAGATCGCACATCCCCGTTGAGGAAGCGGCTGATTGAGTATTTCATCAGCTATACCCGCACGATACTGAACAATGAGTGGGTGCGAATCTTCCTGTATGCAGGCCTGCAGGACCCCGCTCTGAACCAGCGTTACCTTAAGCGCCTGCATGAGAATATCTTCCTGGTGATCATTGAAGAGCTGCGTCACCAGAGGCAACTCACCAACGCGCCGACCGAGCATGAGCTGGCCCTCGATATCGAAGTGCTGTGGGGCTTCCACAGCAGCTTCTTTTACTTGGGGGTACGTAAGTGGGTTTACCAGATGCCCGTCCCGGAAAATCTGACCGAGCTGATCACCCATCGAGTCAATAGCTTCCTGGACGGTGCCCTGCATTGCCATCCGGCACCGACGCCTTAGGCTGCAATTGCCATCAGTGTGGTGCCTCCAGCACATTCGGACGGTACCCACCGCGTTTGCGTGAGTAGAGCCACAGACTGGCAAAGGCGATGACCAGCACGCTAGGCAACAAGGCGACCACCAACAACGCGCTGGCGGTGTCGTATTGATCCATCAACGAACCGATTGCCGGCACGGCGACCATCACCGACAGCATGCCTGCGCCGCCCATCAAGTTGATCAAGAGCGCTCCGCCCTTGGGCAGCAACTCACTTGTGATCGCGAGCATAGTCGGCCAAAAGAAGGTCTTGCCAACGCCGAATGCCGTTACGCAGAAGAGCGCTACGGCGCCCGTCAAGCCGCCCTGTAGAGCACTTTGTCCGGACAAACCTAGGCCAAGCAAGCCTACCAGTGTCAGTACCGCACTTGAGGTCAGCACCGCAAAGGGCGAGTAGCGCGCGAAGATCCAACCCGACGCGTAATGCCTAAGAATGAACATCAAGCCTGCGGTGTACACCAAGAGCAGGATGCTGTTGCTGCCCAATTGGGGTAGCAGGTCGACCATGATTTTTGCGAACCATTGATCAGGGGCCAGCTCGGTGGCCGCTGTCAACCACATGAGCAGCATCAGCACGATGAACAAAGGGCGCTTGAGCTGGGCGAACATGACGCCGCTGGATATCCTTGCGTCTACTCGTTCGGTGCTGGGGTACTGGAGTGCAATGATCAGCATCAGATAACCGAGGGTGGGCAAGGCTACCACCGCCAACTTGACTTGCCAGGACAGACCCAGTTTTCCCAGGCCCCAAGCAATCAAGCCACCCACGATCAGACCCATTGGCCACCAGGCATGCAGCCTGGTGAGCATGCGCCGTTTGTCACGCTTGAACAGCGTAGCGACCAGAGGATTGGTCACGCCCTCCACAATGCCCTGGGCAATACCGGTGAGCAGAAATCCAAGATAAAGCACTGTGGTGCCCGTGGCTGCAAACACATCGTCAATGGGCTGGCCGCTGCTATTGGCCGGTGCCAACAGAATCAACGTAATCCCCAACAGGTAACCCAACCCGGACACAATGTGCAGGCACTTCATACCGACCCAATCAACAATCAAGGCGCAGGAAATAATGCCCAATGTAAAGCCCCAAAACACTGATGAAATCGTTAAGCCGATCATCGCGTTGGACAAGAGATAGTCGGCACTGATCGATTGCAATACGTCCGCGCGGATGGAAAAAATCATTGAAGTCACCAGCAGCGACAAGCAGCTGGCGAAGAACAGCTTATTGGCCTGAATCATGGTCTTGGCTCCTGTTCAATGGTGCTCTATTTCGGCAAACAGGTAGACCAGACAGAAGCCGTCCATGGGCATCACCGGGTTGGACCAAATCATCCGTGTGTGCCGGGCGCGCTCAGCGAATATCTCGACCAAAATGTCCGAAGCGCCGTCGAGGGCCTTGGGATGGTCGTAAAAATCCTCAGCGACATTGAGCACGCCTTCAAGCCTGTAGATCTGGCGGATCCGGCTCAGCTCACCTACTGCATCCTTGAGTTGAGCAATTGCATTCAACGCTGCCAGGCGGCAGGCCGCATACCCTTGCTCCAGGTCGAGATCGCGGCCCAAGCGTCCACGGTACTGAAGTTGACCATCGATCCAGGGGAACTGCCCTGAAGTCATCAGCGTATTGCCCACAATGCTCCAAGGCACATAGTTGCCCAGTGCTGGTGCGGGACGTGGCAAGTGCAAACCGGCGGCCTGCAGGCGTAACTCGGGTGTATTGAGAATATTCATTGTGAGGTCCTGTGTTGTTTTTATTGTCAGGCACACCGACGGCGCGCCTGGACGCTATACCGAGGAAAACTCTGTGGTTACTCAGCCAAGTGGGGTGAGCCAGGAAGCAAGCATTTGCGGGTTTTTATCCAACCAGCGGATAGCTGCCTGGTCAGCACTTCTGCCCTCTCGGTTGATGGCGTAATCAAGTTCGGCAACGATGGCATTGCTCAGGCGAATGTTGTCCAGTACCTGAATCTGCGCAGCACTCAAATGCCCGAGGCGATCGGCTCGCGCCAACAACACTGCGCGGTCGACGCTGCCCAGCAACCCCTTGGGATCCTTGAGGTCGCGTATGAGATGGCGGAAATGTAAAAACTGTGGATGCCAGAGCGGAACCACTCCCCAGCCCCCCGCCTGCACCAGACTTTCAAAAGCTTCCACGCACTCTTCCTGAGTGCCGGTACGAAAGTGGTAGCCTGCCGACGTAAGACCGTAATCGTCCATCATGCGCAGGGAAAAACGCGTGATCCCGGCACCCGGACCGATGCCTTGGATCAGGGGGTGCATGCGCGCTACGACCTGCGGCTTTAGCAGGTCCTCGACCGAACTCACCTCGGACTCCGGGATATAGTCAGGCACGCCCCAAAGCGCATAAGGCTCGTAATGCAGCCCCAGTTCACGTGTCGCGACCTGCTCTTCGACACGTGCCTTGTACAGCCCATGACTGGAGGGAATCCAGGCCGAGGCAATCATGTCGATCGCCCCTGCACGCAGTTGCTCGAAGTTGGCTTCGTGCAATGCGTAAGAGCGCTCTACGGCAAACCCCATGCGCTGCAGCACTTGCACAATGACCGCCGCAGTGGCGCGATGAAAGGAAAGATCGGTGACACCGAGTCGTACCATAGTCTGGTTCCCCATGAGGATATTGCCGCGGGCCAGCACCGGCGCCAACAGTGCCGCGCCACCCAAGGCATGAATGAGCTGTCTGCGGTTGAAACCTGCCATCACAGGTTTTTCTCAGAAAGATCGACAGCAAGGTGCGGCATGGCCTGACCCACGATGCGGCTACCCGGCACATAGTCGAAAATCATCTCGATGGTGATGCCGTTAGGATCCTCGAGAAACAGTTGGTGCTCAGCAATCTGAGGGATGACGCGCTCACGGAACGCGATCCCCATCGATTGCAACCGCGCCTGCACCTGCTCCAGCCCTTCGCAACGCAGCGACACGTGGTCGAGCGAACCCGAGCCATAGCCGCCCGGCTTGTCGCCGAGGTATCCCTTGAGTTCATCCGGATCGCCTTGGACGCTGGCTATGTGCAGTAACGGGTGGCCAGCGGCGTACATCCAGCATCCGGGAAAACGAAACCCCGGTCGCGGTCCAGGCGTCAGGCCGATGACGTGTTCGAAGAACTCGGCAGTTTCAGCCCACTGTTCGGTGCGGATGGTGAAATGGTCGAGCTGTAGCACTCCCATGGTTTCTCCTGGCATTAATTGATGCGATGAGTTGAAGCGCCAGCGCATCCCTTTGGCTGCATTGGTCGGCAATTAATTATCACTTGATAAATAAAATCAGACAACAAATTATCAATTGATAATTTGTATCGGTCACATGAAAAAGTCCCCATCCTGTCAACCAGGTTGGGGGCTTTGTAGTCAGGCTCAACGCGTGGGGAGCACGAAGATTGTCATCGGCCACTGGACGCGTGAAGTACCGTCATTGAACAAACTGACCCGATCCATTTGTGCTGCTGGCAACCAGAGCATGCCGTCACGATCAAGGAAAGGTGCGTCTACCCAATGCAGGCGGGGATCGACGATCAGCGTCTCAACATGCCCGTCGGGTCGCCGGACCCGTATCGCGTCATGGGCCAAGTCCGAGAAGTAAAGATTGCCTTTGGCATCCATCACGGTGCCGCCGGTCGGTGGCAGATCGGCAAAAGGCTCGACGCGGCTGGCGAGTTGCGCGGGCGTCACGTCAGGCGCCGTCAGGTCGCTGATGCGCACTTTGGACCATGGCCCCTGCAGGGGGCCGTAATATAACCATTGTCCATCCGGGCTGACTTCCAGCGGGTCGGCATTCACGCGTAGCGCGCTGCCGCCTGGTGCCTTGACCGTTTGGCCGCTGAGCACAATGTCTCTGTCATTCGTGGCGGTGACGGACGGATGCCCATCCAGTACGCGCCGGGCACTGCCACTGAGGAGATCCAGAACGATAATCCCCGCGTTTCCCGCATCGGTCAGGAAGGCATAATTGCCCTGGAACCGCACATCATCGATGTAGCTACCTGGCCGGGCGACCTCAGCGGAAAAGAGATAAGTGCGCTTCACGCGTTTTTCAGTCAGGTCAATGGCGACGAGCTTGGCCCCATCAGGTATCGGGTTACCACCAAACTCGGCAGCGCCGGTGTCCACCACCCACAGCGTGGTCTCTTCAAGACGCAGGGCATTGATGTTGACAAACGCTTGGCGTGCATCCTTTGCCGGTGCCCAGGCGTTCCATGCCGAATCCGGGTAAGCCGCTCGCCGTCCCTGCTCATCGACAATACTCAACTGTGGTCCCCTGCCTGCTGTCCAGCGAGGGCCGGCAACATAGGTTTGACCTTCAAGGTGAGCCACAGCGTTCCAGATTTTCTCACGGCTTTGCAATGCTGCTTCAAGGGCCGCAGGACTGCTTTGCTGGCTTGTACAGCCGGTTAGCGCCAAGGCCATTGCCAGCCCGCACCACCAAGGATCTACGCTGCTCATTGTTGAACCTCAGAAAGGAAATGCAGTGCCATGTTTATTCTCCCGATAAGGGTTGAAGAGTGAGTGACCAGATGAAAAGCGCCGCCCGCAGCCGGGCGGCGTCCATTCAACAATTCCAAGGGGCGGGTGACGTTGCATCCACGCCATACTGGACACGTGCCCGTGCATGGGCTTGCGGGTCGACCATGGCAAGGGCCGCCAGCACGATATGAAAGCGGTCTACTTCAAAAAAACTGCGCAAGGCCGAGCGCGTGTCGCTACGCCCAAAACCATCGGTTCCCAGGGCGATATAGGGCGCCTGTAAATAAGGTGCCACCAGTTGCACGTAACCCCGTACATAGTCGCTGGCCGCCACGATCGGCGTACTGCCGGGCAGACAGCGGTGGAGGTGACTCTGTTGCTCGACGTCGCCGCCAAATAGTTGTTGGCGTTGCACTTCCCGGGCCTCACGGGCCAATTCGGAAAAGCTGGTGACACTCCAGACTTCGCTACTGAGTTGCCACTCTTCTTCAAGCAGGCGGGCCGCCGCGATCACTTCGCGCAAGATCGCCCCGCACCCCAGCAAGCGCACCGCTGACGCCTTCTCGCCCTGTCGGCAGTACAGACGCATGCCACGAATCACATCCTCGTACTGGTCCGGCTCAAGTGAGGACTGGACATAGTTCTCGTTGGCCACCGTCAGGTAATAGAACTCGTCCTGCTGCTGCTCCAGCATGCGGCGGCTGCCATGGTCGATAATTACCGCTGCTTCGCTGGCGAACGCCGGGTCATAGGCACGGCAATTGGGTACGGTGGCAGCCATCAATTGGCTAGAGCCGTCCTGATGTTGCAGCCCTTCACCGGCCAGGGTGGTACGCCCCGAGGTGGCGCCGATGAGAAATCCCCTGGCCCGCTGATCCGCCGCCGCCCAGATCAGATCACCGATGCGCTGGAAGCCGAACATCGAGTAGTAGATGTAGAACGGCAACATCGGCTCGCCATTGACGCTGTAAGAGGTGGCCGCCGCGATCCAGGAAGAAATGGCCCCCGCCTCGGTGATGCCTTCTTCGAGCAACTGTCCGTCAGTCGACTCCTTGTAGTACAGCAGCGCACCAGCATCCTCCGGCTCGTACAACTGCCCGACTGCCGAGTAGATCCCGATCTGGCGGAACAGGTTGGCCATGCCGAACGTACGGGCCTCGTCCGCGACAATCGGGACAATGCGTGGCCCCAACTGCTTGTCCTTGATCAGGTTGGTAAACAGGCGCACCACCGCCATGGTGGTGGAGATTTCTCGATCTTCGCTGGTCAGCGCAAAACTTCCATAGCTGGCCAGCGAGGGCACGGGAATGGACGCGGCCTGGGTATTGCGCTTGGGCAGATAGCCGCCCAGCGCCTGTCGTTGGCGCTGCAGGTAGCGCAACTCAGGGCTGTCATCCGACGGCCGATAAAAGCGCATGTGCTCCACCGCTTCATCATCGAGCGGCAAGGCAAAGCGATCACGAAACGCCTTGAGCACCTCGACATCGAGCTTTTTCTGTTGGTGCGAGGTATTGCGAGATTCACCGATCTGGCCCATGCCAAAGCCTTTCTTGGTTTTCGCCAGCACCACGGTCGGCCTGCCCTCGTGCCGCCTGGCGGCATCGAACGCGGCGTGCAATTTACGAAAGTCATGCCCGCCCCGACGCAACGCGTCGATCTGTTCGGGGCTCAAGTGCGCAACCAGGGCCTGCAACTGTGGATCCTGGTCGAAAAAGTGCGCCTGGTTGTAAGCCCCGTCATTAGCGCCCAGGGTCTGATACTGACCGTCCACCATCTGGGCAAAATGACGCAACAGCGCCTGGCCTTCATCACGGGCAAACAACTCATCCCAGCCAGAGCCCCACAAGACCTTGATCACGTTCCATCCTGCGCCACTGAACAGAGATTCCAGTTCCTGGACAATTTGCCCGTTACCCCGAACAGGGCCGTCCAGGCGCTGCAAATTGCAGTTGATTACAAAGGTGACATTGTCCAGGCTCTCTCGGGCTGCCAACGAAAGCGCGGCAATCGACTCCGGCTCATCCATCTCGCCGTCGCCAAATACCCCCCAGACATGCCTCCCCTCAGTCTCGGCAATCCCACGGTGTTGCAAGTAGCGCAGGAACCGCGCTTGGTAAATAGCATTGATCGGGCCAATGCCCATGGAGCCGGTAGGAAACTGCCAGAAATCAGGCATCAGCCAGGGGTGCGGATAGGAACACAGGCCGCCGCCTTGCACCTCCTGTCGATAACGCTCAAGGTGGCTCTCTTGCAGCCGCCCCTCAAGAAATGCCCGCGCATAGACGCCCGGAGCCGAATGCGCCTGGAAGTACACCAGATCGCCTCGACCCTGCTCGCTGTCGGCACGAAAGAAGTGATTGAAGCCTACTTCGAAAATTTCCGCGGCCGACGCATAACTGGCGATGTGTCCACCCAGCTCGCCATAGGCTTTGTTTGCCTTGGCGACCATGGCCAGGGCGTTCCAGCGGATGATCGAGGTAATGCGTTCCTCCATCACAAGGTCACCGGGATAAATCGGCTGATGCTCCAGCGCAATCGTGTTTTGGTACAGCGAGTACGCACTGCTGGCTGTCTTAACACCCAGGCGGCTGGCCTGCTCGGCCAGGCGTTGCAGCAAAAACCTGACACGCGACTTGCCTGCGACTCTCGCCACCCCTACCAGGGCCTCAAGCCACTCGTTGGTTTCAATGACATCAACATCTTCAGGCACGGGCGCCACACGCTGTGGCCGTTGCGCGGAATCTTTCATGGTGGAGCACTCCGACAGACTGCAAGTGCTGCCCATCCAGCAAAACGTGTCGGGCAGCTTTAATGAGCGATTGAAAATTCCTAGTTCGATACTTGCTCAAGAAAGATCAGTTGCAGGGGCTCCTCGAGCAGGTCATCGGCGATGGCGGCGAAGTGCTGGAAATACGGCATGGCAAAGTGAGCATCGAGTGCGGCTTGATCCTCAAAGGCTTCGCGCATGTAAAAAGTGCCGCGCTGATCGCGCAGCTCAAACAATACGTAGTCAAGGTTCCCCGGCTCGGCGCGTGTCGGTTCAACCAATGCCAACAACGCCTCCTTCAGGGCCTGTTGTTGTTCGGCCTTAGCTTTAAGCACGGCAATTGATACCAACACATTCCTGGACGCATTCATCTTCGATTCTCCCCACATTAAGATCATTCAAATACCAATAAAGACGGCAGTGCCACGGCATGAAGTTGCCGCAACCGTGACTCGGAGCCCTTCGAACTTGCAGCGCTTGTTGGCTTCAATGGGCAAACCGTGCTGGGCAAAACGGGTGGCTGTCATGGAAACTCGCGGTCTTGAGGGCTGACGCACGATGCTCGCGATCATCTTCACCTTCCCAACGGCGGAGAAAAACCTGCAGAATCCGCCAACACTTTCACCTCAGGAATGAAAATGATCCGTATCGATGACCTGGGTTTGTTCGTGCGAAGCGCTGCGTTGGGGAGCTTCACGGCCGCCGCGCTGGAGGCAGATTTGTTGCCGGGTCAGGTCGCAGCCTCCATCAAGCGTCTGGAGCGCGAACTGGATGTACGCTTGTTTGCGCGCACCACCCGCAGCATTCGCTTGACCGCCGAAGGCGAGCAGTACCTGCCTACCGCGCAAGCGGTACTGGAGACCCTCAAACAGGGGCACGAAAACCTGCGTGGCGAGCACGCGCGCCTCAGGGGAGTGCTGCAAGTGGCAGCGCCGTCCGACCTGGGACGTAACCTGCTGCTGCCCTGGCTCTCGGCATTTCGCAAACAGAATCCCCAGCTTAGCTTGCGGTTTTTCCTGTCCGATCAGGTTTCCGACCTGTTTCGCGACCCGGTAGACGTCGCCATTCGCTACGGTTTGAATGAAGATGCCAGCTACGTTGCCCTGCCGCTGGCACCCTGGAATCGCAAAGTGCTGGTGGCTTCAAAAGACTATGTCGCGCGTCATGGCTGTCCGCAAACCCCCGATGACCTCAACCAGCACTCCTGCTTGCTATACCTGCAAAACGGTCGTGTCTACGACAAATGGTGCCTGGGTTCACACACCGTCCAAGTTTCAGGTCCGCTATTCAGTGACGATGCCGACGTGGTGCGGCGCTGGGCATTGGCCGGCGAAGGCATCGCCTACAAGTCATGGCTGGATGTGAGTGCAGATGTGGCGCAAGGACGACTCGTCCTCTTGCTTCCAGACTACCCTGGCGAGTCCTCGCCATTAAGCTTGGTATGCCCGCACCGCAAGCAGATATCACCAGCCGTGTCTCAACTCTACGCATGGTTGAGTAGCCAATTCAGCCATTTTGAACGCATCTGAACCGTGCCCGCGGCGCCCTCCCCTATGTCGCCACACACCGTCATCGCGGATTATCTGGTTTCACGTGGAAGACTTGGAGACGTCGAAACAGGCCGCCGATCATCAGGCTGTCTTCGCTCCAGTCGAATCGAAAGGCCTCCCCCAGAGCAAGAGTTAGCGGTACAAAAGCGCATGAAGACTTGTCTTGCTGACCTCGCCGGGTACGAACAAACGCCGTGAGTTAGCCACAGGGTCAGCAAAGGGCCGCCCACGACAATGGCCAAGGCATAGGCCGTGATCAACGATCCTGTCTGCCCCTCGCTGATCGCCAGACTTTCGGCCACTTGCGCAAGAATACCGGCGATCACAAACTCCGCCGTACCAATGGCGAATGCCCCAGCGTGAGGATCCATACTTGAAAAGGCATTTTGGTTGGATCAGTCATCGTTGTTTCTCCACGCGCACGGTTGAGTGACTACCAGCTGTTTTCAGAAGAGGCGCCTGGGAAAACGGTCTCTAACAACTGCCCGCCCGGGGTGCGTAAAAAAATCCGCCGCTCATTCAGCGTCGGGATATCAATGGTTCTGTAATCGATGCCAAGGCGTTCGAGTTTTGCCTTGAAGGCGTCGTAGTCGCCCATCCGAAACCCCACGTGGTCGATAAATTCGGCGGCACGCAGCAGGCCTTGGCCGTGGGCTTCGATGATGTGCACCAACGGTTGGCCCTCGCTGTACAGCCAGTGACCGCGTATGCCACGGATTTCCTGGGGGCGAGTGCCCTCCTCCAGATCAAAGACCTGAATCATGAAGTCGCGGGTAGCGCGAAGGTCGCGGGTACGTAGGGTGACGTGATCGATATGCACGATGTCGCTCCTCAAGAGTGAATGGAGAAACAATATCGTTGAAGCACAAGGCGTAGAATCCAGCCAAAAGCACAATCATATTCAGGGAAATCCGGATAATGCTCTTCGAGAACCTTGCGCTGTTTTTATTGATTGTCGAGAAAGGCGGATTGTCGGCGGCAGGCCGCGAGGTAGGGCTGTCGCCCACGTCTGTATCGGAACGGCTCGGGGCTTTGGAAAGGCACTACGGCGCAACCCTGCTGACCCGTACCACACGCTCGATCAGCCTGACGGACGAAGGACGGATGCTGATGGAGGGCGCCCGACGCCTGCTCGCAGAAGCTGAAGACATCGAGAGCAATATCAAACTGGGCACCGAGCGGATCTCGGGCCTGATACGCCTGAGCGCCCCCGTCGACCTGGGGCGCAACCGCATCGTGCCAATCCTCGATGATTTTCTGGAGGAACATCCCGACGTCAGCCTCGACCTGAACCTGACCGATGGCTACCTGGATCTGGCGGGGCAAGGAATTGATTTTGCCATTCGATATGGCGCCCTGCCCGACAGCACCCTGCGCGTCAGAAAACTCAGCGAGGGCCGTAGGGTCGTGTGTGCATCCCCCGCCTATCTCATGGCCCACGGCATTCCCCAGCACCCATCGGACTTGGTGCAGCAGCAGTGCATCCTGATGCGCTTTGGCAGCAGCATCCACCGTGAATGGCAGTTCTACGCCGATGGCCGTACGTTCAAGGTGCTGGTGTCAGGCAGGCGTATTGCCAATGATGGCGATCAGGTGCGCCAGTGGTGTCAGGCGGGTCACGGCATCTGTATCAAGTCCTACATCGATGTGCGTGATGACTTGGACGCAGGCCGACTGGTCGAGGTGTTGGAGACCTACTCCCTGCCGGGCGTGGATTTGCAGATTGTCTACCCTTCCGGCCACGCAGTACCGCGCCGGGTCAAACTGCTGATGGACGAAATCTCCTTGAAGCTGGCGACCTGAGCGCGCTCCAAGAAGATTTTTTGGATCAGACGTACAGCTTTCAGCCCTACTGAGCCCAGGCGGCAAAGTCCGAGTAACCTCGTTCGGTACCGCCAAACAACTCAGCCCCCTCCAGACCGGCTAACGGGTAACCCTTCTCCAACCGCAAAGGCAGATCGGGGTTGGCGACAAACTTGCGTCCGAAGGCGATAAAGTCTGCGTAGCCTTTTTCCAGTACCCACTCAGCAAGTTCCAGGTCGTACTTACCGGCCACCACAATTGCATTGCGAAAGCGCTCACGCACGGCTTGGCGGAAGTCCTCGGGAAACTTGGGGGCATCATCCCAGTCCGCTTCAACCAGGTGCAGGTACGCAATGCCCTTATCCTGCAAATAGCTGGTTGCCTCCAGCAAAGTCGGCAGAATGTCCGGACAGGCCATGCCGCGCGCCGTAAGAAATGGCGCAATCCGTATCGCTGTGCGATCGCTCCCCACTTCATCAACTACCGCATCCATGACTTCCTTGAGAAAGCGCAGGCGGTTCTCGCGAGATCCGCCGTATTCATCCGTACGCGTGTTCGAAGTGGTACGCAGGAACTGGTCGATCAGGTAGCCGTTGGCCCCATGCACTTCGACACCGTCGAAACCTGCCGTCATGGCATTACGTGCAGCCTTACGATAATCGTCGACGATGGCGTGGATTTCGTCGCGCTCCAGTGCCCGTGGTATCGGGCACGGGGCCATACTGCCGACACCCGATTCGGCATCCACTTTCCAGATGCTGCCATCAAACGCAATCGCGGAAGGCGCGACCGGTAATTCGCCATTGTGAAAGTCAGGGTGCGACATGCGCCCTACATGCCACAACTGCAAGAAAATTCGTCCGCCAGCGGCATGCACTGCATCGGTTACCAAGCGCCAGCCTGCGACCTGTTCTTCACTGTAAATCCCTGGTGTGAAGGAATAGCCCTTGCCCTGAGGCGAAATCTGCGTGGCTTCGGTAACAATGAACGCAGCCGACGCACGCTGCGCGTAATACAACGCGTTCATGGCGTTCGGCACATCGCCAGGCTGGGTGCTGCGCGATCGAGTCATGGGTGCCATGACTACACGGTTGGGCGTATTAAGTTGACCAACAACGCCTGGTGTGAAAAGTGTGGACATCAGTGTCTCCTGGTAAATAGTGGGGGGCAATGACCACAGAATATCCACGAGGGGATTTCTTGATAATCGACTCAGCTCGGGAAACATATTCCGGTTAATCCGGATAATGCGCACGGCTATTGGCCTGCTGGGTAGGCCGACGCATTTGGCGCAGGCAATCGCAGCCCCTTAACAAAGCCAACAGAGGTCAAAGTGGAAGTTGTAGAGCCCTAACGGTCATATATCAGTAGCGCGGAGTTCGCAGGTAATTATCAACAGAAACAGGACCGGCTCCCGTGAATGCAAAGACCCCTACAACAAAGGCCCAGAGAGCAGGAAACTCCCAGCCCCCCGTAGGCAACACCCATATGTAACCCACGCCGTAGTGTCCGCCCATTCCAACGGACACCAGCAGGTACACGGCGCCGCCGAAGGCCGCCAGACGCGTTAGAAAGCCAAACGCCAGTCCAAACGCTACAGCCAACTCTATTAGCCCGGCCAGCACCACAAAATAGGCTGGATACGGCAGGCCTATACTTGCGAAGTAATTACGAAACACTTCAAACGCCTGGGGTCCAGCGAACAAATGCCCGGCGAAATGAGCAATGAACATCATACCAACATAAACCCTGATTGCGGTCATGCCCCATTGCTCTGAACTTGTACCAGCCACACTGCGATCGTGCTGAATAATGCTCCAGAGCTTTAGCATCAACAAGACAAATAGCCCTACACACGACCAGGTTACCCAAGGTAATCCAGGACCCGTTTCTGCCAGAAGTAGCGGATCAAGCGCTGATCCGGTTTCACTCAAGGCGCTGAGGCGCATAGTGGAAAATAAACGACCGACTACAAGCAATGAAAACATCGTAGCGAGCCATGCAAAAAACGAGTATGGACGTTGCCATAGCGAAAAAAAAGACAACCCCAACAACATGATCAACCCCACTAACGATATTAGCGTCCAACTCGAAATGGAGTAGATAAAAAACGAACTAACCGACAATACAACCACCATGACAGTGGTCAACAATGACAGCCAATTAACAACTTTTATATTCATAGACATACAGCGCCTCACACGCAATTTATCGGGATAATGATAAAATCACAGCATACTGAAGGCCATTTAAAACCATCCCTTTCAAGGTCCTTGAAAATTACCCGGCGTTCATCAGTTTTGGCTTTCTGCAGGAGCGAGCCTGCTCGTAAAACTTATGATCACCGAACCCATCGAACATTCGCGTTATGGTCGAATATCGCGGATTCTCATGATCCTTGATCGGGATGAAACTTAAATCTCTTCAAAACCTATAAGGTGGGCAACCCTGATCTAACCTATATCGTTTCTGACTCTCTGTACGAGAGTGGACTTTCCAGGGTGTAGCGAGCGATTTCATCCTTACGCATAAACTTCACGCCCGCATGACTATTAGCATATTTCAGAAACTCACCCCATACACGAACCATTTGAGGGGAGCCACTGATGCGATCATGGGCACTGACAGACATCATCCGACGGCGAGTACTGCTCTCTTCATACAACTGATCAAAGTCTAATTTTATCTGCTCCAAAAACTGACTTGGTGAATAATTACGACCCTCAACCAACAGGATATCGTTATTACGCAATGTATACGGAACTACCACAAAGTCTTTATTATTCACCTTCTCTATAAAAGGCTCGTCACGACTAAGATCGTCAATATGATAGAGATAACCCAACTCTTGCAGCAGTGATAGCGTATTTGGGCCGCGCCGTAACCAATTGCAGTTGTAACCCGCAGGACTCTGGCCCGTTACTTCTGCGACCATGTCCCGCGCTTGTTGTAAAAATTTGCGTTCTTCATCTCGCCCCATCGCATATTGAGAGCTCCAGCGCGGCCCGTGACCAGACGCTTCATGGCCGCGCCTCACTATTTCCCTGGCCAACTCCGGGTGACGCTGAGCGGCTTCGCCAATCATGTGACAAGTGACTTTCACGCCATACCGGTCCCACAGATCAAGCATTCGCGGTATACCTTCCCGGTAGCCGTAGGCAAACCAGGTATTCGCGGCAGCATCCGAAGGCACACTGTCAGGAAAATCCACACGAGGGAACGGGCTGTCCGTGCCTTTCGCAGGCTGACCACCAGCCTCGAACTGCATCGACACTGAAACTACCAGGCGCGTATCACCGGGCCAAAACTTCCCCTGCTTGCCAGCGACCTTGCCTTTGTTGCCGTCCTCGAGAACGGGAACCGACGCCGCTGATGCCTGGTTGACTAAAGTCGTGGCTGCGAGGGCGGCCACACCTACCCCCGCGTGCTGGAGAAAAGTGCGGCGCTGTGGGTTATCGGGCGTCTGGATAGAAGGTTGGTCTCGATCATCGGCTTTCATAGGTCTCTCTCAGATTTGGCTTTCAGTTTGACTCGTTGATCACAACGGCCAGACGTCAAGCGGCATGCAGGGCAATGAGCAATCGGATCAGGTTGTTGAGCGCCTGACATCCCGTGGATGAAGGCTGATCATCCACGAACAAAATAATTTGAAGAACAGCCTATTTCGAGAAGGTATATTCAAATAATATTTGAGAATGTGCCCAGCAGAGCGCCCCGCTTACCGATGAAAGCCCTACAGGATCTTGAGATTTTTGTACGTACCGTTGACACCGGAAGCCTGTCTGCGACAGCTCGCAAGCTCGACCTGACGCCGGCTGCGGCAAGCGCTGCGCTTAAACGCCTGGAAGCAGAACTGGGCGTGCAACTGTTCGTGCGATCGACTCGCAGCCTGCGTCTGACAGAACACGGCGAACGTTTCCTGGAAGATTGCCGTCCGGCCTTACAGACACTGCACAAAGCCGCGCAGCAAATCGCCGTGGGCGATCCGGTACTGCATGGCGTTCTCAAGCTCGCTGCATCGTCCGACTTCGGCCGTAACCTGCTGCTGCCTTGGCTCAACGACTTCCAAAATCTGCACCCACAGGTTGAAATCCGTCTGCAGCTGTCAGATCGCATGGCCAATGTGTACAGCGAGCCTGTCGATGCGGCATTCCGCTATGGTCAACCTCCAGACTCCAGCCTTGTGGCTCTTGCACTGGCACCGACGCACCGTCGTGTGCTTTGCGCCTCACCCGCTTATCTGGCCAGGCATGGCACGCCCTCAAGCCCCCACGAACTGACCGACCATGCCTGCCTGTGCTTTATGCTAGGTGACAACGTGCGTGACAGATGGCGCTTCTCTTTGGGGGATGAGCCGCAGATTACCGTGCGCGTCAGGAGCATGAATGTGTCCAACGACGGCGACGCCGTGCGACTTTGGGCGCTGCTGGGTAAGGGTATCGCCTACAAGGCGCGTTTAGACGTGGCCAAGGATCTTGCGCAAGGGCATCTTCAGGCCTTGTGTACCCATTGGACGACCGAGCCGGCGCCACTCTTCATGGTGCTGCCGAGCCGACGCCAGATCACCCCGTTGATACGCACTTTGCGCGATTACATTATTTCTCGCGTTGCGCAATTGGATAGCCAGACACTAGAGGCTTGGTAGTTCAGCGTTATCGAAATGTTGGACCGGAATTTTTCCTTCGATTGCCAGATAGACGGCAACAAGACACGAGAGGACAAGACACAAAAAGATAATCGTCACACCTTGTCATAGCGCGGTGTGACGATTGGGTGTTGCAACTGATTGAATGGGGTTCAGATTTTGCTTCTGAACGACATTCTCGGTCTTTTATCAGTCGCCCGTGGCAAGTTTCATTTCATCGTTGGAATGGCGCTGCTGCTCCTCCATGACCAACAGGCCAAGTTCGCGTTTCAGTTTGTTGAACTCTGGCGAAGCCGGATCACGCGGGCGGGGTATCTCGACAATGTGATCGCGCTTGACCGTACCTGGGCGGTAAGTCATCACAACAATGCGGTCAGCGAGATAGATTGACTCCTCTATCGAATGGGTGACGAAGAGAATCGTCTTGCCTAGCTTCTGCCAGATGCGCAGCAATTCATCCTGCAAATTGCGCCGGGTCAGCGCATCGAGAGCACCGAAGGGTTCATCCATCAGCATGATTGGCGAATCGAGCGCCAACACACGGGCAATGGCTACGCGCTGGCGCATGCCACCGGACAAATCTTTTGGAAAACGGTCGCGAAAATCAGTGAGGTGCAACAACGCCAGCAACTGATTGACCGTCGAATCGATCTCCGACTTCGACTTCTTCTGCACTTCAAGGCCAAACGCAATATTCTGAGAAATGCTCATCCACGGGAATAGTGCGTATTCCTGAAACACCATGCCACGATCCGGGCCAGGCCCGATGATGTTCTTGCCCTCGACGGTAATCTCCCCATCCGAAGGCAGCGCAAAGCCAGCCACGGCGTTGAGTAGCGTTGACTTGCCACAGCCCGAAGGGCCCAGCAAACAAACGAACTCCCCCTGCTTGATCTCCAGATTGATATCCTTCAACGCAATGACATCCTTGCCCGGCGTCTTAAAGACCTTCTGTACGTTGTTGATGATGATTTGGGCCATGCTATTGCTCCAGGCCGCGATGCCAGCGCAGCAAATGGTTATTTAGTCGACTGACAGCGGTATCGATAAGGAGTCCGAGCATGCCGATGGTGATCATGCCTGCGATGATTTTGTCCGACCACATGAACTCCCGAGCCTCAAGAATCCTGAAGCCCAGGCCGTCGTTGACCGCAATCATTTCGGAAACGATCACGACGATAAACGCGGTGCCGATACCGATGCGCACACCCGCCAGGATGTAGGGTGTCGCGGCTGGCAGGATGATGCGGCTAAACATCGTCCACTGATTAACCCCCAGATTACGTGCAGCGCGCAGGTAGATTCCATCGACCTGACGGACACCGGCAATGGTATTCATCAATACGGGGAAAAAAGCACCAATGGCAATCAGGAAGAAGGACGGTGGATTGCCCAGCCCGAACCAGAGGATAGCCAGCGGAATATAAGCAATGGGTGGAATCGGCCGCAGTATCTGCATCAGCGGATTAAGCAGCTGGTAGATGCGGTTGCTGGCCCCCATTAGAAGGCCGACGGGCAACGCCAGCGCGGCACCGATGATGAAACCGACGATCACGCGGTAGAGGCTGGAGTAAGCGTCATGCAGTAGTTCGCCGGAGAATAGCCAGGCGAGATAGCTCTGGTTGGGTTCCTGCGATTGCAGCGGCAGCAGATAGGCCCACCACTTGATTGCGACTGCAGTGGGAGAAGGCAGAAGAACCGCCGAGAACAACCCGAAACGCGAACCAGCTTCCCAGAGAATCAATATCACCACCGGGACCAGCAGCCCCTCGGCAAAGCTCTTGAGTTTGTACATCATTGCGTCACCTTCAGATCGGCCTTAGCCTTTTGCAGCAAGTCAAGCTTGACCCACTCGGCCGCCTTCGGTGGCTTGCTCATCTTCCCCGCACCATACTTGGCCATGTAACCGGTGGTGATGTCGATATGCTCGAGGGTAACGTCGTACGTGTATTGCGCATTTTCCATGGCGTCCTTGAAGTCCTGTGGACTGAGTTGTCCTTTGAACATCTGCTCGCGCACGTATTTGTCGGCCAAAGCCATATCTTTGTTGAATAGTAAGGTCGACTCTACAAAACAGGTGACAACACGCTGCGCAACGTCGGGGGCTTCCTTGTACATTTTTTCGGTCATGACGAGCAGGCGAGAAGGGCTGCCCATGGCTGTGTTGTAGGGCTTGGTGATTTCGATTCCGATGTTCTTGCTGAGTGCTTGTGTTGCCTGCGGCTCGGCTTGATTCATAGCGTCTATTTGCTTGGTGACCAAGGCATTGTTGAGATCGGCAAAAGCGAGGAAAACTATCTGCACATCCTTGCCCGGTTTGTCAGACCAGGTCAGGCCTGCAAGCTCAAGCTCTCCATAGAGCATTAGCTCCAGCGCAGTACCGCGAGTTACAGCGACACGCTTGCCTTTAAGGTCTTTCATACTTTTTATGCCACTGTCGGCTCCGGCGATGATGCGCGCGCCTCCGGTCGAGAAACCAGCCAGAGCAAAGATTGGCACACCGTTAGAGCGCCCGGAAATGGCTGCCTCCGAGCCAAAAGCGGCGATATCGAGGTCACCCGAGATGATCGCCGGAAGCATGTCAGTACCTTTAGAAAAAACCCGCTCTTCAACCTTCAAACCGTATTTGCTGCAATGGTCCTTCATGTACGAGACGGCCCCGAAATGTGCCAGTTTGAGATTGCCGAGACGGACGACATCCTGGGCTTGAGTGGGTGAAGCCGCCAATAAAAGAGGGCTGCCTGCGAGCAAGAGTGCAATGCGGAAAATAGAGTTTTTCATTTTGTCTGCTTCTTGTTGTAAGGAAAATGTGACTGACAAATCGTTGTGGTATTGCTCGGTTACGCTGAACTCGGAGGGTTCCACTGTTGCTTGATGTAATCGTGTTTGGGAACCGGCTGCAGAAAAACGCAGCATTGAACCCACTGATCCGGGTGGGTGGCATCAATGGCTTTTCCTAGGTGCTCCAGAACCATCTGGATCATCGCTCGCTGCATTTCGGCAGGCCTTGGATTAGTCAGAACCAACGTCGCGATAACTTGTTGGGCGCTCGGATCATCAGCTGAAACAGCCGCGGTACAGGGGTGGATGCGGGATTTAAGATCTGACAGCCTGGCCCAGCCTTCATTGGCCAGCCCGGTGTGCAGCTTGTTCAGGATATTTGCCCAGTCGATGACATCGATAATCCCAGCGCTTGCTTCAATTTTGATATGTGGCATGGCAGACCTGTTTGGCCAGGAGAGGAGAAAAAAGACTGCGGTGGAAAAGCTGGCTACCACCACATTTGACGGTCACCAGTATCCCCAATAGGATTTGCCAAGGTAAATTCACTTTTTTCTTTAAAAAACATCGGAAAAACCTATTAAAAATCGCGACCCTCTTGAAGTCATTTCGTTGCGCCAATTGCGCTATTTCAGCGCAGCGATGGAATGCAGCAGCTTTAACGAAGCCGCGAAATCATGTTCGATTTCGCAACCTGCCTTGTCTGAACAAATTGCCGCTCTGGAGATGACGCTCGGACTCAAGCTATTTGATCGCAGTGGGGGGCGCGCCAGACCGACACAACCGGCCAATCAACTTCATCTGCAGATTTCAGCTTGCCTTGGCGATCTCCAGGCGGCATTGCGCAGCATCAGCGATCGCTCGCAAGAGGTTGACGGGCTGGTGCGCATAGGGCTCGTACAATCCTATGGCGAATGTTGGGTTTTACCGGTTGTCCGCCGGGCGCAGGAGCAATGGCCTGCGTTGTCCGTATCTCTACGCCGGCGTAGCGCGCAGGCATTGACCGATGGTGTCCTGCGCGGAGATTTCGAACTGGCGGTGACATTTGATCCTGAACCTTCCGCGGACCTGGAGATTACGAAGTGCTTCCAGGAGCAGTTTGTGGCGATTAGCAACGCGCCGCACAACGGAGAAAGCATCGATTTGGTAACGCTTGCCCAAGTTAAATTAGCGTTGCTGCCCAGCGAGTACATGATGCGACGGCAACTAGACGCAGCCTTTGCCAAGGCCCGACTTAAGCCGTGCGTTTATCTTGAGTCAGATGTTTTGTCTGATTTGGCAGAGGCTACGCGCTACAACAATGTGACCGCTGTCATGAACACCATGGCGGCGCTCAGCTTGAACATGCTTGATGGGGCTCGCCCGATTTCTGCACCCGGCTTGCATCGCTCTGCATACCTGATTCGTTCCCGAAAGCGTTATCACACCAGCGCCTCCTTGCATTTGTGGGAAGCATTGCGCGAAGGAGTTCCACCATTGCCAGCGGCATTTGTTCTTCGCGACGTGTGAGGCGGATCTGCCCTTGAAATAGTTCTAAACCGCCCGCCCGTCAACTTTGAGTGCACGCTGAGTGCAGTTAACGTCACATCGACAGCACTTAAAGATGTTTGGCGACGTTATCAACAAAATGATACCGCCGCCCTTCCCACCTCACCGTCAAAAATCGACTGTCGCTGACAACAGATAAGTCCGCGGCGTCGACAGCGTCAAACCCGGCTCGCTGTCATCCGAAGCGCCCGCCGAACTCCAATAGCGTTTATCCATCACGTTCTCGATGTTGGCACGCAGGGTAATGTTTTTGTCATCGACTTTGAACGCGTAACGCGTGCCTACGTCGAAGCGCTCCCAGGAGTCGATTTCCTTCTCGTTGGACTGATCCAGATACTGCGAGCTGGAATAGATTCCGCGCCCGGTCAGCGTCAACCCTTGCACAGTCGGCACGTCCCATTCGGCACCCAGGTTGACGTTGTATTTCGGCGTGGCCGGCGCGCGGTTGCCATCGAAAGTGCCGTTGGTGGTGTGGGTCAATTCGCTGTCGATATACATCACACCGCCGAGCAGCCGGAAACCTTTCAGCGGCTCACCGAACATACTCAGCTCCACCCCATTGTTCTGCCGTTTGCCGTTCGGGCCGAACACCCGCGTCGTGGCGTTGGTTTCGTAGGCTGGCTGTTTGATCCGGAACACCGCAGCGGTCAAGGCGTAAGCGCCGGCGTCGTATTTGGCGCCGACCTCGACCTGGCGGCTGATGAACGGCGGGAAGATTTCATCCTCGTTCACCGAGGTCGAAGGCGCGATCTTGCCCTGACTAAGGCCTTCCATGTAATTGGCGTACAGCGACAACTTGTCGGTCGCCTTGAACAGAATGCCCCCCGAAGGCGAAATCTTTTCCTCGTCGTAAGCGGTGTCGCCCTTCACATCGTCGCTCCAGTCGTCGACCTTGACCCGCTGCCAGCGCGCGCCGAGGGTCAGCAACAGGCGATCATCAAAGAAACCCAGCGTGTCGGACAACGCCACGCCGCTGAAGCGGTTTTCGGTATAGACCTTGGCATCTTGACGCGTCGGTGCACCGGGTTTGGCAGTTGTCACCGGGTCGTAAAGGTTGCTGCGTCCTGCCGCATAGCGGGCGCCGCCGTTTTCGAAGTCCATGTAGAAATAGCTGGCGGCCAGGTTGATCTCATGGCTGACCGGGCCGGTATGGAACCAGTTACGCACGCCAGCCGTGGCCGTACGAACGTTCTCGTCGCGGGTGAAATCCCGTGGCTGCACGCTGAAATCGCCAGCGTCGTTGGTGACGGAAACGGCATGGCGCAGGAAGTCATGGTTGCTTTTACGCGCGCCGAGACCGCCGTACACCATCACCGAATCGCTGACATCGAACTCACCGTTGACGGTGCCAAAGGTGTCCTTGGTTCGCGCCTGGCTCCAGGGCTGCGCGTAGTTGTTTCGCACGTCGTTGGCGTTTGGAACCTTCGCGTTGGCCGCCACCTGAACACGTTCTTGCGGGGCGTCAGTATCGCGCTCGGTATGACCGATGTCGGTCGACAGGCGCAGACGATCGCCACGAAAGTCCAGGCCAAGTACCGCCATATCGCGATCAATACGCTGGTGATCCCATTCAGTGTCGCCAGACTGTTTGACGCCGTTGAAGCGCAGGCCGAATTGGTTGTCCTCGCCGAAACGTCGACCGACGTCCACTGCTCCCCCAAGCTGATTGTTGGAGGCGTAACTGGTCGTCAACGAAGTAATTGGCTTGTCGGTAGCATGCTTGGGCACCACGTTAATCCCGCCGCCCACACTGCCCCGGGGCGAAATGCCGTTAATCAGTTGGCTCGGGCCTTTGATGATGTCGACGCGATCGGCCATTTCCATGTCGATCGTGTACGTTGGCAATACGCCGTAGAGCCCGTTATAGGCAACGTCACTGTTGAACAGACTGAAGCCGCGGATGGTGAATTGCTCGTAACGCCCCCCTGCCGGGTTGGTCGCGCGCACCGAAGGATCACTGGCGATCAGATCCCCCAGGGTCCGGGCCTGCTGGTTCTTGACCGCTTCGCTGGTGTAAGTGGTCATGCTGAACGGAGTTTCCATGAAGTCCTTGGACCCCAACAGCCCTTGCGAACCACGCCGTGCGACCTGGCCGCCGGCAAACACGTCGGCATCCGACGAGCCGGTGGCGCCGAGAATCGAGGTCGGCGCCAGTTCCAGACTGCTGCCGTCCGCCGCCGGAACCAGGATGTAGGCATTGCCGCCCACTGGCTGCAACTGCAAACCACTGCCCAGCAACAAGCGAGTGAAGCCCTCCTCCACCCCGTATTCGCCGGACAGCCCTGCGCTGTTACGCCCGCTGACCAGTGCCGGGTCTACCGACAGATTGACCCCGGCCAAACCGGCAAAGCGCGTCAACGCCGTGCTCAGATTACCGGCCGGTACCTGATAGCTGCGGCGCTCTGCGCCATCGGCCCAACTGGTCGACATCAACAAGGGGCTGGCACTCAGGCTCAGCAGCAGACTCAATTGCAACAACGGACGCAAACGACTTGGGAATACTGCGGGCATTGGAAAAAGCTCTCGATTTTGTTCACTTGCCTGAAATGACCAGCGAGGCGAAAAAAAGGGACAGCCTTCAGCTAAAGTTTTTCCGCGGGACGAGAGAAACCCAGAAACGGGTGCGCGTATGGACGTCGATTGGCAGACTCGCCGCCAGTAATGAAAGGACTTGATCAGTGTTGTCGAGGCGGAAACTGCCGGTGATGCGCAAGGACTCCAGTGCCGGATCCCAGCGCAATATCCCGGATCGATAGCGGCTCAACTCCCGCAGGAAATCCCCCAGTGGTTGGTTCTGCGCCATCAACACACCTTCACGCCAGCCCGGCATCAAGGCATCGAACGCTGCGACACGCCCGGCGCCGGACGCTTGCAGACTGACCTGCTGGCCCTGACTCAACATCAGCGCCGGCCCTTGCAGCGGCTGCAACTGCACCGCACCACTGACCACCGAAACGCGGCATTCACGTTCGCCGAGGCGCAGGCAGACTTCGCTGCGACTGACGCTGATCCGCCCGTAAGGTGCGTTGATCATCAAGGCTGAGTCGCCGGGAACCTTGAGCGCCATCTCGCCGCGCACCAGCGTCAATTGACGGGCAACCAGATCGATGTTGACCGCGCTGTCCGTGTTCAACTGCAACGAGCTGCCATCCGCCAGCTGTAATTGACTGTGTTCACCAGTGCCGGTGTGCAGATCGGCCCGCCAGACGTCCAGCGGCAATTGCCGACTGATCAGCCACGCCGCCGGCACCAGCGCCGCCAGACCGAGCGCGCGTTTCAGCGCTGCACGACGTGCCGGATCCGGGCGATCCAGGGTGGCCATGGCCAATGCCGAAGGCAGGCCGCTAAAGCGTCGGCGCAACAGCTGAATCTTCTGCCAGGCATTTTCATGGCGGTGATCGCTGCTGCGCCAGTGTTGCAGGCGCGTGTGATCATCATCCGTGGCCTCGCCCGACTCCAGCAACGCCAGCCATTGCGCAGCAGCGCGGGCCACTTCACGCGTTTCGTCGCTGGGGGCAACACGCATCACAAATCCACCAGCAAACAATGCTCGTATGCCTGCGCCATGTAGCGTTTGACCGTGCGCTGGGAAACCTGCAAGCGCTCGGCAATCTCGCGATAACCCAGCCCTTCGAGCTGACTCCACAAAAATGCCCGGCGCACCGGCCGCGGCAAACCATCGAGCAACTCGTCCAGCGCTTGCAGGGTTTCCAGCAGCAGCCAGCGCTGCTCTGGCGAAGGCACGCTCTCCTCCGGCAATTGCGCCAGTGCTTGTAGATAGGCTTTTTCGAGTTGGCGGCGGGTGTAGAAATTGCTTAACAGGCGTTTGCCCACGGTCAGCAGATAGGCTCGCGGTTCCTGAATATCGGCCAGGGGTTGCGCACTGGACAGCACGCGCATGAAGGTGTCCTGACTCAGATCTGCCGCATCCCAGGCGTTGCCCATGCGTCGACGCAGCCAGGTTTCCAGCCAGCCGCGGTGATCCCGATACAGGTCGTGCAGGTTCTGCTCCGAGGGCGCCGCTGCTTCAATCATCTCAAGAGACCCTGCGCGAAGTTAGATTCAAATGAGACTGATTCTAATTAACTTCGCGGATGAGACAAAGGTCTTTTTACGGGTCAGGCCATGTGTGAGCGCTTGAGGGTCTCGCTCGGCAGCTCTTTGAACAACGCTCGGTAGCTGCTGGAAAACCGCCCCAAGTGCCAAAACGACCAATGCATCGCGACCTCGGCAACCGTGGTTTCCGTCGGCCTGCGCTTGAGCAACTCGCGGTGCGCACTGTTCAACCGGCGCAGTCGCAACCAATGGCTTGGCGTCATCCCGGTGAAGTGCTTGAAGGCTTGCTGCAACTGCCGCAGCGGAACACCCGCCACGTGCGAAAGCTCCAGCAGATTCAGCGTCTCTTCGGGTGAATCCGCCGCCCATTCGCCGATGCGCTTCATGATCATTCGCTCCTCGGTGCGGCGCTGCAAACCGCCGCGCTCCAGATGCACCCGCGCGTTATCGAGGATGAACAGACAGTCCTCAAGCAACTGTTGAGTCAGCGCCTCTTTTTCAACCAGATCAATGGGTTGCGTCAACTTCGTGAGAGTCGAGCTTAACCAGCGACTGAACAAGGCGTTCTGCCCGCCATTGAGCGGCGCCATGAACAGGCCTTCAAGTTTGGCCACATCCAGACCGTGCTGACGGACGAATTCGGGGCCGAACACCACGGCAATTTCCTGGTAGTTCTCCGGGGTGATCCAGATGTTGCGGCTCTCTTCATTGAGCAGGTACAGCGCGTTGTCACTGCGATCAAAACAGAACGCCAAAGCACCCGATGGCGCGCTGAAATTTTGCTCGACCCGGGTGTTCATCTGCTCTTCGTAGACCTCGACACCCTGCAGATCCAGATAGCGAATCTGTCCGGCGAAATGGCCTGGCGACATCTGTTGGTAATGCTGAACCCAGCCCGGCGTGGCGCGGACTTGCTCGGCCACATCGGCGGTATTGAACGCTTGAACCTGGAGCGAATTGCACGTTGTCATGGGGTGACCTTGCGCACTCTTTTGGTGCGCTTTGGTGTGTTTAAAGTGGATAGATGGAACTGCAAGGCTCGCCCAAGATAGTCGTCAACGCGCTACAGGGGAAGGGGCGGAAGATGAAACCCGCCCTCCCCGGCGTCAATAAAACCAATAACGAGGTCTTTATGAATGCCCCTTTCGATCAGCTGTTCACTTGGCTGAAAGATCACAAGATTACCGAAGTTGAATGTGTGGTCAGCGACCTGACCGGCATTGCCCGCGGCAAAATCGCACCGACCAACAAGTTCCTGCATGAGCGAGGCATGCGCCTGCCGGAAAGTGTGCTGCTGCAAACGGTAACCGGGGACTTTGTCGACGACGACATCTACTACGACCTGCTCGACCCGGCCGACATCGACATGGTCTGCAAGCCTGTGGCGGATGCGGTCTATGTGATTCCTTGGGCGATCGAGCCGACCGCCATCGTCATCCACGACACCTTCGATAAATTCGGCAACCCGATCGAGCTGTCGCCACGCAACGTGTTGAAGAAAGTCTTGCAGCTGTACACCGATAAAGGCTGGAAGCCGATTGTCGCGCCGGAAATGGAGTTCTACCTGACTCAGCGCTGCGAAGACCCGGACCTGCCGCTCAAGGCACCACTGGGCCGCTCGGGCCGTGCTGAAAGTGGTCGTCAGTCATTTTCCATCGATGCCGCCAACGAATTCGATCCGCTGTTCGAAGACGTTTACGACTGGTGCGAACTGCAAGGTCTGGACCTCGACACACTGATCCACGAAGACGGCCCGGCGCAGATGGAAATCAACTTCCGTCATGGCGACGCACTGGATCTGGCCGACCAGATCACCGTGTTCAAACGCACCATGCGTGAGGCAGCGCTCAAGCACAACGTCGCGGCGACGTTCATGGCCAAGCCGGTTGGCGACGAGCCGGGTAGCGCCATGCACATTCACCAGAGCGTGGTGGACATCGCCACCGGCAAACCCGTCTTCGCCACCGCTGACGGGCAGATGAGCGAGCTGTTCCTGCACTACATCGGCGGTTTGCAGAAGTACATCCCGAAAGTCCTGCCGATGTTTGCGCCCAACGTGAACTCGTTCCGCCGCTTCCTGCCGGACACCTCGGCGCCGGTGAACGTCGAATGGGGCGAAGAAAACCGCACCGTCGGCTTGCGTGTGCCGACGTCCAGCCCTGAGGCGATGCGTGTGGAAAACCGCTTGCCGGGCGCCGACGCGAACCCGTATCTGGCGATTGCCGCGAGTCTGCTCTGCGGTTACCTCGGCATGGTCGAGAAGATCGAGCCGAGCGCGGGCGTCGAAGGTCGCGCTTACGAGCGCCGCAACCTGCGCCTGCCGATCACCATCGAAGAAGCGCTGACGCAAATGGAAGAGTGCGCCACCGTCGCCGAGTACCTGGGCAGCAAGTTCGTCCGTGGCTATGTCGCGGTGAAACGTGCCGAGCATGAAAACTTCAAGCGCGTGATCAGCTCGTGGGAGCGTGAGTTCCTGATGATGAGCGTCTGATACCTACGAAAATTCCTTGTGGGAGCGAGCCTGCTCGCGAAAGCGGTGTGTCAGGCGACGTTGATAGTGCCTGTTCTCACGCATTCGCGAGCAGGCTCGCTCCCACAGGAAAAGTTGAACGCCTGAATAATCCAACAAATCCAAGAAGAGGTGTCGATATGCGTCTATTGAAATCCCTGATCCCGCTCAGCCTGAGCGTTCTGTTCAGCGCCGTAGCCCATGCCCAGGCACAGGTCAGCGTCTACAACTGGACCGACTACATCGGTGAAACCACCCTCGCCGACTTCCAGAGCCAAACCGGCATCAAGGTGATCTACGACGTTTTCGACTCCAACGAAACCCTCGAAGGCAAACTCCTCGCCGGCCGCACCGGCTATGACGTGGTGGTGCCGTCCAACCACTTTCTCGCCCGTCAGGTAAAAGCCGGGGCGTTCCTCAAACTGGACCGCGCGCAACTGCCCAACTGGAAAAACCTCGACCCGAAACTGCTCGAACTGCTGGAGAAAAACGACCCGGGCAACGAACATTCCGTGCCGTACCTGTGGGGCACCAACGGCATCGGCTACAACGTCGACAAGGTCAAACAAGTGCTGGGCATCGATCACATCGATTCGTGGGCCGTGCTGTTTGAACCGGAGAACCTGCAGAAACTCAGCCAGTGCGGCGTGTCGATGATGGACTCTGCTGACGAAGTCTATCCGGCCATCCTCAACTACATGGGCCTGGACCCACGCAGCGAGAATCCGGAAGACTATAAGAAAGCCGAAGCCAAACTGCTGAGCATCCGCCCGTACATCACCTACTTTCACTCGTCCAAGTACGTGTCGGACCTGGCCAACGGCGACATCTGCGTGGCCTTCGGTTATTCCGGCGACGTGTTCCAGGCGGCCAATCGCGCCAAGGAAGCCAAGAACGGCGTGAACATCGCCTACGCGATCCCGAAAGAAGGCGCCAACCTGTGGTTCGACCTTTTGGCGATTCCGGCCGACGCCGGCAATACCAAAGAAGCCCACGCGTTCATTAATTACCTGCTCGATCCGCAGGTGATCGCCAAGGTCAGCGGTTCGGTCGGTTATGCCAACCCGAACCCGGCCGCCAAGCAGTACATGGATCAGGAGCTGGTCAACAACCCTGAGGTTTATCCGTCTCAAGCGGTGCTCGACAAGCTCTACATCTCCTCTACCCCGCCCCAGGCAATCATGCGTTTGATGACCCGGTCCTGGAGCAAAGTGAAGTCGAACAAATGAATCAGTACACCCAAGAACACGCCCGCTCCTACTACGCAGCCTCGGCTCGGGCGACCACTCCCTACCCTGTCCTGGACGGCGATCTGAGCGTCGATGTCTGCGTGATCGGCGGCGGGTTCACCGGGGTCAACACCGCCATCGAGCTGGCTCAGCGCGGGCTGTCGGTGGTGTTGATCGAGGCGCGGCGGATTGGCTGGGGCGCCAGCGGCCGCAATGGCGGCCAATTGATCCGCGGGATTGGCCACGAGGTCGAAGGTTTCGCCAAGTACGTGGGTCAGGAAGGCGTGCGCTATTTGCAGCGCGCCGGGATCGATTCGGTGGACCTGGTGCGCCAGCGCATTACAGACAACGGCATCGAATGCGATATGCGTTGGGGCTTCTGCGAGCTGGCGAATACGCCGGCGCAATTCGCCGCGTTCAAGGAAGAACAAGTCAGCCTCGCCGAACTCGGCTACGCCCATGAAACCCGACTGGTCGGGCCCGAGCAGATTCGCCAGCAAGTGGTGAATGCCGAGGGTTACGCGGGCGGTCTGATCGACATGGGCTCTGGTCACCTGCATCCACTGGATCTGGTGCAAGGTGAAGCGCGACTGGCGGCGTCGCTTGGCGTGAAAATATTCGAGCAGAGCCCGGTACTGGAAATCATCCATGGCACAACGGCTCAGGTGCGTTGCGCCACTGGCACCGTGCGTGCCGGCAGCCTGGTGCTCGGTTGCAACGCGCACCTGGATGAACTCGAACCTCAGCTGAGCGGCAAAGTGTTGCCCGCCGGAAGCTACATCATTGCCACCGAGCCGTTGTCCGAAGCACGCGCCGCGCAACTGATCCCGCACAATCTGGCCCTGTGTGATCAGAAGGTCGGACTCGATTACTACCGGCTCTCGGCGGACCGGCGCTTGTTGTTCGGCGGTGCCTGCCATTACTCCGGGCGAGATCCAGCAGACATCGCCGCCTACATGCGCCCGAAGATGCTCAAGGTCTTCCCGCAACTGGCCGACGTGCGCATTGATTATCAGTGGGGCGGCAAGATCGGCATCACTGCCAACCGTTTTCCTCAGGTCGGGCGCCTAAAACAGCACCCGAACGTGTTCTACGCCCAGGGTTACTCCGGTCATGGCCTGAACGTGACTCACTGGTGCGCAAAACTGCTCGGCGAGGCGATTGATGCCGGCCACAGTCAGGGCATGGACGTGTTCAGCGGCGTGCCGCACATGACCTTCCCCGGCGGCCCGGCCCTGCGTTCGCCGTTGCTGGCACTGGGCATGTTCTGGTATCGCCTGCGCGAGATGCTCGGCTAACACACGATCCCATGTAGGAGCTGCCGAAGGCTGCGATCTTTTGATCTTGCTTGATTTGATCGCTCCCACGCAGGAGCTTGGGAACGATCACCGTCAACATCGTCAGTAATTTGCTCTATCGCCAAGCACTTCTATATTGATGAAGTGCTTTTGCGTTCCTGACGCTCAGTGCCCAATTATCAGAGGAGGACACGGATGAAGTCGTCAGCCACCAACGAGCCGCCAGCACCGGGCCAGGCGCCCATAAAAACCCGACGCTTCAGCCTGTCGCTGGTATGGGTCGTGCCGATTATCGCGGTGCTGGTGGGCATTTCGCTGGTGGTGCACAACCTGATGCAGGAAGGGCCGACCATCACCGTCAACTTCAAGACCGGCAGCGGTCTGGTGGCAAACAAGACCGAAGTCAAATACCGCAACGTGGTCATCGGCCGGGTCACCGATGTCGAATTGAGCGATGACCAGAAAAGCGTCAACGCCACCATCAAACTGGCCAAGCAGGCCGAAAGCTTTACCCGCGAAGACTCGCAGTACTGGGTGGTACGCCCACGCATTGGCGCTGGCGGCGTGTCCGGTATCGACACCCTGCTCTCCGGCGACTATATCGGCGCCGACATTGGCCAAGCCAATAACCGCGCCAAGCAGTTCAAGGGTCTGGAGAACCCGCCGCCGATCACCTACGGCGAACCGGGCAAGCGCTTCATGTTGCACACCCAGGATCTCGGCTCGCTGGACATCGGTTCGCCGGTTTACTACCGCAAGATCCCGGTTGGCCAAGTGGTCGCCTACACCCTCGCCCAGGACGGCAAAGGCGTCGACATCGAAATCTTCGTTCATTCGCCCAACGATGCCTTCGTCACCGAAAACACCCGGTTCTGGAACGCCAGCGGCATAGACGTCAGCGTTGGCGCCAACGGTTTTCAGGTCAAGACCGAGTCGTTGTCGTCGATGCTGGTCGGCGGCATCGCCTTCCGTGCGCCGGATTACAGTCCCAACGATGTAGCAGCGACCGATGACAAAGACTTCGAGCTGTTCGAGGATCAGTTGACCGCCCTCGCCCCACCCAATGGCAAGGCGCAATACCTGAGCTTGCGCTTCGACCAGTCTCTGCGCGGCCTCAAGGTTGGCGCACCGGTGGAGTTCCTCGGCATGGAAATAGGCCGGGTGGTAGCAATCAATCTGGATTTCGACGCGAAAAAACGCAGCTTCCCGCTGAACGTTGGCATCGTCATTTACCCGCAGCGCCTCGGCCAAGCCTACAAAAAAATGCTCACGGCGTTCAATCATGACCCCAACGACGAAGCCGCCGGTATACGCCTGATGGGCACCTTTATCGACAACGGCCTGCGCGCACAGGCCCGCAGCGGCAACCTGCTGACGGGCCAACTGTACGTAGCGCTGGACTTCTTCCCTAAAGCCGAAAAAGTCGCCTTCGATCCATCGGCTCGTCCCGTGGTCATACCGACCGTGCCAGGCAGCCTCGAACAGTTGCAGGAAAAACTCGAAGCGATGGTCGACAAAATCAACAAACTGCCGGTGGAACGGATCGCCAGTAACCTCGATGGCAACCTGGTCGAGTTACGCAAAGGCCTGAGCCAGTTCAATGCGAAAACCTTGCCAGGCGTACAGAGCACCCTCGCCGACGTCAGCAAAACCCTGCAGTCCGCCAACTCCACGCTGGCCGATGACTCACCGCAGCGGGAAAAAATCAATGAGACCCTCGATGAACTCTCTCGCATGTCGCGCTCCCTGCGTGAGTTCTCGGACTACCTGGGTCGTCATCCGGAATCGTTGATTCGCGGTCGTCCCGAAAACGCCGGGCCGATGGACCTGAAAGGACCGCCACGCAATTGAGCACAGGAGCTGAACCATGGCTTTACCGTTGAAGATCACCGTGCTCGCCGCATTTATGCTGCTTGGTGCTTGTCGCAGCGATCCGATCAGCTTTCACACGCTGGTGCCGGCACAACCGGGTTCTGGCCGAAGCGGATCGGAGATCGCCATAGAAGGCATCACCGTGCCGCCGCAGGTCGATCGCGCGCAAATCGTCATCCGTCAGGGCAACAGTGGCCTAGCGATACTGGAGACTGAATGGTGGGGCGCGACGCTCGCGGATGAACTGCGCACTGCCTTGGTCGACCAGTTGAGCAGCGCCAGCGGCCAGCAGAAACTCTCGGTGCGCGTCGACGTGCAGCGCTTCGATTCGATCCCCGGCCAGTACGGTTTGATCGACGTCAAATGGCGTTTGCGGCCACTCGGCGCGGCTGACAGCGCACTGCTGACCTGCCGTTCCGTCCTGCAAACGCCGTCCGGGCCAAGCATCGACGAACTGGTGACGGCGCAGCAAAACAACGTCAAACGTCTTGCCGCGCAAATCACTCAGGCCGCCAGTGGGTCGCGCGGTTGCCCTCCCGCCTCCTGATCAGAGATCGAAGCGATCCACCGCCCGCCGCCGCTCGTTGTCGTCACGCACATCGTAGTTGGCGGTGGTCTGGATGTTGCTGTGATGCGCCAGCTTCTGCGCAATCGACAGATCATGCTCTTCGATCACACGGGTGATGAACGAACGCCGGAAATCGTGGGGCATGATCTTCACCCCGACCTGTGTGCCGCGCTGGCGGGCGATGTAATAGATCGCGTGTTTGGTGATGCGTTCGCGGGTGATGTGGCTGCCACGACGGATGCGATTGAACAGAAACCCGTCATCGCTTTCACCTTCCTTGAGCTGAGAGCGACGCAGTTCCAGCCACGCATCGAGCTTTGCGAACGCCCACGCCGGAGCGTACTTGATCAGTTGTTTGTTGCCTTTGCCGATGACGGTCAGGCTGCGCTCAGTGAAATCGACCTGATTCAAATCCAGATCCACCGACTCGGATTTGCGCATGCCGGTGCCGTACAGCAGCGCAATCACTGCGGCGTCTCGCAAGCCCTGCGGGCGTGGGTCGGCGGCGCAGACTTCCATCAATTCGTGAATCAGCGTGCGTTTGAGATTGCGCCCCTGCGATAACCGCGTGCCGGCGATGCCTTTGACCGAACGCATTTTCAACAGGTGATCCTGAGTGATCAGGCTCATGCGCCAAGCTTCGTTCATCACCCCGCGTACGGCATTTACATAGAGCGAAGACGTATTGGGCGCGTAGTTGTCCTCACGCAAAGCCGCCACCAGTGCAACGACATCTTCAGGTTGCAAGCCGTGCCATGGAATGTCTTCGAGATTCATGTCCTCGAAACCCAGACGGTCGGCGGCGTCCTGCAAGACGTAGCGCATGGTCAGTTGGCTGGAAGGCGCCAGGCGTGCCAGATAAAGCGTTAGCGGATTAGTGTTGGACGGGGAAGATGGGGTACTCGACAAGTCAATCAAACGAAACGGCCTTGAATGGAAAACAGTTCATTACAACATGACAAAAAACGGCAAAACCTGAATGCGACCGGTTGCCGGAAAAGGCTCACAACCTGCCGGCCAAGGGCTTAAAAGTCAATCAGGCATTCTCCGACCGGTATCCCAAGCCCTTGAACTTCCGCGTTTTTCAGACAACCGGGCGGACGTTGCAGGCGCGATAGACGAATTGAAACATGCCCTTGCCTACCCTGATCGCGGTCAACAACAGATCAACACTCATCTGGCTCGTGCGTCCGCATTCAGGAGTGCTTCATGAAAATCACGGTATTTGGCAGTGGTTACGTCGGTCTGGTGCAAGCGGCTGTGCTGGCCGAAGTCGGGCATGACGTGGTGTGTATGGACGTCGACCAGAACAAGGTCAACTTGCTGAGTCAGGGCCACGTCAGCATCTTCGAACCGGGGCTGGCCAGCCTGGTGCGCGAAGGTCTGGATTCGAAACGCCTGTTGTTCACCAGCGACGAAAAACTCGCCGTGCAGCACGGCCGTGTGGCGTTCATTGCGGTGGGTACGCCGTCGCGTGAGGACGGCTCGGCGGATCTGCGCTACGTGCTCTCGGTCGGCGATGCGATTGCCCGTCACCGTGAACATCCGCTGATTCTGGTGGAGAAATCCACGGTGCCGGTGGGCACGGGCGACACCTT
The DNA here is from genome assembly GCF_016613125.1 of Pseudomonas sp. MF6776. Lineage (NCBI taxonomy): Bacteria > Pseudomonadati > Pseudomonadota > Gammaproteobacteria > Pseudomonadales > Pseudomonadaceae > Pseudomonas > Pseudomonas sp. MF6776. Next base: position 47,435 of record NZ_JAENSQ010000022.1, read on the forward strand.
GCGCACGCACATCGAAAAGGCCTTGATCAAGGTGGGTCGTTTGCTGCATTTCGATATCGTCTCCAACCCGGAGTTTCTCAAGGAAGGTTCCGCCGTCGCCGATTGCCGGCGTCCGGATCGCATCGTCATCGGTTGCGAGGGCGATGAGGTGCGTGACGTGATGCGCGATCTGTATGCGCCGTTCAATCGCAACCATGACCGCATCATGTTCATGGATCTGCGTAGCGCCGAGCTGACCAAGTACGCGGCCAACTGCATGCTGGCGACCAAAATCAGTTTCATCAACCAGATCGCCGAGCTGGCCGAACACCTGGGTGCCGACATCGAATCGGTGCGCCAGGGCATCGGCGCCGACACGCGCATCGGCTATCACTTCATCTACCCGGGTTGTGGTTATGGCGGTTCGTGCTTTCCCAAGGACATGCGCGCCTTGATCCACAGTGCCGAACAGGCGCACTGCTCCAGCGATTTGCTGCAAGCGGTCGAAGCGATCAATCAGCGGCAGAAGCACAAGCTGTTCGAGCGTATCAACGCGTTCTACCAAGGCGACCTGCGCGGCAGGACTTTCGCCCTGTGGGGCCTGGCCTTCAAACCCAACACCGACGACATGCGCGATGCGCCGAGCCGGGTCTTGCTGGAAGAACTGTGGGCCGCCGGCGCCAGCGTGCGCGCGTTCGACCCCGAAGCCATGCAGGAAACCCAGAACCTCTACCCGGACGAAGCAAAACTGATGTTGATGGGCACGCCTGAGTCGGTATTGCCCGGCGCCGACGCGCTGATCATCTGTACCGAGTGGCAGCAGTTCAAGGCGCCGGATTTCGACTTGATCAAGCAGCGCCTCAACACCCCGGTGATCTTCGACGGTCGCAACCTGTACGACGCCGAACGCCTGGCGCGCAATGGCTTCCAGTACTTTCCGATGGGCCGTGGCGAGTCGCGCAAATTGCCGATCTCGCTGCAGCAATGGCCGCGCGCGTCCGACGTCGCCTGACCGGTTATTGCGACCTCTGAGCTCTGTGTAGGAGCTGCCGAGGCTGCGATCTTTTGATCCTGTTTCTTAACAATCAAGATCAAAAGATCGCAGCCTTCGGCAGCTCCTACAGAGGGAATTTTGTTGTGTCAGGTTGACCGGTGACTGCGACCCGGCGAGGATGGCGACGCCCGCTTGTGCATCTGAAATAAGGACATTGACCTCTTCGTGGCCACCTACTCGCCCCTGATCCGCCGGCTGATGATCAGCTCGCTGACAGTCGTTATCAGCCGTGCCCTGATCAGCCCATTGCTGACCTTGTTCCTCAGCAACAAACTCGGCCTCAACCCCCAGGACGTCGGGCTGCTGCTGGGCATTGCGGTGTTCAGTGCCACGCTGCTGTCGCTGTATGGCGGTTACATCATCGATCGCCTGGACAAGCGCCAGTTGCTGATCCTTACCATGCTCTCGAGCGGCATCGGACTGATCCTGCTGACCTTCGCGCAGAATCTGTATCTGGTCACGCTGGTGCTGATCATCAGCGAAACCGCCTCGGCGCTGTTCCTGATCTGCTCCAAGGCGATCCTCAGCGAGAACCTGCCCATCGGTCAGCGGGTCAAGGCGTTTTCCCTGAACTACACGCTGACCAACATCGGTTACGCCGTCGGCCCGATGATCGGCGTGGTAATCGCCGGTATTCAGCCTGGCGCGCCGTTTATCGTCGCCGGTGCGATCGCCTGCGCCAGTGTGTTTTTGCTGCTCGGCGTCGCCAGGAAGGTGAGCCCGATATCGCCGCTCGGCCAGCCGCAAAGCTTTCTGAATACCCTTATCATCCTGAAAAACGACCGCACGATGGTCCTGTTCACCCTCGGCTGCCTGCTCAGTACGTTGGTCCACGGGCGTTTCACCTTGTACCTGTCGCAGTACCTGCTGGTGACCCACACTCAACAACAGACGCTGGACACCATGGCCGCCCTGCTCGCCTGCAACGCGATCACAGTGATCCTGCTGCAATATCAGATCGGCCGGTTCCTCAAGCGCGAGCACCTGCGGTACTGGATTGCCGGGGGCACCGCGCTGTTCATCGTCGGGCTGATCGGCTTCAGTGTCGCCGACAGCCTCGTCGGCTGGTGCGTGGCGATGTTCATCTTCACTCTGGGCGAGATGATCATTTACCCGGCGGATTTCCTCTTCGTCGACACCCTGGCCCCGGAAGAACTACGCGGCAGCTACTACGGCGCACAGAATCTGGCGGCACTGGGCGGTGCTGTAAGCCCGGTAATGTGCGGGTTCCTGCTGATGCACACACCGGCACCGAGCATGTTTTACGCCCTTAGTGGTCTCGCGGCGCTGGGCGGCTATCTGTGTTTTGTCAGCGGGCGCAGGGTCGCTTCAATGCAAAAGTAATGCACTAAAACTGCATTAATATGAATTTGTCAGCATCGAGATTGATCGGCAAACTGTGCGCGTTCCTCCCCCAATGTTGGAACACTTCGAGGGCTTTCCGGATTTGCCGGACAAGTCCTTTTTTTTGCCCGGATTTTTGCAAGGATCGGTTTCACATGCTCGCTCGCTGGTTGCCCGCCGCCATCAACACTCGCCCCACCGAATGGAGCCGCGCCGCTATCGGCATGGCACTGGGCACGCTGTTCAGCGTGTGGTTGTGCGCCCAGGTATTCGGGCATGAAGTCGCTTATCACCTGATCGGCCCGTTGGGCGCGTCGGCGGTGCTGCTGTTCGCCGTATCGTCCGGCGCCCTCGCCCAGCCCTGGTCGATTCTGGGCGGCTATCTGTGTGCCGGCGTCGTGGCATTGCTGGTCGCCCATGTGCTCGGCCGAACACTCGGCAGCGCGTGTCTGGCGGCGGGCATCGCGTTGATTCTGATGTGTTGGTTGCGTTGCCTGCACCCACCGGCCGGCGCGTTGGCGTTGACGTTAGTGCTGGCCGATCCCGCGACCATCGCCATGGACTGGAAAGCCATGGAGCCAGTGATGTTGGGGGCTGCGTGCATGTTGGCCAGTGCCTTGGCCTACAACAACCTGACGCGCATCCGTTACCCAAAACGCCCCGCCGAACCTGCGCCGGTGGTTGCCCCGGTCGATAGCCAGGCGATCACTGCTCAAGACCTGAAACTGGCGCTGGCTGACATGGAGGCGTTCATCGACATCACGCCTGAAGACCTGGAGCAATTGATCCACGCCAGTGAACTGCATGCCAAACGGCGCAGCATTGGTGAAGTTTTCACCCGCCCGTCCTGAATCCCCACACTTCTGTGTAGGCGCTGCCGAAGGCTCCTACACTGTCATTGCATTCCATCACCTGATGTAAAAATGCACACAGCCCCTGCAGATATCCTCGTTGTACAGGGCAAATTTGCACTGTTACGATCCGTTAACGCTCGCGCGCGAGCTTCTCGAATAAAGACAATAAAAGCAGGGAGTTAGTGATGACTGCTCAGGCTTCATCCCCGCGGACTCTGTCCATGGATGCCACGCAAAACGAAGTGCTGGCCGAGGTTCGCAACCACATCGGTCACCTGACCCTCAACCGCCCTACCGGCCTCAACGCCATTACCCTCGACATGGTTCGCCTGCTGCAACAGCGGCTCGACGCCTGGGCGAGCGACGCCGATGTGCACGCCGTTGTCCTGCGCGGTGCCGGTGACAAAGCCTTCTGCGCTGGCGGCGACATTCGTTCGCTTTACGACAGTTACAAGAGCGGCGACACGCTGCACGAAGATTTTTTCGTCGAGGAATACGCCCTCGACCTGACGATTCACCACTACCGCAAACCGGTGCTGGCGCTGATGGACGGATTCGTCCTCGGTGGCGGTATGGGTCTGGTGCAAGGCGCCGATCTGCGCGTGGTCACCGAAAAGAGCCGACTGGCGATGCCGGAAGTGGCCATCGGTTATTTTCCGGATGTCGGTGGCAGCTATTTCCTGCCGCGCATTCCCGGCGAGTTGGGGATATACCTGGGCGTCAGCGGCGTGCAGATCCGCGCTGCCGATGCGTTGTATTGCGGGCTCGCCGACTGGTATCTGGACAGCAGCAAACTGGCCACCCTCGATGAAAAACTCGATCAGATGGAATGGCAGGACACACCGCTCAAGTCGCTGCAAAACCTGTTGGCCAAACACGCTGTGCAAACCCTGCCCGATGCGCCGCTCGAAGCCTTGCGTCCGGCCATCGACCACTTCTTCGCGCTGCCGGACGTGCCAAGCATGGTCGAGCAACTGCGCGCCGTCACCGTTGCCAACAGCCATGAATGGGCGACCACCACGGCTGATCTGCTGGAAACCCGCTCGCCGCTGGCCATGGCCGTTACGCTGGAAATGCTCCGTCGTGGCCGGCACTTGAGCCTGGAACAGTGCTTCGCCCTCGAACTGCATCTGGATCGTCAGTGGTTCGCCCGCGGTGACCTGATCGAAGGCGTGCGCGCCCTGCTGATCGACAAAGACAAGACACCTCGCTGGAACCCGCCGAACCTCGCCGTGCTGGACGCTGCGCAAGTGGCGAGTTTCTTCCACGGTTTTGCTGAGAGCGGGAGCTGAGCCATGCACGATCTCGAACTGACTGAAGAACAAGTGATGATCCGCGACATGGCCCGGGACTTTGCCCGCGGCGAAATCGCGCCTCATGCGCAAGCCTGGGAAAAGGCTGGCTGGATCGACGACGCCCTCGTGGCGAAGATGGGCGAGTTGGGTCTGCTGGGCATGGTCGTGCCCGAAGAATGGGGCGGGACCTACGTCGACTACGTCGCTTATGCGCTGGCCGTGGAAGAAATTTCCGCCGGCGATGGCGCCACTGGCGCGTTCATGAGCATCCACAACTCGGTGGGTTGCGGCCCGGTGATGAACTACGGCAGCGACGAGCAGAAACAGACCTGGCTGGCGGATCTGGCCAGCGGCGCGGTGATCGGCTGCTTCTGCCTGACCGAACCGCAGGCCGGTTCCGAAGCGCACAACCTGCGCACTCGCGCCGAGCTGCGCGATGGCCAGTGGGTGATCAACGGCGCCAAGCAATTTGTCAGCAATGGCAAACGGGCGAAACTGGCGATCGTGTTTGCGGTGACCGACCCGGATCTGGGCAAGAAAGGCATTTCGGCGTTTCTGGTGCCCACCGATACACCGGGCTTCATCGTCGATCGCACCGAACACAAAATGGGCATCCGCGCTTCCGACACCTGTGCGGTGACGCTGAACAACTGCAGCATTCCCGAGGCCAATCTGCTTGGCGAGCGCGGCAAGGGTCTGGCGATTGCCCTGTCCAACCTTGAGGGCGGACGCATCGGAATTGCCGCGCAAGCGTTGGGGATTGCCCGCGCGGCGTTTGAAGCAGCGTTGGTTTATTCGCGGGACCGAGTGCAGTTCGGCAAGCCGATCAACGAGCACCAGAGCATCGCCAATCTGCTGGCCGACATGCACATGCAATTGAACGCGGCGCGGTTGATGATTTTGCATGCGGCGCGTCTGCGCACGGCGGGCAAACCGTGTTTGTCAGAGGCCTCACAGGCCAAGCTGTTTGCGTCCGAGATGGCCGAGAAGGTTTGCTCGTCGGCGATTCAGATTCATGGCGGGTATGGCTATCTGGAAGATTATCCGGTCGAGAAGTATTACCGCGATGCGCGGATTACCCAGATTTATGAAGGCTCGAGCGAGATTCAGCGGATGGTGATCGCTCGGGAATTGAAGAACTACCAGCTCTAAAAGCAAAAGATCGCAGCCTGCGGCAGCTCCTACAAGGAAACACATATTCCCGTGTAGGAGCTGCCGCAGGCTGCGATCTTTTGATCTTCTAAAAGCATCGCCAGCAGGCCAGTCAAGTTCGCGAATTACTTACCCTTGAACTCAGGCGTCCGCTTGGCCACAAACGCTGCCATGCCTTCCTTCTGATCCTGCGTCGCAAACGCCGCATGGAACACCCGGCGCTCAAACCGCACACCCTCCGTCAAATTGACCTCAAAGGCGCGGTTGACGCTTTCCTTGATCATCATCGCAATCGGCAATGATTTGCTGGCGATCACTGCGGCGACCTTCAACGCTTCATCGAGCAATTCATCACTCGGCACGATCCGCGCGACGATGCCGCAACGTTCAGCCTCAACCGCGTCGATCAAACGCCCGCTCAGGCACATTTCCATGGCTTTGGCTTTGCCCACGGCGCGAGTCAGACGTTGTGTGCCGCCCATGCCCGGCAGCACGCCGAGGTTGATTTCCGGCTGACCGAATTTGGCGTTGTCGCCGGCCAGGATAAAGTCGCACATCAACGCCAGCTCACAGCCACCGCCGAGAGCAAAGCCATTAACGGCGGCGATGATCGGTTTGCGGCGGTTGGCAACGCGATCACTGTCGCTGAACAGGTCGTCCATGTAGATCTGCGGATAAGTAAGCTCTGCCATTTCCTTGATGTCGGCACCGGCAGCGAAAGCCTTTTTTGAGCCGGTGATGACGATGCAACCGATGTTGCCATCCGCTTCCAGCGCATCAAGCGCCTGGTTCACTTCGCTGACCAGTTGCGCGTTCAGCGCGTTGAGCGCCTGTGGCCGGTTGAGAGTGATCAAGCCAACGCGGCCGTGATTTTCCAGCAGAATCGTTTCGTAAGTCATGGATAAAATTCCTGGTCAAAGATTGCGCGAAATAACCATGCGCTGAATATCGCTGGTGCCTTCGTAGATCTGGCAGACGCGCACGTCGCGGTAGATGCGCTCCAGCGGGAAATCGTTGAGATAACCGTAACCGCCGAGCGTCTGCAAAGCCATCGAGCAGACTTTCTCGGCCATCTCCGAGGCGAACAGTTTGGCCATGGACGCTTCAACCAGCGTCGGTTGACCGCTGTCACGCAGCGCTGCCGCGTAATGCACCATTTGCCGGGCGACGGCGATTTGCGTCGCCATGTCGGCGAGGCGAAAAGCAACGGCCTGGTGCTCGATGATCGGCTTGCCGAACGTGTCGCGGTCACGGGCGTAATCGCGCGCCGCTTCGAATGCTGCGCGGGCCATGCCCACCGATTGCGAGGCGATACCGACGCGGCCACCTTCGAGGTTGGCCAAGGCGATTTTGTAACCTTCGCCCTCCTCACCCAACCGGTTGGCGACCGGCACTTTGACGTCTTCGAAGAGAATCTGGCAAGTGTCCGAGGCGTGCTGGCCGAGCTTGTCTTCGACGCGGGCAACTTTGTAGCCCGGCGAGTCGGTCGGCACGATAAACGCGCTGATCCCGCGTTTGCCGGCACCTGGATCGGTCACCGCAAAGACGATCACGATCCCGGCGTTTTGCCCGGAGGTGATGAACTGTTTGCAGCCGTTCAGCACGTAATGATCGCCTTCCAGGCGTGCGCGGGTCTTCAGGCTGCTGGCGTCGGAACCGGCCTGCGGTTCGGTCAGTGCAAAAGCCCCAAGCATGGCGCCGCTGGCCAATGGCTTGAGAAAACGCTCGCGTTGATCGTCGTTGCCGAACTTGAGGATCGGCACGCAACCCACCGAGTTGTGCACGCTCATGATCGTCGAGCAGGCACCGTCGCCGGCGGCGATTTCTTCCAGCGCCATGGCGTAGGCCAGGTAACCGGTGTCGCAACCGCCCCACTGCTCCGGCACGAGCATGCCGAAAAAGCCCAGCTCGGCCATCTCGCCAATGGCTTCCTTGGGAAAGCGGTGCTCGCGATCCCACTCGGCGGCGAACGGTTTCAGCCGTTCCTCGGCAAACTGCCGGGCCATGTCGCGGATCTGTTGTTGGTCTTCGTTGGGGATCATGGTGAGTCCTTAAATCCGGTTTGCTACGCAAAACCCTGTGGGAGCGGGCTTGCCCGCGATGAGGCCGTGTCAATCAAAATATTGGCTGTATGACCCACCGCCATCGCGGGCAAGCCCGCTCCCACAGGGTCAGGTGTCAACTTCAGTAAACGCATTCCACGGCCATGGCCGTTGCTTCGCCGCCACCAATGCAGATGGCCGCGATGCCGCGTTTCAGATTGTTCTGGCGCAACGCCGAGAGCAACGTCACCAGAATCCGCGCACCCGACGCACCGATCGGATGGCCCAGCGCACAGGCACCGCCGTGGATATTCAGCTTCTCGTGCGGGATATCGAGATGCTTCATCGCCGCCATCGCAACCACGGCAAACGCCTCGTTGACTTCAAACAGGTCAACCTCGGCCAGCGACCAGCCGGTCTTCTTCACCAGTTTGTTGATCGCCCCGATCGGTGCCACCGGAAACAGTCCCGGGGTATCAGCGAACGCCGAGTGACCGTGAATGACCGCCAGCGGTTTCAAACCAAGTTTCTGCGCCTGCGACTGACGCATCAGCACCAGCGCCGCTGCGCCGTCAGAAATCGAACTGGAGTTCGCCGCCGTCACCGTCCCGCCTTCGCGGAACGCCGGTTTCAGCGAAGCGACCTTGTCCAGTTTGGCTTTCGGCGGCTGTTCGTCATTGCTGATCAGCACCTGCTCTTTGCCGACGGTCACGGTCAGCGGGACGATTTCGTCCTTGAAGCGGCCGTCCTTGATCGCCTGTTGCGCGCGCGTGGTCGAGGTGATGGCGAAGGCGTCCTGCTCTTCACGGCTGAATTCATTGGTGTCGGCGCACTCCTCGGCGAAGGTGCCCATCAGGCGCCCCTTGTCGTAGGCGTCTTCGAGACCGTCGAGGAACATCGAATCCAGCACCCGGCCGTGGCCCATGCGGTAACCGGCGCGGGCACGATCCAGCAGATACGGCGAGTTGGACATGCTTTCCATGCCGCCGGCGATCACCACATCGGCGCTGCCAGCGACCAGCATGTCGTGGGCCAGGATGGTGGTTTCCATGCCCGAGCCGCACATCTTGTTGACGGTGGTACAACGGGTCGATTTATCCAGCCCGGCGCCCAGCGCTGCTTGCCGCGCAGGGGCCTGGCCGAGGCCCGCAGGCAATACGCAACCGAACAGCACTTCATCGACTGCATCGCTGGCGACACCGGCGCGTTCAACCGCGGCCTTGATGGCGGCGGCGCCGAGTTGCGGCGCGGTGAGGCTTTTCAGTTCGCCCTGAAAGCCGCCCATCGGGGTGCGAACGGCGCTGACGATAACAATCGGATCGTTGGAAATAGTCATGACAAATCCTCCTTACCTGGCGGCCATGCGCAAGGCGCCGTCGAGACGGATCACCTCACCGTTGAGCATGCTGTTTTCGATGATATGCCGAACCAGCGCGGCGTACTCGGCAGGCTTGCCCAGACGCGGCGGGAACGGTACGCCGGCCGCCAGCGAGTCGCGGACTTCCGGGGTCATGCCGGCCATCATCGGCGTTTCAAAAATGCCCGGGGCGATGGTCATCACGCGGATGCCGAAGCGCGCCAGCTCACGTGCGGCCGGCAGGGTCAGGCTGGCGATGGCGCCTTTTGACGCTGCATACGCGGCCTGACCAATCTGGCCGTCGAACGCCGCTACCGAGGCGGTGTTGATGATCACGCCGCGCTCGCCATCGGCATTGGCCTCGCTCTCGGCAATCGCCGCAGCGGCCAGGCGCAACATGTTGAAGCTGCCGATCAGGTTGACGTTGATCACCTGGGCAAAACTGGACAATACGTGCGGGCCGTTCTTGCCAAGGATCTTCTCGCCCCGGACGATGCCGGCGCAGTTGACCAGACCATTGAGGCTGCCGAATGCAGTGACGGTCGCTTTTATGGCGGCTTCGGCGGCGGCTTCATTACTGATGTCGGCGACGACGCTTTGCGCACCCAGGCGTTGGGCCTGCGCGGCAACCGCTTCGGCGTTCATGTCCACCAGCATCACTTTGGCGCCGGCACTCACCAGCAATTCAGCGGTGGCTGCACCCAGGCCGGAAGCGCCGCCAGTGACGATAAAAACCTTGTTCTCGATCTGCATGACTGTTTCCTTCGATTCAAGCTGAAACGTTGTGCGCCGCGGCCTCTTGAGCCTTGGCGATTTCCTGGTTGCGCAAGATAAAGCGCTGCAATTTGCCGCTCGGGGTCTTGGGCAATTCGCTGACAAATTCGATTTCACGCGGGTACGAATGCGCGGCCAGACGTTTGCGTACGTGCTGGCGAAGTTCTTCGGCCAACTCTGGTGCCGCGCGGTATTGCGCGCTGAGCACCACGAAGGCTTTGACCAGTTCGGTGCGCTCCGGATCGGGTTTGCCGACCACCGCGGCCTCGACCACGGCCGGATGTTCGATCAACGCGCTTTCGACGTCGAATGGGCCGACGCGGTAGCCAGACGTGGTAATCACGTCGTCGCTGCGGCCGACGAAACTGATGCTGCCATCCGGATTCCACTCCACGGTGTCGCCACTCAGGTAGTAATCGCCGACGAAGGCTTTGGTCGGTGCGCCTTCATAGCCGCCAAACCAGCACATCGGCGAGTTGGCACGGTCGATGGCGAGGATGCCCGGCTGACCGACGCCCAGTTCCTGGTGCTGCTCGTCGAGCACCACAATGCGATGACCCGGCGAGGCGAAACCGGCGGCGCCAACGTGAACCGCATGGTCGAGGCCGTGGTGGTTACACAGCACCATGCCCAGTTCGGTCTGGCCGTAATGGTCGTGGATGACCACATCAAGGTTGTCAGCGAACCAGCGGATCACTTCCGGGTTCAGCGGTTCGCCCGCGCTACTGACGATCCGCAGCTTGCCCTTGATTGACCTGGCGAACTCGTTACCGCCGGCAATCAGCAGACGATAAGCCGTCGGCGAACCGGTGAGGTTGGTGATTCCGTACTTGTTGATCACCCGGCAGGTGCTTTCGAGGGTGAACGGGCCATCGTAGAAAGTGATCGGATGCCCCATTGCCAACGGGCCGGTGACACCGAAATAGATGCCATAGGCCCAACCCGGATCGGCGACGTTCCAGAATGCATCTTCCGGGCGCAGATCCACCGCATCACGGGTGTAGCTCTGGAACGCGACGATCGCCTTGAGCGGTACCGACAGCGCTTTCGCCGGGCCGGTGGTGCCCGAGGTAAACATCAGCAGGAACGGGTCTTCGCCGCTCAGCAGCACGGGTTCGCAGACGTTGGAATAATTGGCCAGTTCAGCCCAGAAACTGAAATCACCACGGACAATGCCCTGGCCCTTGGCGCCGCCGACCGTGACCAGCGTCGGGCAGTCGGCAACTTCAGTGAGTTTCGGCCGGTTGACGGCGTCGGTCACCACGACTTTGGCGCCGGAGCTGTTCAGTCGATGTTCGAGGGCCTTCGGGCCGAACGCGGTGAACAGCGGTTGATAGACCGCGCCGATGCGCCAGGTGGCGAAAACGGTGATGAGCAATTCGATATTGCGTGGCAGCAGACCGGCGACCTTGTCACCCTTGCGCACGCCTTGGGCGAGGAGGAAATTGGCGAATCGCGCGGCTTTGTCCTGCAAGTCGCTGAAAGTGTACGTCGCGCTGGCGCCATCGCGACCTTCCCAGAACAGCGCGATGCGCCCCGGCAATGCATGGCGGTCGCAACATTCGACGCAGGCGTTGAGCGCCTCAAGCGAGCCGCTGAGCGCGGCATCCACAGTGTGCTGATAGTTGAACTGTTCGGTGGCAGACAAGTAGTCGCGCATTGCCAGAATCCCTCTGTGTTTTTATTAGGCTGGGAACCGTAAACAACAGAGGGATAGTCGCGCTGTCAGGGGCTTGGGGCAATGGTCAAAGCCATCAAAGTGGCTGACTGGTTTGGCCAGGGTTCAAGAGATGTGCCGCCAGGATTGCCGCCTTCGCGAGCAGGCTCGCTCCCACATTTGAAATGCGTTCACCCTGTGGGAGCGAGCCTGCTCGCGAAGGGGCCAGATCAGCCAGCATGAAATTCGGATCAGACGGCTTCGTTAAGGATCAACGTCCGGTAATGCCCCGGATTCGACCCCGACCACTTGCGAAACGCCTTGTAGAACGAACTCGCATCGGCAAACCCCAAGCGGCTGGCGATCTCGACAAAGCTGATCGAAGGCTCGGCCAGCCAGACAATCGCCAATTCCTTGCGCACGCTGTCCTTGAGGCCCTGATACGTCTGCCCTTCCTCGGCCAGACGACGGCGCAACGTCGAGGCCGACATGCACAGCTGCTGGGCCAACGGTTCGGTTTCCGGCCACTGCTCGGCAGGCAACTGACGCAAATCGTGTTTGATCCGGCTGGCCAGGCTCTGCGGGTCGCGGTACTTGACCAGAATGTTGGCCGGCGCGTGAGCCAGAAAGCGCTTGAGCTCCTCGGCGGAACGTTTGATCGGCAGATCGAGGCAATCGGCGGAAAAGATCATCCGCGTGCGTGGCCGATCAAAGCGCAGGTTGTCCGAGAACATCACCCGGTAGTCATCGGTAAAGTCCGGCGCCGGGCAGCGCAGTTCGATGGCCAGGATCGGAATCCGCCGCCCCGCCAGCCAGCAGGCCACGCCGTGGACGATCATCCAATAGGTGAAGTAGGTAAACGCGCGGCGTGGTTCCGGATCGTCTTCAAGCAGGACAATCTCCGCAAGACTCTGCTGATGCACCAGTTGCGCCGGCAGGCGCTCAAGCATCAACGACAGGAAACTCAGGCCCGTGCTCAAACCGGCCGCCAGCGTTGGTTGTGCCATGGCGCTGCGGCAAAGGAACTCCAGACTACCGGACTTGAGCTTGCGCGGGTCCATGCCGAAGAACTCGTCATCCCCCCGCCGAGCCAACAGACGCCAGAGCTTCGCATATTGCGATGCCGGCACCCGGCCCTCGCCGGTTTCCAGCAAGGCCGGGGCAATGCCGACCTTGTTCAACAGTTCTTCCCTGGCCACGCCCGGGGCACAACTTTGCAGCAGCGCTTCACGCACCAGTTGCACGGCGATGGTGTCTTTTTCCGACATGGAACGCGGCAGACCTTGTTGTTTTTGAGTGACCGGCATCTTACCGCAGCCACCCGCGCGTTGCTGGCCCGAAAACAATGCAAACCCTGTGGGAGCGGGCTTGCCCGCGATTGCAATGGAACAGCTGGCATTTCTGTTCACTGACAGAACGCCATCGCGGGCAAGCCTGCTCCCACAGGGTTTTGTGCTGAACATAACGTCATGTTGTTCAGCTTGCGTTCAGGTTCTTGTCAATGATTACCATATGAGAATGAGTGTCATTATGTTACAACTTAGCTTCCTATCTAAATCACCGCGGATACCGAATGCTCGTTCCCTTTCTGATCATGCTGCGCGAAGGCATTGAAGCCGCGTTGATCGTTGGCATTATCGCCAGCTACCTGCAACAGACCGGCCGCGGCGAATGGATGCCCGCCGTGTGGATCGGTGTTTTTCTCGCGGCAGCCCTGGCATTGCTGGTCGGCGGTGGCCTGGAACTGGTCAGCGCCGAATTCCCGCAAAAGCAGCAGGAACTGTTCGAAGGCGTGGTCGGGTTGGCGGCCGTGGCGATCCTCAGTTCGATGGTGTTCTGGATGCGCAAGGTCGCACGGTCGATCAAGCATTCGCTGCACGCCTCGCTGGATCAGGCGCTGACCTCGTCCAGACATCAGGTGATTGCGCTAATCGCCATGGTCTTCTTCGCCGTGGCGCGAGAGGGTCTGGAAACCGTGTTCTTTTTGCTCGCAGTGTTCCAGCAGAGCGAAGGCCCGGGCGCGCCGATTGGCGCCCTGCTCGGCCTGATTCTGGCGATCATCGTTGGCTTTCTCATCTACAGCGGCAGCATGCGCCTCAACCTCTCGGCATTTTTCAAGTGGACCGGGTTGTTCATTTTGGTCGTGGCCGCGGGGATTCTCGCCAATTCGGTGCAAGCCCTGCATGAAGCCGGCGTGTGGAATCACCTGCAAACCGTGCTCTTCGATTTCAGCGCGACACTGCCGATGGATGGCCCGCTGGGCTCGGTGCTGGCCGGCATGTTCGGTTATCAGGATGCGCCGACGGTCAGCACCCTTGGCGCGTACCTGATCTATCTGCTGCTGGCGCTGGTGATGTTCTTTCTGCCCGCGCCCAAGCCTGTCGCGCAATCGTCTTCTGCTTCCAGCCAATAAGGGCACTCATGTCAAAGCCTAATACTCCTCAGGCCTCGCCTCCCCGTGCCTTGCGTTGGGCGCTGGCCGGTTCGGTGATCGTGATGATCGCCGCCGGTGGCCTGTTCTGGTACGCCTCGAAAATGGCCGCGGCCAAGCGTCAGCACAACCACGATGAAGTGGTGGTCAACATTCATCCGGGCAATTGCGAGCCGAACGCCCTGACAGTCCCGGCCGGTCGCGCCAGTTTCCGTATCGTCAACCGCTCCGAACGGGCGGTGGAATGGGAAATCCTCGACGGCGTGCTGGTGGTCGAAGAGCGTGAAAACATCGCCCCGGGCCTGAGCCAGGTGATCAATGCCAACCTGCAACCCGGTGACTACGCCATCACTTGCGGCCTGCTGAGCAACCCGCGCGGCACCCTGCATGTGACACCGACCGCCGCTTCTGACGCCGCCGCCAAAGCCAAGCCGTCGCTGGTGGCGTTCATCGGGCCGCTGTCGGAATTCCGTGTGTATCTGGCCAGCCAGGGCAGCGCGTTGATCAAAACCACGACCGCGCTCAATCAGGCGATTGCCAGCGGTGACTTGAGTCAGGCGCAGGCGTTGTACCTGCCGGCGCGGGCGGCGTATCAACGCTTGGCCCCGGCGGCTCAGCGACTGGCCGAACTGGACAACCGGATCAATGCGCGCGCCGATTACTTTGAGAAGCGCGAGCAGGACCCAGCGTTCGTCGGTTTCCACCGCATCGAATACGCGCTGTTCCAGCAACGCCGACTCGATGATCTCGCCGTCGTCGCCCTGCGTCTGGTGAGCGACGTCACCACGCTGAAACAGCAACTGCTCGCGCAATCGTTGCCGCCGGAGCAACTAGTCAACATCGTCGTGCGCAACCTCAACACCCTCGCCGACGTGCGTGCCGCCAGCGGTGAAGAAGAACGCTACAGCCACAGCGACCTCAACGGTTTCGCCGCCAATCTGCAAACCGCACACAAAGTGGTCGATCTGCTGCGGCCGATGTTGAGCAAGTCGGCGGCGGATCTGTTGCCGAAAATCGACCAGACGCTGGCCGACTTCGACAACGAACTGAACAGCTACAAGGTCAAGGACGGCTACGCCAGCTACGACGCCCTCAGCGGCGCGCAACGCAAGCAGATCGCCGACAAGGCTCAGGCTCTGGCCGACGCACTTGATGGCATCGATCCAGCCCTTGGCCTCTCCGGCCTGTAAGCAGAAGACTCGTACCGATGAAAGATTCAGAACAACTCAACCTGCAACGCCGCCGTGTCCTGATGGGCATGGGCGCTGCCGGTGTCGCGCTGGCCGGATCGGCCCTGAGCTGCCCGGTTATGGCGGCTGCACCTGCGCAAGTCACCGAAGCACCGAGCAGCGACAAGACCGAAGACCGTCACGATTTCCACGGTGTGCATCAAACCGGCATCGTCACCCCTCGCCCGGCGTCGGGCATGTTGGTGGCGTTCGATGTGTTGGCCAGCGATCGCGAAGATCTCGAGCGACTGTTCCGCACGCTCAACGAGCGCATCGCCTTCTTGATGACGGGCGGTCCGGTCGCGCAGATCGATCCGAAACTGCCGCCGCCAGACTCCGGCATCCTCGGCCCGGTCGTCACCCCGGACAACCTGACCATCACCGTGTCGGTGGGTGAATCGCTGTTCGATGAACGCTTCGGCCTGGCGGACGCCAAACCCAAACGTCTGCAACGCATGGTCGGTTTCCCCAACGATGCGCTGGAGGCCGATTGCTGCCATGGCGATTTGAGTCTGCAGTTCTGCGCCAACACCGCCGACACCAACATCTACGCCCTGCGCGACATCGTCAAGAACCTGCCGGACCTGTTGCTGGTGCGCTGGAAACAGGAAGGCAGCGTGCCGCCGCAAGCCCCGGCCAAGCCCGGTGTGCCAGCGCAATCGGCGCGTAACTTCCTGGGTTTCCGTGATGGCTCGGCCAACCCCGATTCCAACGACGATAAAGCCATGGATCGCCTGGTGTGGGTGCAACCGGGCAGCGACGAACCGGCCTGGGCGGCGCACGGCAGTTATCAAGCGGTACGGATCATCCGCAACTTCGTCGAACGCTGGGATCGCACGCCATTGCAGGAGCAGGAAAGCATTTTCGGTCGGACCAAGAACACTGGCGCGCCGATGGGAGGTCACCACGAAAGCGAGGCCCCGGATTACAGCAAAGACCCGGAAGGCAAGTTGACCAGGCTCGACGCGCACATTCGCCTGGCCAACCCGCGCACAGCCGCCAGCCAGGCCAACCTGATCTTGCGTCGACCGTTCAACTATTCCAATGGCGTCAACAAGAACGGCCAACTCGACATGGGCCTGCTGTTCATCTGTTACCAGGCCGATCTGGAAAAAGGCTTCATCACCGTGCAGACACGCCTCAACGGCGAACCGCTGGAGGAATACCTCAAACCGGTCGGCGGCGGTTACTTCTTCACCCTGCCGGGTGTGACGGGCGACAAGGACTTTATCGGGCGCTCGCTGCTCAACGCCACACAACCCAAAACAGCCGCATAAAACAACTTCAACACTGGAGCCGCCCCCATGAAAAAGACGCCACTCGCGTTATTGCTGACCCTCGGATTGCTCAACACCCCGCTGTCGGCATTCGCCGCAACAGCACCGCTGGATCTGGTCGGGCCGGTGTCGGACTACAAGATTTACGTCACCGAACAACTCGATGAACTGGCCAGCCACACCCAGCAATTCACCGACGCCGTGAAGAAAGGCGACCTGGCGACCGCGCAAAAACTCTACGCACCGACCCGCGTCTTCTACGAGTCGATCGAACCGATTGCCGAGTTGTTTAGTGACCTCGATGCGTCCATCGATTCTCGCGTCGATGATCACGAGAAAGGCGTGAAGGCTGAAGATTTCACCGGTTTCCACCGCATTGAATATTCGCTGTTCGCGCAGAAGAGCACCCAGGGCCTCGATGCATTGGCGGATGGCTTGAACAAAGACGTGCAAGACCTGCAAACCCGCGTGGCCGGCCTGACCTTCCCGCCGGAAAAAGTGGTGGGCGGTGCCGCTGCGCTGCTGGAAGAAGTGGCCGCGACAAAGATCTCCGGTGAGGAAGATCGCTACAGCCACACCGACCTGTATGACTTCCAGGGCAACATCGATGGCGCGAAGAAAATCGTCGATTTGTTCCGTCCGCAGATCGAGCAGCAGGACAAGGCTTTCATAGCGAAAGTCGACAAGAACTTCGCCACCGTCAACAAGGTGCTGGCCAGGTACAAGACCCAGGATGGTGGGTTTGAGACGTATGACAAGGTCAAGGATAACGACCGCAAGGCACTGGTCGGGCCGGTGAATACCTTGGCGGAAGATCTTTCCACGTTGCGTGGGAAGTTGGGGCTGAACTGAGTTTTTGTAGCGTTTTTCAGGGCCTCATCGCTGGCAAGCCAGCTCCCACAGGGTTTTGCAGTGCTCACGGATTTTGTGAACACCGGCCAGACCTGTGGGAGCTGGCTTGCCAGCGATGACGTCAGCAGGCTCGCCGCATCATCCGGATCAATTTACAGAATCCGGTAAAGCAACCGCTCTATCCGCACCCGACTCACGCGCTTGAGAAACTTCGCCACCCCGGCCGGGTATTCCGGCAAGGTCTCCAGGTCGTGGAAGCTGGAAATCCGCGAGGTATGGCGGAAGATTGCCTCCAGTTCCTGCGCCCGCGGGTCCACCCACTCGCCTTTGGGATCATCGATCAACAACGCATTTTCCAGGTCCAGGCGGAACGCCCGTGGATTAAGGTTGTTGCCGGT
This sequence comes from Pseudomonas sp. MF6776, assembly GCF_016613125.1. Lineage (NCBI taxonomy): Bacteria > Pseudomonadati > Pseudomonadota > Gammaproteobacteria > Pseudomonadales > Pseudomonadaceae > Pseudomonas > Pseudomonas sp. MF6776. The sequence continues at coordinate 65,130 of NZ_JAENSQ010000022.1, forward strand.
CAGCAGCGTGTAGCGCTGATCGATCCACATGCCTTTGAGGTGATAGGTGTTGTCGCCGTCACGCCACAGGTGCAGGTTCAACTGACCGCTGTCGATGCTGCGCTGATGGCGTTTGGCGAAGCGGCGCAGGCTGATCTCGTACAGGTACGGCAGCGCTGAGATCACCCTGAACGGCTCGCTCGGCGGGATGTAGAAGTCGTTGGCGGTCTTGTCGCCAACCACAATGTCGATCTTCACGCCACGGGCCAGCGCGCGGTTGATCTCGCGGATCACCCCTAGCGGCAGGTTGAAGTAAGGCGTGCAAATGGTCAGCTGCTTTTGCGCACTGGCGATCAATTCGAGAATCGCCCGGTTCAGCGGGTTGTTCTTGCCCACGCCCAGCAATGGACTGACCGACAAACCTACTCTGGCGGTGCTGCCGGCACTGGTGTCGTACGCCGCGTGCTTGAGGCGGCTGCGCAGATCGCCGATGTCGTTACGCAGGCTGCGAGTGGTCGGCAGATTCGGCAGGTCGAGGCGATGCACCGCTTTGGATTCGATCAGGCCATGTTTGACCAGGTGATGCATCGAGTCCCCCAGCTCAGGGCTCTGCAGGACGTGATAGCGGTCGAAACGGTACTTGTCGAACTTGTGCAGGTAAACGTTGTTAAGGCTGGCGCCGCTGTAGACCACGCAATCGTCGATCACGAAGCCCTTCAAATGCAGCACGCCGAACAGTTCGCGGGTTTGCACCGGTACACCGTAGACCGGCACTTCGCTCTGGTGGGTGCGGGTCATTTCCTGATACCACGCCGAATTGCCCGGCTGCTTGCCGGCACCGATCAGCCCGCGCTGGGCGCGCAGCCAGTCGACCACCACGGCGATTTCCAGCTCGGGACGCGCGAGTTTGGCGGCGTGCAAGGCATCGAGGATTTCCTGACCGGCTTCGTCTTGCTGCAAATACAGCGCGACGACATAGATGCGCTGGGTCGCCGTAGCGATTTTCTCCAGCAGGCAACGGCGGAACTCGGCGGCGCCGGACAAAATGGTCACGGCCTCGGCGGTCAGCGGAAAGCTGCGCAGTTTAGGCAGCAGAGAGCGTTTGAAGAGCAACGGCATAGGGCTCGCAATGGGTCGAATCCGAAGAACCCGAGAGCTTACACCATCGATCCCTGCGGGTCTTGTGAGGGTCTGTAAAGAGATCGAAAGATCGCGGCCTTCGGCAGCGCCTACAAGGTGTTCACAATCCCCGTGCAGGAGCTGCCGAAGGCTGCGATCTTTTGACTTTAAAAACAACTTGCCAATGAAGAACGACCGTTCTACTGTTCGCCACATGAACGAAATCACAGACACCTCAACCTGCGACATCATTCTGGATGTCACCGAAAAGCTGATCTATAGAAGTGGCATCGCCGCCACGGGCATGGATCTTCTGGTGAAAACCGCCGGCGTCTCCAGAAAGAGCATCTACCGCTACTTCACCAATAAAGATCAGTTGGTGGCTGCCGCCCTGCAACGCCGCGACGTGCGCTGGATGCACTGGTACCGGAGCGCTGTCGATCAGGCCGAAACGCCGGCCGATCGCCTGCTCAACCTGTTTACCGTGCTCAAGGGCTGGTTCGCCTCGGAGGGCTTTCGCGGCTGCGCCTTCATCAACACCAGCGGCGAGACCGGCGACGCGCAAGATCCGGTGCGTCTGATCGCCAGAGAACACAAACAGAAGCTGCTCGACTACGTGTGCGAGCTGTGTACCGAACATGGCGCCAAGGATCCGCAGTTGCTGGCCAAACAGCTGCTGATCCTGATTGACGGCGCCATTACCGTAGCGCTTGTGATGGGTGATCACAGTGCCGCCGATAATGCGCAATGCATGGCGCGCAAGTTATTGGACCTGTAACGCCTTAATAGGCCAGACAAGTTGTTTAAACGTTGAATCTATCGGGAGACTGATCATGTCTACTGCAGCTCAGGTACGTCCGCCATTGCCACCCTTCAACCTTGAATCGGCCATCGAGAAAGTTCGCCTGGCCGAAGACGGCTGGAATTCCCGCGATCCCGAGAGGGTCTCGCTGGCCTACACCCTCGAGACGAAATGGCGCAACCGCGCCGAGTTCGCCAACAACCGGGAAGAGGCCAAAGCCTTCCTCACCCGTAAATGGGCGAAAGAGCTGGACTACCGGCTGATCAAGGAACTCTGGGCCTACTCGGACACGCGCATTGCGGTGCGCTATGCCTACGAATGGCATGACGATTCCGGCAACTGGTTCCGCTCCTACGGGAACGAGAACTGGGAGTTCGACGACAACGGTCTGATGTTCCAGCGCTATGCCTGCATCAACGACCTGCCGATTCAGGAAAGCGAGCGCAAGTTCCACTGGCCGCTGGGCCGTCGCCCGGATGATCATCCGGGACTGTCGGCGCTTGGTCTGTAACCCGCAACTGTAGAAGCTGCGGCACGCTGCGATGTTTTGATCTTGCTCTTAAAAAACAGATCAAAAGATCGCAGCCTCGTTTCACTCGACAGCTCCTACAGGGGGACTTGGGTTTTGCTCAATGTAGAACCGTCAGCGCAAATCCGATCGAACTCATGGCAAACCTGCCGGGTCAACCGGCCATACCCGCCATGAGACTCGGAGACCCACGATGACCGATTATCCAAAACCACCCTTCCCTGCGCAGGCCCAATCCGTTCCCGGTTCGCAACGCAAAATGGAGCCGTATCCTGATTGCGGCGAGCAAAGTTACGTTGGTTCGGGGCGACTGGCCGGCAAGATCGCCCTGATCACTGGCGGCGACAGCGGTATCGGCCGCGCTGTAGCCATTGCCTTTGCCCGTGAAGGCGCTGACGTTGTCGTCGCTTACCTCAATGAACACGAAGACGCGAAGGAAACCGCACGCTGGGTCGAACAGGCCGGTCGCCAATGCCTGTTGCTGTCGGGCGACCTCGCGCAAAAGTCCCATTGCCAGGAACTGGTCGATCAAACCATTGAACACTTCGGCCGCATCGACGTGCTGGTCAACAATGCCGCGTTCCAGATGACCCACGAAAACTTCGAAGACATCCCCGATGACGAATGGGTGATGACCTTCGACGTCAACATCACGGCGATTTTCCGCCTGTGTCAGGCAGCGATCAAACACATGCGTCCCGGTGCGTCGATCATCAATACCAGCTCAGTCAATTCGGACATGCCGAAGCCGAGCCTGCTGGCTTACGCCACCACCAAAGGTGCGATCGCCAACTTCACCGGTGGTCTGGCGCAGATGCTGGGGCCCAAGGAAATTCGCGTGAACTGTGTGGCGCCGGGGCCGATCTGGACGCCTCTGATCGTCTCGACCATGCCTGATGAAGAAGTGCAGAACTTCGGTGGCAATACCCCGCTGGGGCGTCCCGGCCAGCCGGTGGAAGTTGCGCCGATCTACGTTCTGCTGGCATCCGACGAAGCCAGCTACATCACTGGCCAACGCTATGGCGTGACCGGCGGTAAACCGATGCTCTGACGTTCGCCCCTGATCAGTGCCGCCCCCGTCCCGTGTAGGAGCTGCCGCAGGCTGCGATCTTTTGACTCTAGAAGACCAGATCAAAAGATCGCAGCCTGCGGCAGTTCCTACAGGGAATTCGGCGGGAAAAACGAACACGACGCCCGGTCCGGCCAGTACGAGAGATGAATCATGAGTTTTACCGTGTGGGTGGCCGTGCTCGGCGCCGTGTTGCTGACCCTGGCGCTGACCTCCTCCTATTTGCGCTGGATGCCGGTGACCACTTCGGCAGTGTGCTTGTTGCTGGGTGTTGCAATTGGCCCCAGTGGCCTGGATTTGCTGAAACTGTCGCTGGATGACGCCTCGTTGTGGATGGAGCACCTGACGGAAGTCGCGGTGCTCTTTTCTTTGTTTGTCTGCGGATTGAAACTGCGCCTGCCGCTAAGCGACAAGCGTTGGCGGATCGCGTTCGGCCTGGCCGGCCCGGTGATGGTGCTGACCATCGCGGGCGTCTGCCTGTTGCTGCATTGGGGCTTGCAACTCGCATGGGGGCCCTCGTTGCTGATCGGCGCGATTCTGGCGCCGACCGACCCGGTGCTCGCGGCGCTGGTCCAGGTCAACGATGCGAGGGACGTCGACAGCGTGCGCTTCGGCCTGTCCGGCGAGGCCGGGCTGAATGACGGTATCGCTTTTCCTTTCGTAATCCTCGGGTTGGTATTACTGCAGGCCGATAGCAACACGGGACTATGGCAGGACTGGATCTTGCGCAGCGTGTTATGGGCTGTACCCGCCGGGTTGCTGACCGGTTATTGGATGGGCCGTGGCATCGGCCGCGTGACATTGTCATTACGCATCCACAACGAAGACAGCACCCTGAGCCCCAATGACTATCTGGCGCTGGCATTGATCGCGCTGGCCTATGTCGTGGCCGAAGCCATCGGTGGCTATGGCTTTCTGTCGGTATTTGCTGCGGGACTGGGCCTGCGTCAGGTGGAAGTTCAATCCACCGGTGCCAGCCAGCCGCCCGCCGAGCATCTGGTGCAACCGGTAGTCGGTCACCTGAATGCGGAACCGCAGCATGCCGTGCATGGCGATACCGAACGGATGGAAGACAGTCAGGTTGCTGCCGGGATCATGATGGGTGACATGTTGTCGTTCGGGGGCCTGGTCGAACGGGCGATGGAAGTGTTTCTCGTCACACTGTTGGGTGTTGTGCTGATTGCACACTGGGACTGGCGCGCGTTACTGGTTGGCGGCGTGTTGTTCTGCCTGATTCGCCCGCTTTGCGTTGCGCTGATGCCGTGGGGTTCTTTGCTGCAGGGACAGCAACGGTTGCTGATCGGCTGGTTCGGCATACGCGGGATCGGCAGCCTGTTCTATCTGTTTTATGCCTTGAATCATGGGCTGAGCGATTCGGTGGCCACGCTATGTACCGACCTGACGCTGTCGGTGGTGGCGCTGAGCATTTTGCTGCATGGCATCAGTACGCAACCGATCCTTGCGCGATATGAACAGCGCAAAAAGCGTTCCCGGCAATAACTGCTGAACGTTGTGATGAAAAAAATGGATCGCTCTGCAACTGCCGACGGTCACAACCTTAACTCCCTGCCGCACCCTGCGACGGGGTACGGCAGGTTCGGTTCCCCTGCGGCATCGCGCCCTGAAAAGGAATCCCGATATTTAAGGTTACGGTCATGAAAGAATGCTCGACTCCTGCGCAAATCAAGGCTTGCAGGGCTTTGGCCCTGGAACGCAATCGTCAATTGTTCGAAGAAGCACACGCGTTGAATCGCGCGGCTTATCAGTTACTCGAAAGCGGGCAGCTGGATCTCGAACAGTTTGAGCACTACCGGGCTTTACGCCGAAAAGCCGATGTGAAGTTTGCCGATGCGATTGAGCATCTGTGCGTGCTGAACGAGGATTTCCCGCCGATTCCGATGTCGGTGCAGAATTCGCAGGGGTTGCGTCGGGAGTTGGAGACGGCGGAGTAAGCTGAAAAGCCCCTCACCCTAGCCCTCTCCCCGAGGGAGGGGGCTGACCGTGTTGTTCTCAAGCGTTACACCGACGTGCGATACCGAGTGGAACTCAGGTGAGGGCTGTTGATCTTCGACTCTGGTAGCCAAAACCTAGCCCCCAGGATTCGTTACCTGAATAAACACCGCATAACTGCCCAAAATCACCCAGAACGTGGCAAAAATCCACGGCGTGCGCACCGAGAACAACAGCGATTTACGGTAGCCCTTGTGGCTCGACTCCGTCTCGCTGAACAGGGGTGATTCGTCATACGCCAGGCCCATCAAAGGCTCGCTGTGCAGCAAATGGCTCTGCTTGAAGTGCCAGTGGTCGATGATGTCGTACGCCGCGCGAATCCCAGGCCAGGCGTTGAGCGAGCTGAGCAGCCCCAACAGCGCCAGAAACGGTGGCACCACCAAGGTAAACAACTTGCCCCATTCCGGGTTAAGGTTGGACATGCACGAAGCAAAGGCAATCACCAGGAACGATTGCGCCGCCAGATAGGCATCGGTGCGATTGGCGAGAATGCTGGTTTCGTACTGGATTTCGCGCCGATAGAAGTCCAGACGTTCCTTGGGTGAGCCGAACATCTTGGCGTCATGTTCGGTCTGGATTTCTTCAGCGGTCGGGTGGGTCAATATGCGAGACACGAGACGCGGGCTCCGGGGCAGGTAAAAAACTTAGAAACCCCCTGCCTCACACTAGTTCAGCCGAATATCCCCGAAGCTCATTTCATCGACAGGGCAATGATCTCCACAAGATTCAACTGCGTGAACGGTTTCGGCAGGCGCGGCAACTGCGCGGCAAAGCCTTCCAGGCGCTCGGCGTAACCGGTGGCCAGAACGATCGGCAGATCAGGTTTCAGCACCCGCACCGCGTGGGCCAGTTGCGCGCCGCTCATGTGCGGCATGGCCATGTCGGTAATCATCAGGTCGATGACCTCGCCTCGGTCAAACAACGCCAGCGCCTCAGTGCCGGAGGTTGCGCTGACCACGCGGTGACCGAGGTCTTCGAGCAGCAGACTGGTGCTGGTCAGCACCAACGAGTCGTCGTCCACCACCAACACGCTTAGCCGCGGTACAACGATCGGAGCGGCCGGCGGGAACAAGGCCTTCGCCGTTGTGCCCTCGCCCGCCACCGGAATCCACAGTTCGGCGGTAGTACCGTTGGCTTTTTCACTTTTGAGGATAAAGCGGCCGCCGAGCTGTTCAATGAAGCCATGCACCATCGACAAACCCAGACCAGTGCCTTTGCCCACGCCTTTGGTGGTGAAAAACGGGTCGCGGGCCGAAGCGAGTGTCTGCGCGTCCATGCCGTCGCCGGTGTCAGTCATGCTCAGGCAAATGTAACGCCCCGCCGCCAACTCCGTATGACCGAGTTCAAGCACGACTTCGCGTTGCGCAGCAATGGTCACGCTGCCGCCCTCGGGCATGGCGTCGCGCGCGTTGGTAGCGAGGTTGAGCAGCGCCAATTCAAGTTGGTTGACGTCCGCCAACACCGGCTCCAGGTCTTCGGGAAAATCTGTATCGATGCGAATGCCCGGGCCCAGCGAGCTGCGAAGCAGGCCGGTAATGCCTTGCACCAGTTGCGGTATGTCCACCGATTCGGTCTTGAGCTCCTGACGCCGGGCGAATGCCAGCATGCGCTGGGTCAGTGACACGCCGCGCAGTGCGCCTTGAGTGGCGTTTTCCAACAGGCGGATGATTTTCGGGTCGTCGCCAATGCGTTTTTGGACGATCTCCAGATTGCCGAGAATCACCGTCAGCAGGTTGTTGAAGTCATGCGCTATGCCGCCACTGAGCTGACCGATCGCCTGCATCTTCTGCGCCTGGGCCAGCGCCTCGCGGGTCTTTTCCAGCGACTGCTGGGCCTGATGGGCTTCGGTCACGTCGCGGGTGATTTTGGCAAAACCGAGCAACGTGCCGGTTTCACCGCGAATCGCATCGACCACCACGTGCGCCAGAAATTGCGTACCGTCCTTGCGCACACGCCAGCTTCGACTCTCGAAGCGGCCTGTTTCGGTGGCTATCGCCAGCGCCCGCTGCGGCTCGCCGCGCTCGCGGTCCTCGGGGGTGTAGAAAATCGAAAAATGCTGACCGATGATTTCTTCCGGCAGATAACCTTTGATCCGCTGGGCGCCCTGGTTCCAGTTGCTCACCCGACCTTCGGGGCTGAGCATGTAGATCGCATAGTCGGTTACACCCTGCACCAGCAGACGAAACTGCTGCTCGCTCTGCTTGAGGGTTTCCTCGGCCATCTTGCGATCGGTGAGGTCACGAGTGATCTTGGCGAAACCCAGCAGTTTGCCATTGGGGTCAATGATCGGGTCGATCACCACATGGGACCAGAAGTTGGTGCCGTCCTTGCGCACGCGCCAGCCTTCGCCTTCGAATCGCCCTTCGCGGATCGCCGTATCAAGTGCCCGTTGCGGCAATCCGGCTGCGCGATCATCGGCTGTATAGAACCGCGAAAAGTGCTGACCGAGAATTTCCGCCTCTTCATAACCCTTGAAGCGTTTGGCGCCGGAGTTCCAACTGGTGATGATGCCGTCGGGGTCGATCATGTAGATCGCGTAGTCGACGACCGCATCGATCAGAAGCCTGAAACGCATCTCTTCGATCGCTGCGGACTTGTTGTTATCGCTCATCACACTCACCAGCCGTTGTCATGAGCGGAAGTATGCGGCAATCCGGGGAATTGGGAAGCCGGCGCCTCATTATTGATCGCCCACCAGCGCGGCAGCAGTTGCTGGACGCGGCTCTCGGCAAAGCGGTCGTCGATCAGCATCACCACCCCGCGATCTTCGCGGGTGCGAATCACCCGGCCGGCGGCCTGCACCACTTTCTGCACGCCGGGATAGAGATAGGTGTAGTCGTAGCCGGCGCCAAAGATCGCCGCCATGCGCCGCTTCAGTTGTTCATTGACCGGGTTGAGCTGCGCCAGCCCAAGGGTGGCGATGAATGCGCCGATCAAGCGTGCGCCCGGCAAATCGATGCCTTCACCAAACGCACCGCCCAGCACCGCAAAGCCGACGCCCTGGCTGTCGGCGGTGAACTGATCGAGAAACGCCTGTCGCGCCCCTTCGACCATGCCCCGCGATTGCTGCCACAGGGTGATGTGCGGGTGCCGCTCGGCCAGCAACGTTGCCACTTGTTGCAGGTAATCGAAACTGCTGAAGAACGCCAGGTAGTTGCCCGGCCGTTCGCTGAACTGGCGGGCGATCAGCTCGACGATCGGTTCAAGCGATGCCTGGCGATGGTTGAAGCGCGTCGAGATGCGACTGACGATCTGCACCTGCAACTGCTCGGCGCTGAACGGTGATTCGACGTCGATCCACACGGTATCGGCGGGCGTACCGAGCAAGTCGGCGTAATAGTTGCGCGGGCTCAGGGTCGCGGAAAACAGCACGCTGCTGCGCGCAGCCTTCAGGCGCGGACCGATGAACGCCGCCGGGACCACATTACGCAAACACAGCTGCGACAGCGGACGTTTGCGGTCGAGGTCGCGCTTGCTGATGTCGAACAGGTAATGCTCGTCGTACAGCTCCGCCACCCGGCCAAATTGCAGCAAGTCGAAATAGAAGTTCTGCAAACCGCTGTCGAGACCTTGCGGATGGTCATTGAGGTAATCGCCAATCGCTGCGCAACACAGGGAAATCGCCTGCAAGAGCTTTTCCGGGGCTTTGTCGTAGGCCTGATAAGCCGCCAGTTGCGGCGCATGCAGCGCGTTCCACTCGCGATTGACCCGTTGCAGCGAATTCTTCAGCGGTGCGGGTGCGGTTTTGCGCACACTGCCCAGCGTGGCCTGATCGAGACTGGCGCTGTACATCTGCCGGCCGCGCTCGACGAGGTTGTGCGCCTCGTCTGCCAACACGGCGACTTTCCACTGATTGAGCTGCGCCAGGCCGAACAGCAATGCGCTGAAATCGAAGTAATAGTTGTAGTCGGCGACCAACACGTCAGCCCAGCGCGCCATCTCCTGACTCAGGTAATACGGACACACCGTATGCTGCGCGGCGACTTCACGCATCGCGGCTTGATCGAGCAGGTTGATGCGACTGGCCGCTTCGCGGGCGGCGGGCAAGCGATCATAAAAGCCCTGGGCCAACGGGCAGGATTCGCCGTGGCATGCCTTGTCCGGGTGTTCGCAGGCTTTGTCCCGCGCGACCATCTCCAATACGCGCAACGGCAAGGTTGGCGATTGGTCGAACAACACCTGGCTGGCGTCCAGCGCCAGTTTGCGGCCGGGTGTCTTGGCGGTGAGGAAGAACACCTTGTCCAGTTGCTGCGGCGCCAGAGCCTTGAGCATCGGAAACAGCGTGCCGAGGGTTTTGCCGATCCCGGTCGGGGCCTGCGCCATCAGACAGCGACCGGTGCTGATCGCCTTGAACACCGATTCGGCCAGATGGCGCTGACCGGGACGAAAGTCTGGGTGCGGAAAGGCCAGTTGCTGCGCGGCCAGATTGCGCGCCTCGCGGTGGGCCATTTCCTGTTCGGCCCAGTACAGAAACAGGCCGCATTGCTGCTCGAAAAAAACCTGCAAGGCCTCGACACTGAACGCTTCGACCAGACAGGTTTCCTTCTCGCTGACGATGTCGAAATACACCAGCGCCACGTTGATCTGCGCAAGATCAAGTTTGCGGCACATCAGCCAGCCGTAGACCTTCGCCTGCGCCCAGTGCAACTGCCGATGATTGGCCGGTTGCTTGCTCAGGTCGCCCCGGTAGGTTTTGACTTCCTCCAGGCAGTTCTGCGCCGGATCGTAGCCATCCGCCCTGCCCTTGACCTTCAGTTGGCGGAACGTGCCTTCCAGCGCCACTTCGCTCTGGTAGTTGTCACTGCGCCGCGAGGCCACCGTGCGATGGCCAGCAATGCCTTCCAGTGCCGTCGGTGAGGGCGTGAAGCGCAAGTCGAGATCGCCAGTCTTGGCGGTGAACTCGCACAGCGCACGCACCGCAATGCTGTAGCTCAAACGCCCTGCTCCGCCCATTGCACGTAACACACGGCCACTGGCATCTGATGTTCATGGCAGAACTCCAGCCAACGCAGCTGGTTGTCCTGCAAGCGATCACCCGGGCCTTTGACTTCGATCATCCGGTAGGTTTTGTGCTGCGGCCAGAACTGGATCAGGTCGGGCATCCCGGCGCGGTTGGCCTTGATGTCGAGCAGCAAGCGGCTGAACCAGTGTTTGAGGTGGGCCGCGGGTAAACAGGCCAGCGCTTGCTCCAGCAGCGTTTCATTCAACGCGCCCCAGAACACGAACGGCGACTGCACGCCCCACTTGGCGACGAATCGCTGGCGGATGGTATCGGCATAACGGCCGTCGTCCAGCTCGGTGAGGCAGGCCTGGAACAGCTCGGCGCGGCGTTGCTGAAAGTCTTCATTGAGCAGATCAACCGGGCCGCGCTGGAATGGGTGAAAGAACGCCCCCGGCAGCGGCGCGAAAATCGCCGGCCAGCACAATAGACCGAACAACGAGTTGATCAGGCTGTTTTCCACGTAGTGCACCGGGCCCTCGTCGTCGTGCAGATGCGCCTGCACATGAAACTCCACAGACCGCGCCGGATCGATGCGCGGCAAATGCAGATCGAGACGCTCCACCGGTCGCGGCGCCAGCCGTTTCAACGGCGGGCCGCCGAGTTTGCGCCGCAGGCGGGGCAGGATACGTTGCAGGCCTTGCTGTTCGGTGGCGCTTTGCGGCGCCTGTTCGGCCAGCGTGCCGAGTTCCAGCGCCAAGCCGTATTCGCCACAACGCTCCAAGACCCGAATCATGCGCAATCGCGCACCGGGATAGGCGCACGTCCGGTAAATGTCCAGGGCCAGGGCAAACTCGCTGATGCGCTCGCAATACTGGCCGATCTGAAACAACACCTTGGCGCGTCGACGCTCCAGCCACGGGTTGTCGAAACGCAAGGCGCTGACCTGCTCAACAATGGTTTCCAGCGGCTCACCCGCCTCGAAGCGCAATTGGCATTGGTGCAGAAACAGGCAGGCATCGACGTCTTCACGGCTGCGCAAACCACGGGAATCGGCGCAGAACTCGACTTTTTCATAGGTGAAGATGCCAAGGTCGGCCAGTACGAATTCCGACCAGTCCTGATAAAGGTTGCCGAAGAACATCAACCGCAAGCGGTCGCACAGGTCCATGATGGTCAGGCTGAACAGGCGATCCTGCAGCGCCGGCGCCCAGTCACGCAGCGTGCGCGCATCAGTGAACTGCTCGGCCAACGCTGGCAGCCAATCGTCCTTGCGCCCCTTGGGTTGTTCGATGAAAGCGCCGAAGGCTTGCAGGATTTCGGCTTTGAGCAGTACGTCGAACAGCTCTGTGATCGCCAGCGCTGCATGCTCGTCGATCCAGCCCTGCTCCAGCAGCGGATGCGCCGCTTGGCCGATGTCACCGATTTCCGGGTAGTTGAGTTTGCCGGCACGAAAATGTGCACCCTTGCGCATCACCAACCGCACCAGCAAACCCTGCGAAGCACGCGGCAACGCCTTGAAGTCACGCATGAACGCATGCTCTGCTTCACCCATCACATCGGCATAGCGAAGCTCAAGCCATTCAAGCACTTGCCGGAAGTTGTTGAGGTAATAGAACGGATCGTCGAGTGGATTGGCAGTCACGGGAATTCTGGGCCACGGGGAGCGAATACTGGTTATGCGTACAGATACCAGCTCTGCCCCGCCCGGCGCAAACGGAAAAGGATCAATGGCATTTTTTCGCCGGCCTATCGAACTTTTTCTGGTTGAATGGCACCAACCGCGTTAGAACACCGACATCGTTCGGAATCACATGGATTAAGGAATTAGAGATGGGTATGAAAATCAAGACTCTGGGCATCCCCCTCGCGGTAGCGACCTTGCTGACACTGGCCGGCTGCGCAAGCCCGACCGTGGTCACCCTGCAGAACGGCACCCAGTATTTGACCAAGGACATGCCGAAGACCGAAACCGAGGACGGCTTCTATGAGTTCGAGGATATTTCCGGCGCCAAGGTGAAAGTACGCGCGGCTGAAGTGGCTACGGTGCGCGAAGAAGACTGACGAAACACGACCTGTGTAGGAGCTGCCGAAGGCTGCGATCCTTTGATCTTTTTTTAAGATCAAGATCAAAAGATCGCAGCCTTCGGCAGCTCCTACAGGGGGTTCGCGGTGTTATTGATCCGGGGCCATGCCGGGGATCGTGTCGTCGCAACGCAAATATTGCCCACCACGCCGGGCCAGTTCGCCCTGCAAACGCTGGCAACGTTCCTGATCTTGCTGAGCCATGCGGTCAATGCTCAGGTTGCCGGTGGTCTGCGGTTGTTTGCCGTCACCCAGGCGAATGGTCACGAATGGCTGTTCGGGCTGGATCTGAAAGCGGCTTTTCTCTTCGACCGGCTCTACCACTTCGGTTTTCGCCGGGCTCGGCAATTCTTCGGTGGTGATGCCGTAACGGCTCAGAATCGAGCTTTGAGGCAGATCGGCCCAGGCGTTGGCCGATAGCAGCGCCAATCCCACAATCCCGACATACCCTTTGAAACCTCTCACGTTTGAATCTCCTGTGCTCAGTGGCGGCTAGCTATAGAACGTGTGCGCACGTGCTGGCTTTAGGCCGCTTTTCCTGTTCTGCACAGGTTGAGAGTCAGGTAATGGCCATCGAGTCACTTCTGATACCGCGTTATCGTTCTTCGCGAGCAGGCTCGCTCCCACACGGTTCCTGGTCGGCCACATATTTTGTGTTCGACGCAAATCCGCTGTGGGAGCGAGCCTGCTCGCGAAAGCGTCCTTACAGACGCCTCATCAACATCAGGCGATCACAATCCCATCGCCACTCAAGCTATTCAGCGACACCCCCACCAACGTCACCGAATCATTACCAAACGACAGCACCGTATCCTGCCCCACCGCTGAAGCATGAGTACGGAAGTCATCACTCGGCAAAACACCCTGCACCCCAAGAAACACCAGTTTGTCGTTGGCGGTAAACCCCACCACTCGGTCCTGTCCGAACGCGCCGTTGAACAGGAACGTGTCCGCCCCGCCGCCCGACGTCATCAGGTCATTGCCCGCGCCACCGACGAACACGTCGTTGCCCGCGCCGCCAATCAGCTGATCGTTGCCATCGAGCCCGAACAACCAGTCACCGCTGGCATGCGCCTTGAGCGTATCGGCGCCGTGGGTGCCCTTCACGCTGGATTCGTACGCCGTCACATTGCTGCCAGCCTTCAAACCGCTGGCCGTAACGCTGTGGGTCACATCGTCCTTGAACAGCCCCCAGAGAAAGCCCGGCTCCTTGGTGACGATGCTGCCGATGTCGCGGGTGATGCTGATCCCGCCATTGCCATCGCGGATGTATAGATTGCCCGCACCGTCATTGGCGAAATCGAAGGTGTTTACCGATTTCTGCAAGTCGAGAGTGTTACTGCCCTGCCCGCCGAGGATGACGTTATAGCCGCCGCCATCACGAAAGGTGTCGTTACCGGCGCGACCTTCGAGGTAGTCATGACCACTGCCGCCCTGGATCAGGTCGTTGCCGTCGCTGCCGATGATGAACGTGCTGCCCTTGTGGGTTTCGGCGTTGCGGTTGAGGTCCTGCACCCAGGTGTTGGCCCGCGCCGGGTCCGACAGGTTGGCGACGATGATCGTCGAGTCCTTGCTGGTCAGGTCGTAGAACTTCGACTCGATCACCCGGTTCATGCCCTCGCCATACGCAGTCGGCAAGTGCGAGATCCAGACTGGAATATTCAGGATCGAATACGGCAGCACATTCCAGGCGTTAGAGGCGTAGTGATCGTTGAAGCTGACGATGTTGTCGGTGGCTGATTCCTTGGGCGCATCGTGTACGCCAATCGAAGCGCCGGTGAAGGTCGAGCCATCGAGCGCGCGGAACACCGGGTCATTTTCGTAGCCAACGTTGAGCACCTTGTCGGTGCTGCTCTGGGTTGGCGAAGCGTAGGCGATGTAGTTGGAGTCACTGAAGAAGCCACCCCACTTGCTGCCGCTCAAGTCCGCCATGCTGTTGACGGCCAATCCACCGAGGCTGTGACCGCTGACGAGCACGTCTTTGCCGCTGAGGCCGTTTGCCGTGGCAAACGCGACCACATCATTGAGCAGATTGCCGAAGGCTTCACCGACGTAATTCTTCGCGTAGTCCTTGGGACCAAAGGCCGCCAGCAGGTCGTTGATAACGTCGCCGATGGAGTCGAGGATCAGGTTTTCTCGCGGGCCGCTGGTGCCGCGAAAGGCAATGCCCAGTTCAGTGAGATGGCCTTGGGCGTCGTACTTTCCGAGGATTTCCACCTGGGCGCTGGTGTAACCGGCCTTCTCGCCAAAGAAGGTTCCGCGCGCGTCAGTCTTGCCGTCGTAGCCCAATTGCGAGGCGGTGATCGGCGTCCAGCCGGCCTTTTGCACTGCGTCGAGGGCGAGTTTTTCTGAATCGGGATTCCACGGGATACCGGGGATGACACCTTGCGAATCGGTGCCGCCAATCAGCGCGGTCACCAGCGTGGCCGGCAGGCCGAGGCCGAAACCGTTGTGCTGATAACCGCTGGCAAAGCCGTTATCGAGGTTGTGATAGGAATACAGCGTGATAGCCATGGCGTCACTGAACAACGCCTTGGAATCGGCTGTACCGAAGTTTTTGTAGTCATACACACCCATTGCCATTGCCTCTCTTTTTGTTGGAATTGTCAGAGATAGCTCACAGCCGGGGCGCCCCTCGCGGAACGCCGCGGAGTATTTCAAAACTACTTACTGCTTTTACTGTGGGAGCGAGCCTGCTCGCGAAGAAGCAGTGTCAGTCAACATTTGTATTGCTGACACACCGCTTTCGCGAGCAGGCTCGCTCCCACATTTGGACCTAGGCGAAGACGAAACTTGCGTCCGACAGGTTAGCCACTCCTACCCCAACCAGCGTCACGGCAAACTCGCCAATCTTCAGCACGGTATCGCCGCCTGCCTGCGACGCATGCTGCTTGTAGTCGTAGCCCTGCCCCGCGCCTTCGCCCCCCATGAACAGCAGTTTGTCGCTGCCCTGATAACCATTGATGGCATCGAAACCGAACGCGCCGCTGAACAGGAAGGTATTGTTGCCACCCACCGCGCTCATCACATCGTTCCCCCCGCCTCCGACGAAGGTCACATGACCCTTGTCGCTGATCAGCGTGTCGTCGCCACCCAGGCCAAACAGCCAGTCACCCTCGGCCGTGGCGTGCAGCGCGTTGCCGTAGCCATCGCCGCTAAGCGAATGATTGTACTGGGTCAGCTCGCTGCCATTGGTCAGACCCTTGGCCGTGACGCCCCAGGTGATCTCCTTGCTGCCCCACCACGACCCCGACTCCTTGCTCACCAGCGCGCCAATGTCGCGGGTCATGCTGATGCCGCCGTAGGCGTCGCGCACATACAGCGTGCCGTCACCGTCGTTGGCGAAGCTGAAGTTCTGCAACGGCTTCTGCAGCTCGAAGGTGTTGTGGCCCTGGCCGCCGAGCAGGATGTTGAAGCCGCCGTCATCGCGAAAACGATCATCACCGCCCAGGCCCTCAAGAAAGTCGTTACCCGCCCCGCCCTTGAGCCAGTCGTTGCTCTGGGTGCCGATGATGAAGGTGCTGCCGGTGTGCGGCTCGCCACTGCGGCCCAGATCCTCGACCCAGGTTTTACCCCGGGACGACTCCTCAAGGTTGGAGACGATGATCGTCGAGTCCTTGTGGGTCAGGCCGTAGAACTTCGAATCGATCACCCGATTCAAGCCGTCGGCATATCCCAGGGAACCGTGGGCCGACCAGTTCATCGGATTGACGATGCTGAAAGGCACCAGGTTCTGCGCGGTCGACGCATAGTTGTCGGTGAAGTTGACGATGTTGTCAGTGGTCGATTCGTGCGGCTTGTCGTGCTTGCCCATCGATGCGCTGCTGAACGTGGTGCCATCGAGCACGCGGAACACCGGATCGTTCTCGTAACCGATGTTCAGCACGTTGTTGCCAGTGCTGCTCTGGGTCGGCGAGGCGAAAGCGATGTAGTTGGCGTCCTTGAAGAACCCGCCCCAGTTGCCGGCGCTCAGTTCGGCCACGCTGTTGACCCCGAGCCCGCCGAGGCTGTGGCCGCTGATCAACACGTCCTTGGCGCCAATGCCATGGGCGATGGAGAACGCCGCGACAGCCTTGAGCAAGTTGTCGAAGGCATTTTTCGCGTATTGATTGGCGTAGTCCGAAGGCCCGATGGCGGCCAGCAGATTGTTTTTCATGTCGCCGAAGGTGTCGCTGTAACCCAGCCCCCCGGTGCCACGAAACGCAATACCGATGCCGATCAGCTTGCCGGCCGCGTCGTACTTGCCGAGCACTTCGGCCTCGGCGCTGGTGAAGCCGTCCTTCTCGCCGAAAAACGTGCCTTGCGGCCCGACCTTGCCTTGATAGCCCAGTGCCGTCGCTGTAACCGGTGCCCATCCCCCGGCCGGCAATGGCTTGCCGGTCGGGGTGTAGGCATACAGCGTCAGAGCGATGGCATCGCTGTACAACGCTTTGCCATCGGCATTTTTGTAATCAAACAGTCCCATGTGTTGTGCTCTCTCTTCCTTGAAATCAGAACTGCCAGTCGAGCGTCAGACCTACGCCGTGGTCTTTCTCGTTCGAGCCGATCAGCCCGTTGTAATCCAGGTTAACCCGCACATCGCGGTTGAGCGCCAGACCGGCGCGCACCCCGACCACCGCAGCATCACGATCCAGCGACACACTCTGCACGTTGAACGCGCTGCTGCCATTGGCGAACGCCAAATGGTTTTCAGCATCGACGCTGCTCAGGTTGTGCTGCCAGCCCAGGGTCGCGCCCAGTTCCAGCTGATGCTTGTCGGACAGGGCAAACGTGCGCTTGGCTCGAACGCCGAGGGTCGACAGAACCGCCTCGCGATTGTCTTCACCGCCCTTCAGCGCGGCGGCGTCACCCTTCTCGGTGAAGCTGTCGCTGTTGAGGTGCACGTAAGCCAGGTTGGCGAACGGCTCCAGGTTCATCGGTTGCAGGCCCAGGTCATACGCCGCTTCGGTGAACAATTGCGCGGTGCTCGCATCGCGTTTGACCTTCTGCTTGCCGCTGACATCAGCGAATTGCAGATCACGTTTCACGTCGATACGGTGCCAGCTATAGGCGCCGCCCACGGTCAGACGCAGTGCGTCGATTTCATGCCCCAGGTACGCGCCCAAGTGGTAGCTGTCGACGGATGCCGACGAATGCGTGCCGCTGCCCATGCTCAGTGAACTGTCGCTATAACCGGTAACGAAACCCAGACGAGTATCTTCAGCAATCAAGCCGTCGACGCCGGCCAGCAAGCCACCGATGGAGCTGTTGGAATCGGCATTTTCATGCCCGCCATCGCTCTTGCCCCACGCACCCAGCACCTTGACCCAAGCGTTGCTGCGGTCATCCGTCGGCGCTGCGGCGTCGAACAGATCACGTTCGCGCAGACGTTCGCCGACGGCATCGCGCAGGTAACGGCTGTCGTTGATCAGCATCGTGCCGATGGCCGGGTGAATTTCTCCGGACAACTGTTGGAATGCTTGCTGCGCTACGGCGGCAGTCGGTGAAACCAGCAGGGTTTCGAACAGCGCATTGCCCGCGCCCAGGCGCTCGGCAGCGGCACCCACGGCGCGCTGGTTCGGCGTCAGACCCACGCTGGCGAACGAAGCGTCATTACGCCCCACCGCCAGTTGAATGCCGTTCGCCGCGTAAGCGAGCGTCCCGCCAAGAAACGCGTAATCCGGCAATACCTGGCCGAAGCGTCCTTCGATACCGCCCGCCGCTTGCAGGATGTTGTACTGCGTGCCGAGCAGGCTTTTCACTTCGCCAGTGGTCAGCAGTGTCGGGCTGTTTTCCAGCGCCATGGTCACTGTGGCGCCTTCGATCACGGCTTTACCGGTGGCGATGATCTGGTCACTGCTGGTCGGCGACAGTTCCACCGCGTAGGTCGAACCCGACGCGAAGGTCACGTCACCGGCGACATTCATTGTGCCGATCGAATTGCCCGGTGCCACGGTACCGCCACTGTTCACCGACAACGCGCCGATCCGGCCATTGCCGCCGAGGATGCCGCCGTCATTCACCGTGACCGCAGAGGCCAGCGAGCCGTTGATAGCGAGTCGGCCCTGATTGACCAGGGTCGGGCCGCTGTAGCTGTTGTTGCCGGTCAGCACCAGTGTGCCGATCCCCTGCTTGGTCAGACCGCCATGGCCGGAAATGTCGTTGCGCCAGGTATCGAGGCCACAGGTGATGTCGTTGCACACGCGCTCGGTGGGTTTGCCCTGATCGATGATCGCGCCGATGCCCGGCAAATCCGCGACAAACTGGCCGGTGCCGTAAGCGCCGTCGATGCGAAACTCGCTCGGAATGTCCTGCTCGGTGACGAACATCGCCGGGCCATCAATGCCTTTGCGCAGGTTGATCATCCCCCAGCCATACAACGCGTCGATGCCCGGCGCGCCGAGGTCGGTCGCGGTTGTGCGCAACACGCTGGCGACCTGATCGCCGGACATGTACGGGAAGCGCTCCATCAGCACGGCCATCGAGCCGGCCACATGCGGTGCGGCCATCGAGGTGCCGTTGTAGTTTTTGTAGGCGGTGGTCAGATTGTCGGCGTTGGTGCCCTCGATGATCGCACTGAAGATCTTCGTGCCAGGCGCCGAAACGCAGAAGCTTGCGGTGTAGCCGCAACGCGATGAGAACGTACTCATGATGTACGGATTGGCGCTGGTCAGGTCCGGATTCTGCTGTAACGCGGCGACGGTGATCCAGTTCGGCGCGATGTCCGGGACGAAGTAACCGAGGCCGGCGATGGCATCCGGGTTGTTCAGGTTGTAGTCGTTACCGGCGGCGAAAATCGTCACGATGCCGCTGCGTGCCGCGGCAATCGCACCGTCGTAGGCGCCGCCGGGTTTGGTGCCGAGCAGCGTGCGGATTTCGTTGAATTGCACCTGTGCGTCGTTGACGGTGAAGTGCGGATACGCCGGATCGCGGCCACCGAGGTCGAAGCGATCGGTGATGCCAATGCCCCAGCTGTTGTTGATGATCCGCGCGCCACTGGCGATCAGCGCATCCCAACCGGCCTTGTACACGGCGCCGTCGTTACCGCGGACGATGCCGTCTTCAGGGCCGGGGTCGCCGTTGTCGGCACTGATGATTTGTGCGCCGAACGCGACGCCATGCATCGGCCCGCCGTCACGACTGCCAGCCGCAATGCCGCCGACGTGGGTGCCGTGCGCACCGAGTTTGCCGTCGGAACCGACCGAGGGCGAACCGTCATAACGGAACGCATCCCCGGCTTTGACAGGGATGTACGGGTCGGTGTATTCGCGGATGCCACTGGTGACCAGAGTGACGACTTTATTACTGCCGGAAAACTCCGGATGTGCGGCGTACACCGGCTGATCGAAGATCCCCAGTTTTACCCCTTTACCGGTGTAACCAGCGGCGTAGGCGTGTTCGGCCCCGATTGCGCCCAGGCCCCAGTCAGCCTTGAATTCGGCACTGCGCCAACTGGCGACATCGCCCGTGCGACCGTTTTCCACATAGGGCGCGGCGTGTGCCGTGCCCCAGGTGGCGAGTGCGCACAACACCGCGCCAGTCAACGTTTTCAGGGCAAAGCAGCCACCCGTTTGCGCGGGGGTTTTATTGTTTTTCATCCTGCGACCTTCCTTAGTTGTGTTACGAAAAATCCGTCTATGTTCAGCTAGCGCCCCTGTTTTTGAGGGGTTCGGTCAGAACTGCCAGTTAAGGCTCAGGCCAACACCATGGCTCTTCTCGCGGCTAGCCAACTGCCCGTTGTAATCAAGGTTCACGCGCACGTCCTTGCTCAACGCCAGACTGGCCTGCACACCGACCAACGCGGCATCGCGCACCAGCGACGAACTCTCGACGCTGTACGGCGTACCGCCACTGGCAAAGCGCAGATGCTGTTCAGATTTGATGTCGGTGAGGCTGTGCTGCCAGCCCAGATGGCCGCTCACATCCAGTGTTTGTCGAGTCGACAGATTGAACGTTTTGATCGCCCGCACACCGAGGGTGCTCAGCACTGCATCACGTTGATCGCCGGAGCTTTTGAGCGCCGCCGCATCGCCTTTCTCGGTGAAGCCTTCGGTGTCCACATGCATGTAGGCCAGATTGGCAAACGGCTCCAGCGCCAGCGGTTGCAGTTGCACTCGATACGCCGCCTCGCCGAACACCTGAGTCGTCGCCGCATCAACCTTGGCTTTCTGTTTGGCGCTGACGTCGCCGTATTGCAAATCGCGCTTCACATCGGCGCGATGCCAGCTGTAGGCCGCGCCGGTGCTCAGGCGCCAGGCGCCGATCTCATGCCCGGCGTAAGCACCGAGGTGATAGCTGTCGACCTTGGCCGACGAGTGCGTGCCCGAGCCCATGCTCAGCGAGCTGTCGCTGTAGCCGGTGACCAGACCGATGCGGGTCTGCTCGTTCAGCGCGCCGTCGACACCGGCCAGCAGACCGCCAATCGACGTGTTGTAGCCCGCCGTGTCATGGCTCGAATCGGTGCTGCCCCACGCGCCGAGCGCCTTGATCCAGCCGTTGCTTGGCGTCGCGGAGGCATCGTGCAGGCGCTCACCGACGGCATCGCGCAATTGGCGGCTGTCGTTGATCAGCATCGAACCGAGGGCCGGGTAGATTTCGCCGCTCAGTTGCTGAAAGGCCCGTTGCGCAGACGCGGCGTCTGCCGACAGCAGCACGCTTTCGTAAACCGAATTGCCTGCGCCAAGGCCTTCGATAGCCGTGGCCACCGAACGCTGATTCTGGGTTTGGCCGACGCTGGAGAACGCGGTCGCGTTGCGTTCAATATTGAGCTGGATCGCGCTGGCGGCGTAATCAAGGCTGCCGCCAATGAACAGGTAGTTCGGCACCACGGCGCCAAACTGGCCTTGAACACCACCGGCCGCTTGCAGGATGTTGTACTGGCGACCGAGCAGGCTTTGCGCCTCGGAGGCACTGAGCAGGGTCGGGCTGTTTTCCAGCGCCAGGCTGACGGTTGCGCCGCTGACCGTGGCCGTGCCGCTTGCAACGATCTGGTCGCTGCGGGTCGGTGACAGCTCCACCGCGTAGGTCGAACCTGGCGCGAAGGTCACGTCACCGGCCACATTCAAGGTGCCGATGGAGTTGCCCGGCGCCACGCGGCCGCCGCTGTTGGCGATCAGCGAGCCGATTCGCCCGGAGCCGCCAAGGGTGCCGCCATCGTTGACGGTCACTGCTGAAACCAGCGAACCATTGACGCTCAGCAGGCCGCCATTGACTGTGGTCGGGCCGCGATAGGTATTGTCCCCGGTGAGAAACAGTTGTCCGTCTCCGGACTTGATCAGGCTGCCCTGATAAACCCGCGCCGCGGCGGCGGCATCACGGGCCATGCCCACCGCGTAGTCGGTCTGATCTTGCTGGCTGGCGCCGGGCGCAATGCCGTTCTGCCAACCCTTGTCTTGCAGGGTTTGCTGCCAGGTAACGTGTTCAGCGAAGTCTTCGCCCTGACGCTGGATCAGCGCTTTGTCGGAGATGTCGTTACTCCAGACATCGCTCTGCCCGGCCGCCAGATTGGCGTCGAACGCCCCGAGTAATTGCCCGGGCCCGCGCATCGCCCGGTTCAGGTTGGCCACGCCCCAGCCGAGCCGCTCGGTCGGCGCATCCGTCACCAAACCATCGAGCTGGGTGGCGGTGGTCAGCAGCACTTCGAGTGCCTGCTGGTTGTTCATGTACGGGTAGCGTTCCATCACCAGAGCCAAGGCGCCGGTGGCGTGCGGTGCCGACATCGACGTACCGGACTTGATCGCGTAACCGCCACCGGGAATGGTGCTGTCGATCTTCGCGCCCGGCGTGGTGATGCACCAGTATTTGGCGAGGCCGCACTGGTTGTACTTCTGCTGATTGCTCTGATCGAGACCGGAGACCGCCAGCCAGTGACCTTCGAGATCCGGCTGAAAGTACGGCAGCGCCGAACGCACGCTGGCATTCGGATAACCGCTGTTGCCGGCACTGAACACGTTGATCACCCCGCGTCGCGAAACGTCGGCAGCGGCGTCGAGCCAGGTGCCTTTGTTCCAATGCTGCGTGTAGGCGGCGTGCAGATCAGCCAGGGTCCGGTAGCTGACATCCGGCGGCTGACTGCCCCAACTGTTGTTGATGGCACGCACGCCGGCATCGGCCAAAGCGTCGTATACCGCTTTGAAATAACGCGGATCGGGCGTGGGGCCGAACAGGAAACTGTCGTTCTTGTTGGTGTTGCCGACAAAGATTTGCGCGTTATAGGCCACACCGTGCATGCCCGTGCCGTCACGCGAGGCGCCCATGGTGCCGACCACATGGGTGCCGTGGGAATCGTTATTGGCGTTGAGGGTGCCGTCGACGTTGAACGGCGAGCCGTCGACATAGCTGCCGTTGGCCAGCACCGGGTGGTAACGCTCAGTGGCGAATTCGGGATGGGCGGCGTCGAAACCGGAATCGAGCGCGCCGATCTTCACGCCTTTGCCGGTAATGCCGGCAGCAAAGGCTTGATCGGCCTGCATGCGCGCAAGGCCCCAATCGCGCAGAAACTCGGCGCTGCGCCAACTGGCGGGATCACCGGGTTTACCGGTCTCCAGGTATTGGGCGTGGGCCTGGGATATAGAAACTGCGAGCAACAGCGTGCCGACCGAAATTGGCTTGATGCGTACGTCCATGTTCACTACTCACTTTTATTGTTTTATGCGGGTACTTTTGCAGTGTCGCCTGGAGCCCCTCACCCCAGCCCTCTCCCCGAGGGAGAGGGAGCTGACCGAGGTGTCTTGCGTTTTACATCGACTTGAGAAAAACAGTCGATTATGGATTCAGCACAGCGCGTTCACGTCGGTGTACCTCTGAAGCATCCCCCGATCAGTCCCCTCTCCCTTCGGGAGAGGGTTAGGGTGAGGGGCCGCTCTCAAGTCGTGCACATCAGCGATGAGCTACACCAAACGCCTCATCCACCCGCGCCAGATCCTGCTCATTCAACGTGCCGGCGTAGTAATGCAACTTGGTCCACGCCATCAAATAGTCGTACCGCGCCTGCGCCAGATCACGGCGGGTGGTGAACAGTTGCTGCTCGGCGTTCAACGCGTCGAGGTTGGTGCGTTCACCGCCGAGGATGCTTTGCTTGGTCGACACCACCAACGCTTCCGCCGAGCTCAGGGCCTTTTGATACGCGCGCAATTTATTCACCCCCGACAGGCAGGCACTGAACTGGCGACGCAGTTCGATCAGTGTCTCGCGGGTCTTGCCGTCCAGTTCGTACTCGGCCTGCTCCATGGTGCGGCTGGCCTGACGGGTGGAGGCCGACACGCCGCCACCGGCGTACAACGGCACGCTCACTTCGAAACCGATGGTGTTGGTTTCGTAACGCTGGTTGTAGGTGTTGCCGCTTTCCGATTCGTTCTGGCGCATCGAGGCGTAAGCATTGATTTTCGGCAAGTGCCCGGCGCGGTTGCGCTCGACCTCGTAGCGCGCCACTTCCACAGCCTGGCGTTGCGAGGCCAGGTTCGGGTTGTTGCTGACCGCCATTTCATGCCAGGTATCGAAATTGGCTGGCTGCAGCACGAAGGTCTGGAAGTTCTGATCCAGCGGCGCCAGATCACCGATATCCACGGCCGGCACGCCGACCAGTGCGCCCAGTTCGCGCAGCGCTGCGTCCTGTTCGTTGCGCGCCTCGATCTCCTCGGCGGTCGCCAGCTCATAACGCGACTCGGCTTCAAGAATGTCGGTGCGCGTGCCTTCACCCTGCTTGAACATGTGTTCGTTTTGCTGGAACTGCTGCTCGTAAGCCTTCTTCTTCGCCTGTGCGATATCAATCTGGTCCTGGGCAAACAAGGCTTTGGTGTAGTTATCCAGCACGCGCACCAGCAGTTCCTGGCTCTTGCCGCGAAAGCTTTCGTCGGCAAACAGCGACTGCGCCACGCCCTTGCGATACGCCGCATAGGCTTCGTAATCGAGCAAGGGTTGTTGCAGGGTCAGGGCCGAGCCGTAACTGCTGTAATTGCGGTCGTCGGTTTTATTGCGCGCACGCTCATCAAGGGACGTTGCCTTCGAGGAGTTGCGGCCCTTGTTGTAGGTGTAACCGATTCGCGGCAGCAGCCCGGCACGGCCAATGGCGCGGTTTTCCAGGCCTGCATCACGCTCCTTGATCGCGCCGAGGAACACAGGGTCATTGCGCAACGCCTGTTCGTAGATCTCAAACGGCCCCATGGCCGCTACGACTGAGTGACTCGCGAACAGCGTCAATGCTGCCCCGAGCATGCAAAGCTTATTCATACAGCTGAACATCCTTATTCTTCGGTCAACGCAGAGTTGGCCCGGTCGAGCAGCGGTTTGAACAGATAGTTGAGGAGCGATCGCTCGCCGGTGCGCACAAACATTTCTGCCGGCATGCCCGGTTTGATCACCAGGCCGTGGAGTTTTTCCATGGCCTGATCGCTGACGCTGCTGCGCAACACGTAGTACGGCACGCCGGTTTTTTCATCGACCATCTGGTCGGCGGAAATCAGGCTGACTTCGCCCGGCACACGCGGGGTTTTGCTCTGGTTGAACGCGGTAAACAGGATGTCCACCGGCAGATGCGGGCCGACCTTGTCGATCAGATTGATCGGCAGGTGCCCTTCCACTTCCAGGGTGGTGCCTTGCGGAACGATCTCCAGCAGGGTTTCGCCCTGACGCACCACGGCGCCTTCGGTGTGCACGCCAAGATTGACCGCCACGCCGTCGGCGGTGGCGACAATCTCGCTGTGTTGCAGGTCGAAACCGGCGGAGGTCAGTTGCTCTGACAGCGTGACGCTTTTGAGCTGCGCCTCGGCCAGTTGCGTACGGACTTCCTTCTGATATTCCTCGCTGTGCTGCTGCAGCTTCAGGCGCGACTCGAGAATGCCCTGCTCGACACGCCCGCTTTCACCGGTGTTTTCTGCTAGTTGCTGCTGGACCTGCGAGAGCTGGCGCTGATATTCCATCAAGCGGTTGCGCGGGATGTAGCCGTTGTCGGCCAGCGGTTGCAGGTTGCTCAACTGTTGTTGCAGCGAGTCGGCCTGGGCATTGAGGTCGGTGCGCGCGCGGCGCATGCCGGCCAGTTGCGCGGTGGCGCCTTCGATGCTGGCGCGCAAGCCGGCCTGCTCGCGATAGAACGCTTCGCGGCGGCTGCTGAACAACTGGCGCTGACCTTCCAGAACCAACGCCAGGCGCGGGTCCGGGTCATTGCTCAAC
Organism: Pseudomonas sp. MF6776; assembly: GCF_016613125.1. Lineage (NCBI taxonomy): Bacteria > Pseudomonadati > Pseudomonadota > Gammaproteobacteria > Pseudomonadales > Pseudomonadaceae > Pseudomonas > Pseudomonas sp. MF6776. Next base: position 90,808 of record NZ_JAENSQ010000022.1, read on the forward strand.
TCCGCCGGAAAGGTCACTTGCTTGAGGTTGTCGCGCTCGGCCTGCCAACGCGCCAGACTGGCCCATGCCATGCGGTATTGCGCCTGCAACGACTGCACATCGGCAGCGACTTGCGTCTGGTCGAGGCGAAACAGTGGCTGGCCCTGCTTAACGATCTCGCCTTCGCGTACCAGAATCCGGCTGACCACCCCGCTGCTCATCGACTGCACGGCTTTGCGTTTACCCGACACGACCACCGTGCCCTGTACCGGAATGCCTTGATCCAGCGGCGCCAATGCCGCCCAGGTGAAGAAGCTGCCCGCGCCGACAATCGCCAGAACCCAGCCCATGCGTGCGAAGAATTTCGCGTCACGTTCCGGACGTTCAGCAATGTACGCGTGCTCCATGCTCGCTTCGTTTTCAGTGTTCATGTTCGCGCTGCTCATACACCCGAATTCCTTGTCGTGGGCTGATACTGCCGGCTCATGCTGAGCCCGCCCGGTGCTTGCGCAGGTTTCTCGCGTGGTTGTTCATTGGCGGCGCCGGACAGCGCCTTGAGCACGTCCTGACTCGGGCCGAAGGCCTGCAAACGACCCTCGTTGAGCACCAGCAATTTGTCGGCCTGAGCCAGCACCGAAGAGCGATGTGTCACCAGCACCACTGTGGTGCCCTGGGCCTTGAGTTGCGCAATCGCGCTGGCCAACGCCGCTTCGCCCACGGTGTCGAGGTTGGAGTTGGGCTCATCCAGCACCACCAGGCTTGGCGTCCCGTACATGGCGCGCGCCAGCGCCACTCGTTGCTTCTGACCACCGGACAGCCCGCTGCCGTCCTCGCCCAACTGCGTGTCGTAACCTTGCGGCAGGCGCAGGATCATTTCGTGAACGCCGGCCTGCTGGGCAGCCGCCACGACTTTCTGCGCATCGGCCTCGCTAAAACGCGCAATGTTTTCGGCGATGCTGCCGCTGAACAGTTCGATGTCTTGCGGCAGGTAGCCGATGTAAGGGCCGAGTTGATCGCGATTCCAGCGATGGATGTCCGCGCCGTCCAGTCGCACAGTGCCACCCAGGGTCGGCCACACACCGACCAGCACTCGGGCCAGGGTCGATTTGCCGGAACCGGACGCACCGAGCACACCCAGCACTTCACCTGCGCCCAGATTGAAATTGACCATGTGCAAGGTCGCAGTGCGTTGCCCGGGTGGGCCGGCACTGACTTGCTCAAAGGTGATCTGGCCTTTGGGCGCTGGCAGGGCCATCGCTTCATCACTCGGCGGGAAGGCTTGCAGCAACGCATCGAGACGACGGTAAGCCAGCTTCGCCCCGCTCCATTGCTTCCAGACGGCGATCAACTGGTCGATCGGGCTGAGTACGCGGCCCATCAGGATGGAGCCGGCGATCATCATGCCGGCGGTCATGTCACCCTTGATCACCAGTAACGCGCCAAGGCCCAGCACCAGCGATTGCAGGCACAGACGCAGGGTCTTGCTCACAGAGCTGATCACCGCGCCGGTGTCGCTGGCCTGATTCTGCAAACCGAGAAAGCGCGAATGCACCTGGAACCAGCGTTTACGCAACGAACCGAGCATGCCCATCGCCTGAATGGTTTCGGCGTTGTGCAGGTGGCTGGTGGCCAACTGGCTGGATTGCTGCGAGAAACCGGCGGCTTCGCCCAGCGGCTTTTTGGTCATGTATTCGTTGAGGCATGCCAAGGCGATCAGCAACAGCGCACCGGCGGTGGCCAGTACGCCGAGCCAGACGTTGAACAGGTAAATAACGAACAGATACACCGGAAACCACGGCGCATCGAAAAAAGCGAACAGCGCCGGGCCGGTGACGAATTGACGAATGTGGGTCAAGTCCCCCAGCGACTGCCCGGCATTGCCCTCGCCCTTGAACAGGTTGCGTTCGAACGCCGCCTGGTACACCCGCAGGTTGAAGCGGCGCTCCAGTTGGCTGCCGATGCGGATCACGATGAAACTGCGCACCACTTCCAGCAGGCCGATAAAGACAAAGAAGCCGACAACCATCAGCGACAGCATCGCCAGGGTGGTTTCGTTCTGTGAAGACAGCACCCGGTCATAGACCTGAAGCATATAAATGGAGGGCACCAGCATCAGCACGTTAATCAGTGCCGTAAAGCAACCGACGCTGATCAGGATGCTTTTATAGTCACCCAATGCCTTGAACAAGGGAGCGGTGGCTGGGGCCTTCGCCATCTTCATTGATTATTCCTGAGGTCTAACTCTCGCCAATCTTTGGCGAGACTTCAAATTGATTATTCACGCAACGCGGGAACATATTTCCAAGCTGTTCGCTTACAAATTCATAACAACTAGTTCTGCTTAATACAGTGCAGTTGTGATTGAACATGTCGCTTACAACTTGACAGTGACGCCTTATATTAAAAATCTTGTCGTCTGATTGATCTTTAAGGCTGTTGCGCAACGCGCTCCAGGGTAATTTTCAGACCTGACTTCAAAGTCGCCAGATAAAACCCATCACGTTGTCGGCTAAAGAACTGGATTCTTGAACCCTCCTTGCCAGTGATCGAAATTCCGTCCGGGTCGGGAAACCAGCCAATCGGCGCCTCTTCGAGCCATGCCCCCAAGCAGTCAGCGCCTTTACCAATCGTCTGGTTGGATTGCAGATCGACAGTGCAGGTATTTGACGGTTTGTCCTGCAGTTTTTGCGCTTCAGCGCTGTCATCGCGGGCGCTCAGCGTCGCCTGCCACTGCCCGGCGAATACCGAGGGTTCTTCGAGCCTGAGGCTGCTTGCCATGCTTGTTTCTCCTGAAATCATCATCAGCGTCGCCATCAGCCACGCCACCGTCATGTAGGTAAAAACGTTTCGACTCATAGGAAATTTCACCCCAGTGCGTAGCCTTGCCTACAGGGCAAGACGATGCAAGCGAAGAAAGCGGCGCATCACGCGCCGCCCTCTTGTTTCACATCAAGCCACGATGTCGCTGATTGCCGCCTGGCCAACGGTGCTGACCTGGAAGTCGGCCGCGCCGAATCCGGAGAAGTCCACCGAGAGCAGGCTGTTGCCGCCCGACGAGGTCAATACCGCATCGCCCGCCGCACCGGTGAAGGCGCTGACGAAGTGCAGGCCGGCGCCCTTGGTGATGCCGGTCAGGTCGATTTTGTCCAGACCACTGACGAAATCGAGGATCTGATCGATAGCACCCGGTTTGGAATCCGAACTTGCCGCGAACACAAACGTGTCCGAACCCGCGCCACCCCACAGCTTGTCGGCACCGCCAGCTCCGTAGAGGATGTCGTTTCCGGCACCGCCCTTGAGTTCGTTGGCCACACTGTTGCCGATCAGCAGGTCGCTGCCCGAACCGCCGATGGCGTTCTCGATGATTGCGCCCTTGGCGATGGAGACGTTACCCACCATACCGCCAACGTCGGAGAACGAGGCGCTATTGAGGTTGATCTTCTGGTTTTGGGTGAACCCCGAGAAGTCCAGAGTATCCTTGCCGCCCGCATCCCAGACCGAGAACACTACTTTGTCACTCGACGACGAAGCGCTGAGGAAGTCGCGACCGGTGTTGGAGTTGAAACCGTAGGTGGTGTCACCGGTACGGGTGGTGGTGTTGGCGCCGTAGAGTTTCTGGATCGCTGCGATGTCATCCATCAGCGGGCCGGAGGCATAGGCTTCCACGCCACCCTTGCTGAAGTTCTGGCTGGTGTTGTTCTCGCTCCAGTAACTCATGATGCTGTAGCCGCGGGTGTCTTGCCCGTAGGAAGCATCGTTATAGGTCGGGTTGCCATTACCGGCGTTGTAGTCGCCAGGGTGAGCCAGACCGAGGCTATGACCGATCTCGTGAGTCAGCGTCTGACGGCCATAGTTGTTCAGATCCGGATTCTTGTTCGCCGTGTAGCCACTGTTGATCAGGTACCACGAGGTGCCGTCATAACCGGCGCCGGTGCCTGGCAGATAAGCGAACGCTGCAGCGCCATCCTGGCCACCGCTGTAGTTACCGAAGGTCATGTGACCGTCACCACCCGTAGCTTTTTCGGTGAAGGTGACATTGGCCACATCGGCCCAGGATTGCATGGCGAGCTTGGCCTGGTTTTGTTGTTGAGCACTGAACTGACTGAACCCGGAGATCCCGTGCTTGTTCATCGTGCCAAATGAAGCAGAAGTCAGGAACGTGTAGGTGAGTTCGATCTTGCCGCTGCCGTCTTTGTCTTGATAGGCAGCGCCGTCGCGCAGCAACTGGGTTGCGGCCTGGTCGACGGAGAAGGAGGGTTTGCCGTTGACCGTGAGGTTGCCGCCGCGATCGTATTGATGGCTGAAACTATTGATCTGGTTCCAGGCGGAGCTGGATGCTGCCAGTGACTGCGCAGCCCCTACAGGCTGGAAAGCCTGTTCGGCGGTATCAATAGCATTCTTTTTAACTTTCGACATAAACACACTTCCTTGTTAAGCAATGGAACAGTTTTTGTCCGATAGCGACAATCTCTGGCGAGATCGTCCTATCACTCGCCCAATGAAGGCGAAAGAAAACTGACACAATTTGAAATCTGACGTAAAGCATTTTTTTGAATTCAAATCGAGCTATTCCGGGAAGCTCCCGTAAACAAAGCATGTGCGGTCGAAAGAATGTTTCAGACGGCTGGTTTTTGCCTAATTGTCTGACGATTTTCTATTTAATTATTAAATAAGGCTAAGTTGTTTTTTGTCGAAGGCGTCTCACTTTTGCCTTGTATTAGTGCATGTGCCAGCGCATTGATATCACCCGATAATAGTCGCTGATAACCCATGTGGGAGCGAGCCTGCTCGCGAATGCGAAAGCTCATCCAACATCAATGCTGAATGAAACATCACTTTCGCGAGCAGGCTCGCTCCCACAGGTTTTGCATTTACCGATATATCTCAGCTACCGGTACGAATCTTGTTCCAGATCCGAGTACGGATCCGGTCGATGTTCATCGGCATTGCCTCCAGGGCGAACAACCTGCCCAACATCTCCGGGGTCGGATAAACCTTGGTGTCGTTCTTGATCGCCGGATCGATCAGGCTATCGGCCTGCTCATTGCCGTTGGCGTAGTGCACCGAGTTGCTGATGTCAGCCATCACGTCCGGGCGCAACAGGTAGTTCATGAAGGCGTAGCCGGCCTTCTCGTCCGGAGCGTCGTTGGGCATCGAGACCATGTCGAACCAGATGGGCGAACCTTCCTTGGGAACCGAATAGCCGATCTCGATGCCGTTCTTCGCCTCTTTGGCGCGGCTCTCGGCTTGCAGGATGTCGCCGGAGAAACCGACCGCCACGCAAATATCGCCGTTGGCCAGATCGCTGGTGTACTTCGAGGAATGGAAGTAGCTGACGTATGGCCGCACTTTCATCAGCAGCGCTTCGGCTTTCTTGTAGTCCTCGGGGTTCTTGCTGTGGTGCGGCAAGCCCAGATAATTGAGGGCCGCCGGAAGCAATTCCGGGCCGTTGTCGAGAATCGCGACGCCGCACTTCTGCAGTTTTTCCATGTACTCGGGTTTGAAAATCAGATCCCAGGAATCGACCGGCGCGTCGTCGCCCAGTACCGCTTTGATCTTGGCAACGTTGTAACCGATGCCGGTGCTGCCCCACAGATACGGGAAGCCGTGCTCGTTGCCCGGATCGTTGGTTTGCAGGGCCTTGAGCAACACCGGGTTGAGGTTTTTCCAGTTCGGCAACTGGCTCTTGTCGAGCTTCTTCAACGCGCCGCCCTGAATCTGCCGGGCCATGAAGTGGTTGGACGGAAACACCACGTCGTAACCGGAGTTGCCGGTCATCAACTTGCCATCGAGGGTTTCGTTGCTGTCGTAAACGTCATAAATGACGCCAATGCCGGTTTCTTTCTGGAAATTTTTCGTGGTGTCCGGCGCGATGTAGCTGGACCAGTTGTAAACCTTGACCGTCTCGGCGGCGTGACTGATGGAGGCGACCAGCAACAGCGGTGCCAGAGTGAGGGTTTTCCGGATCATGGGGCCTGAATTCAACACATAAGTGCAACGCTCACCCCTGTATGCACTTCGTACGGCGTCTTCCAGCCCAAGCGCTTGCGCGGGCGTAGATTGATCCTCGCTACTGTCCGATTGACGGCTTCGACGGTC
>NZ_JAENSQ010000023.1:0-95470 GCF_016613125.1 Pseudomonas sp. MF6776
AAGCGCTTCGACTTCAAGTGTCCGATCGAGGTTATGGACGAGGTGATGCAGGAAGCTATGGCTATGCGGCATGATGCTCCAGCTTCAATTCAATAACCGTGTTGCACTCAGCTCCTGTAACCGCCCAGACTATTTGTCCGGGCGAGCGCGGCAATATAAACAAATAAGGGTTGATGTACATGTGGTTCATTCACTCTGGATAAAGTCGAAAGGACGCCGAGGGGCCGGCACTCCGCAGCGTCCAGACTTATTTAACGGGCTTTAGGCGCAACCAGAAAAGCTAGGTTTGCGATTTTGTTGGTTTCCAGAGAAATGTTTTTCATGATTTGAACTCCTTGTTCATTGATAAGCGAAGTCACCTCGTGGTGACAACTTCATAATAGTTTGTAATGGATTATTGGCAAGTGGATATTAAGTAGGAATATTCCAGTAATTTTGTCGGAGCGATCTTTAGAAAGAGATGGACTTTGTAGGGCAAGTTTCAATAATTTAAGGGCGTAAGGAAACGTCCTGCACGTCAGTCGGACGCAAGTGTAGGAAGTCGCAATAACGAAGGTAAAAGTAGGTTGATTGGCCGTCAGATTCAGGCGTAAAGCAAACGGGGAGCCTGGTGGCTCCCCGTCATCCGCATTGATCAGCTGTTAGGCAGCAGGCGGCAGGTGATGCTCTTGATGTAGCGGGTTTCGGCGATCGCCGGGTGGACCGGGTGATCCGGGCCCTGACCGCCGCGCTCCAGCAACTGGATGTTGCGATCCAGGTGGCGGGCGCTGGTCAGCAGGATGTTTTGCAGATCGTCTTCCGGCAGGTGCATCGAGCACGAAGCGCTGACCAGAATGCCGTCCTTGTTGAGCAGGCGCATGGCTTGCTCGTTCAGACGACGGTAAGCACCTTCGCCGTTCTTCATGTCTTTCTTGCGTTTGATGAACGCTGGCGGGTCGGCCACGATCACGTCGAAGCGTTCTTCGCTTGCCTTCAGCTCTTTCAAGGCTTCGAAGACATCACCTTCGATGCAGGTCATCTTGTCGGCGAAGCCGTTCAATGCAGCGTTGCGCTCGACCCCATCAAGGGCGAAGGCCGAGGCATCGACACAGAACACTTCGCTGGCGCCGAATGCGGCAGCCTGCACGCCCCAGCCACCGATGTAGCTATAGAGGTCGAGTACACGCTTGCCTTTGGCATACGGCGCCAGGCGTGCGCGATTCATGCGGTGGTCATAGAACCAACCGGTTTTCTGACCCTGAATGACCGGCGCTTCGAACTTCACGCCGTTCTCTTCCAGTGCGACCCATTCCGGTACCAGACCGAATACGGTTTCGACGTAGCGGTTGAGGCCTTCGGCGTCACGCGCAGCGGAATCGTTTTTGAACAGAATGCCGCTTGGCTTGAGCACTTGGGTCAGTGCGGCGATCACGTCATCTTTATGCGCTTCCATGGTCGCCGAGGCGATCTGGACCACGAGGATGTCGCCGAAACGGTCAACGACCAGACCCGGCAGCAGGTCGGAATCACCGTACACCAGACGATAGAACGGCTTGTCGAACAGGCGATCACGCAGCGACAGCGCTACGTTGAGGCGATGCACCAGCAGGGATTTGTCCAGCATCACCTTGGTGTCGCGCGACAGCAGGCGTGCACAGATCAGGTTGTTCGGGCTCATCGCCACGATGCCCAGCGGCTTGCCGCCGGCAGCTTCGAGGATCGCCTGATCGCCGGCATTGAAGCCGTGCAGTGGCGTGGCGGCTACATCGATTTCGTTGCTGTAGACCCACAGGTGACCGGCGCGCAGGCGACGGTCGGCGTTGGCTTTGAGGCGCAAGCTAGGCAGGGACATGACGTCGCTCCGGAAAAAAGAGCGGGAGTATAGCGTGTTGAGACTTGTGCCGGGTTTGGCGTGCGATGAAACGCTGGTGACGCCTTCGCGAGCAGACTCGCTCTCACATCGGGCTTGTGGTGATCACAAATCCCCTGTGGGAGCGAGATTGCTCGCGCAAGCGGTCTGGAATGCTACGCCGACAGGGCGCCGATCAACTCACGACTGAACGCCGGAATATCATCCGGCTGCCGGCTGCTGATCAAGTGGCCGTCTTTGACCACTTCCTGATCGACCCAGTTGGCGCCGGCATTCACCAGATCATCCTTGAGCGTCTTGTAGCTGGTCATGGTTTTGCCATTCACCAGCCCCGCCGAAATCAACAGCCAGCCGCCATGGCAGATCACCGCAATCGGTTTACCGGCCGAGGTGCCTGTCTTGACCAGGTGCTGGGCATCCTGGTCGATGCGGATGGTGTCCGAATTCTGTACGCCACCGGGTAATACGATCGCGTCATATTGCTCGCTGCTGGCGGCCTGGAAGGTCCGGTCGACCTTGAAGTCATCCGCCGGTTTGTCATGGTTCCAGCCTTTGACCGTGCCTTCTTCGGCCGAAAGAATGTCGACCTGAGCGCCGGCCTGTTCGAGCGCTTGCTTGGGACCTGTCAATTCAACCTGTTCGAAACCATCAGTTACCAAAAAAGCGACGCGCTTGCCGTTGAGTTGAGTAGCCATCGATAAGCTCCTGAGTCTGTGGGAATTTACCGCCTCATGGGACCTGAATGATCCGTTGGGCATTAATGAATCCGAAGCCGGCGCTTGAATGAAAGTTCCTGACAATTGCCCACTGGTGTGTCGTCCTGCGGTTTTTAGAGGGTAGAATCGCCGCCTGTCCCAGAGTGTGTACTTATGTCCCAAGAGCTGACCGCCGAACAGATCCAACAATCCCTGCAAGGCATCAGCGTGCCCGCGCAGCCGCAGATCATGGTGGATCTGCAAATGGAGCAGTACATGCCTGACCCGGACCTGGAGGTGATCGCCAAGCTGATCGCCCAGGATCCTGGCCTCTCCGGCTCGCTGCTGAAAATCGTCAACTCGCCGTATTACGGCTTGAGCAACAAGATCACTTCGATCCAGCGCGCGGTGAACCTGTTGGGCAGTCGTTCGATCATCAACCTGATCAACGCGCAGTCGATCAAGGGCGAGATGAACGATGACACCATCGTCACGCTCAACCGTTTCTGGGATACCGCCCAGGACGTGGCGATGACGTGCCTGACGCTGGCCAAGCGCATCGGCACTCAGGCCGGCGACGAAGCCTACGCCTTGGGCCTGTTCCACGATTGCGGGGTGCCGTTGATGTTGCAGCGCTTCCCCAATTACATGTCGATTCTGGAAAAAGCCTACGCCCAGGCCAGCGCCGAATGCCGGGTGGTGGACACCGAAAACAACGCGTTCAACACCAACCACGCCGTGGTCGGCTACTACACGGCCAAGTCCTGGCGCCTGCCGGAACACGTCAGTGCAGCGATCGCCAACCACCACAATGCGCTGGCGATTTTCAGCGACGAGTCGTCCCGCAACAGTCAACTGAAGAACCTGCTGGCGATCCTCAAGATGGCCGAGCACATCTGCGCGTCCTATCGGGTACTGGGCAACCAGACCGAAGATTTCGAATGGAACGCGGTCGGCCCGTTGGTGCTTGATTATGTCGGCCTGTCGGAATACGACTTCGAATCCCTAAAACAAACGATTCGCGACCTCGGCGCGCATTGATTCGAGGACGCCATGCCTGAATTGCCGGAAGTCGAAACCACCCGCCGGGGCATTGCTCCGCATCTGGAAGGCCAGCGCGTCAGCCGTGTGATCGTGCGCGACCGCCGTCTGCGCTGGCCCATCCCCGAAGACCTCGATGTGCGTCTGTCGGGCCAGCGCATCATGCTGGTCGAGCGGCGGGCCAAGTATCTGCTGATCAATGCAGAAGTCGGCACGTTGATCAGCCATCTGGGCATGTCAGGTAATTTGCGCTTGGTCGAGGTCGGGTTGCCGGCGCTCAAGCATGAGCATGTCGATATCGAGCTGGAATCCGGTTTGGCCCTGCGCTACACCGATCCGCGGCGTTTCGGCGCAATGCTTTGGAGTACCGATCCACTCAATCACGAATTGCTGATTCGTCTCGGGCCGGAGCCGTTGACCGATCTGTTCGACGGTGAACGGTTGTTTAAGCTGTCGCGCGGACGCTCCATGGCGGTCAAGCCGTTCATCATGGACAACGCGGTGGTGGTCGGGGTCGGCAATATCTATGCGACCGAAGCGCTGTTCGCTGCCGGGATTGATCCGCGTCGCGAGGCCGGGGGCATTTCCCGGACGCGTTATCTGAAACTGGCGATCGAGATCAAACGCATCCTTGCCGCCGCCATCGAGCGTGGCGGCACCACGTTGCGTGATTTTATCGGCGGCGACGGGCAACCGGGATATTTCCAGCAGGAGCTGTTTGTCTATGGCCGTGGTGGTGAACACTGCAAGGTCTGCGGCACCGGGCTGCGCGAAGTGAAGCTTGGCCAGCGCGCCAGTGTTTTCTGCCCGCGCTGTCAAAGCTGAGGTAAACCGTTCGAAAACATCCTACGGTCTATAGTGAGTTGTCTCACTGCCTAGCCCGAAGGATCGTGCCATGAAATCCCTGCAAGTCCTCTGTGCCGCACTGCTGCTGTGTTCCAGCCTGGCTGTCCAGGCCACGGAAACCGGCAGCGGTGATCCGCGTTACACCATCCAGAACCCACCGGCCTACGCCATGCTTGGCGACTTGCTGATCGCCCGACCTTTGCTGGTGGTGGCGACGGTGATCGGTGCGGGGGCGTTTGTGGTGTCGTTGCCGTTTACCGCGCTGGGTGGCGGAATTGGCGATGCAGGGCAGGCGCTGGTGGTTGATCCGGCGAGGGCAGCGTTTGTGCGGTGTCTGGGGTGTGTCGGGGAGGGTTTTGAGCAGCGCGAGTGAGCTGATCCGGGTTTTGCGGTGTTGCCGATGGGCTCATCGCGGGCAAGCCCGCTCCCACAAGGTTATGGTGTTCACACAATTTTTGTTCCACCACAGAACCCTGTGGGAGCGGGCTTGCCCGCGATGGCGTCGCCAGCGGCGCTGAAGAACTCAGGCCTTGCCGGTGATCTTGCGGTACTTCTCCATCAACTGTTCTTCAGTCTCCGGATGCGCTTCGTCCAATGGAATGCAATCCACTGGGCAGACCTGCTGGCACTGCGGTTCGTCGTAGTGGCCGACGCACTGGGTGCACAGATTCGGGTCGATCACGTAGATCTCTTCGCCTTGGGAAATGGCGGCGTTCGGGCACTCGGGTTCGCAGACGTCGCAGTTGATGCAATCGTCGGTGATGATCAGGGACATGCTAACTCCAGCCGGGGCGGTAGGCCCGGGCGCTATAAACCAATGCGCGCAATTGTGCCGCATTGGCGCCCGCAGTGCACGCGGGCGCCGTTTGAACGGTCGTTACTTCTTGAAGCGCAGGGTCAGGGCATCGGCCACGGCCGGGTGAACGAACTTGCTGATATCGCCACCCAGCGCGGCGATTTCCCGCACCAGCGTCGAGGAAATGAACGAATAACGCTCGGACGGGGTAAGAAACAGGCTCTCCACATCCGGCGCCAACTGGCGGTTCATGTTGGCCAGCTGGAACTCGTATTCGAAGTCCGACACTGCGCGCAAACCACGCAGGAAGACATTGGCGTTCTGCTCTTTGGCGAAGTGCGCCAGCAGCGTCGAGAAACCGACCACTTCCACGTTCGGCAGGTGTTTGGTGACCTCACGAGCCAGTTCTACTCGTTGTTCCAGCGGGAACAGCGGGTTCTTCTTGGGGCTGGCGGCGACCGCAATGATCACGTGATCGAACAGGCGCGAGGCGCGTTCGACCAGATCGCCATGGCCCTTGGTAATAGGGTCGAAGGTACCTGGGTACAACACTCGGTTCATCGCGTCGTCCTGGCGGGAGTCCGTTGGGGAGTCGGATGGTATCGCAGCCGTCCCGGTCGGCCAAGTCGCCTGTTGGGTAAGAAAGCACTATAGACGATCGGAATATCCTGCTTTTTCACGGATTTTTCAGCCTGTCGGCGAGGGAAGTGGCCAATTGTGCAGTCAGACCGTACACCGACAATTGCGGGTTGGCGCCAATGCTGGTGGGGAATAGCGAGCCGTCATGAATCGACAGATTGCTCAGTTGATGATGGCGTCCAAGGCTGTCGGTCACCGCGGTTTTCGGATCTTCACCCATCGCGCAGCCGCCCATGACGTGGGCGCTGCCCAGCCGTGTGCGATACAACTCAAGGCTCAAACCATCGATCAGGCTGCGCGCCTCGGCCAGCGTCTTCACGTAACGCGCGTCGGCGTGCATTGGCATCACCGCTTTGGCGCCACCGGCGAACTGGATCTCGGCCATGTTGTGGAACGCGCGGCGCAAGCCTTCCCAGGCGTAAGGCGAAACCTGATAGTCGAGCACCGGCGAGCCGTCGCCGCGCAACTCGACATTGCCGCCCGGGCTGTCCGGGTGAAAACCGTCGCGCAATAACGCCAGCATCGCGTGGGTGTGTGGGAGATCGGCCATGTGCTGCGCGCTCTCCTGACCAAATCCGCCCAGCAGCGTGGCCGCCAGCGCCGGGTGCAGTGGCGGCACCTCCAGTTTGTAACCTATCGGCCCGGAGACACCGTTCTTCCATTGGAAGTGGTCGGAGTAGATCGATTGCGGCGCACCGTAAAAAGGGTTGATCACCTCGTCGAAGCGTCCGGCGGACATGTTCACCAAGTGCAGAAACGTGCGTTTGCCCACTCGCTGATGCGGATCCGGCGCTTCGGAGCGCAGCAGCAGGGCCGGACTGTTGATACCACCGCCGGCCAATATGTAATGCCGCGCCTTGACGGTGATTTTGCGTCCGGTCGGCTCGACGCAGCGTTCATCCATGGCCACGCAGTGCAGGCCGGTCACTTTGTCGCCGTTGATCAGCAGTTTTTCCGCGCGGGCGAGGTACAGCAGTTCGCCGCCCTTTTCCAGGGTGGCCGGAATGGTCGTGACCATCATCGATTGCTTGGCGTTGGTCGGGCAGCCCATACCGCAGTAGCCGAGGTTCCAGCAGCCGCGCACATTGCGCGGAATCACGTGCCAGCTATAGCCGAGTTGCTCGCAGCCTTTGCGGATCACGTCGTTGTTGGGGTTCGGTGGAACCATCCACGGCGCGACGCCGAGGCGCTGCTCCATTTTTTCGAACCATGGCGCCATGTCGGCAGGGCTGTGGCCCTTGACGTTGTGCTCGGTGGCCCAGTGTTCGAGGGTTGGCTCTGGGGTGCGGAAGCTCGATGTCCAGTTGATCAGCGTCGTGCCGCCGACCGCGCGGCCCTGCAGGATGGTGATCGCGCCGTCCTTGCTCATGCGGCCGATGCCTTCCTGATAGAGGCTGCTGTAGGCCTTGTCCTCAAGCATTTTGAAGTCGGAGCTGGTTTTCAGCGGGCCTTCTTCGATCAGCAGCACTTTATAGCCGGCGGCGCTGAGGATTTCCGCGGTGGTACCGCCACCGGCACCGCTGCCGATGATCGCGACATCGGCCTCAAGGGTCAGATCATCGGCCAGTTGCGCGCCATTGTAGGTTTTCCAGCCTCGGGCGAGGCCTTCGCGGAAGGGGTCGGGTACGGGCATCGATCAGGCTCTCTTTATTATTTTTTGATTCGACTGTGCGGCGACTGACGCTATCGCGGGCAAGCCCGCTCCCACAGGTCTAGCGTGATGTTCAGACCGTGGGCGGGCCGGGATAACCGCAGTGCGTCCAGGATTCGCCGCGGTTGTACCAGGCCATCAGCACCATCTGCTGCAAAGAGCTGTGGCCCATGCGCAGCAGACTCAACGAGCTGTTTTCCCAGCGATCAAGAAAGCTGCGCATTGCGTCGGGACTGGCGTTTTCCCAGCTGCCCCAGATCCCGGTGAGCGGCCCGCGCGTCACGGTCATGCCCAGCACGTCGAACAACTGTCGTGTGAGTTTGAGCATTTCCGGCGACAGGTGATCGAGGCTGTAATCCAGCGACTTGAGAGTGCCAGCCACCGCGTCCGGCATTTTCTCTGGAGCCGCGGCGCCATCGAGCATCACCGGAATCAGTGCGCGCAGAAACAGCAGGTCGCCGTCGCGTAACGAGACGAAGCCATTGGCTGCGACGCTCGACGAGCAGCCGCTGAGGCTGGCGCCGAGTCCGGCGGTGGCGAGAAATGCCGTGGCGCCGAGGCTGAATTTCAGCAGGCCACGGCGCGACAGTGCAGGTGTATCGGTCAGGCTTGGGTGCATTGTTTTTATTACCCGGCGGCGATGACGAACGTTTAGCGGATGAACAGCTTCTGGATCAGCTTCTGAATCGATTTGCCATAAGGCGGGTAAATCAGTCGGGCCGCATTGAAGCGCTGTTTAATCAGCACCCCTTTGGCTTTGCTGAAGGTCAGGAACCCTTCGTGACCATGGTAATGGCCCATCCCCGACGCGCCGATGCCGCCGAAGGGCATGTCGTCCTGCGCCACATGCAGCAACGTGTCGTTCAGGCACACGCCGCCGGAATGGGTTTCGTGCAGCACGCGGTTCTGTTCGCGTTTGTCGTAGCCAAAATAGTAAAGAGCCAGAGGTCGAGGCCGCTGATTGATGTAAGCGAATGCCTGCTCCAGATCTCGATACGGCACGATCGGCAACAGCGGGCCGAAGATTTCATCCTGCATGACCGTCATTTCGTCGCTGACATTCAACAACACACTGTGCGGCATGCGCCGGCCCTGACCCTGATCGAACAGCGGAATCAGCAGCGCGCCCTTGCTGGTGGCATCACTGACGTAACTGTTGAGTCGGGCCAGTTGGCGTTCGTTGATGATCGCGGTGTAGTCCGGGTTGTCGGTGAGGGTCGGATAAAAACCCTGTACGGCCTGGCGATAGGCTTCGACGAAGCCGCCGACCCGGTCTTCCGGCACCAGCACGTAATCGGGGGCGACGCAGGTCTGCCCGGCGTTGAGGGTTTTACCGAAGGCGATGCGTTCGGCGGCATCCTTGAGCGGCACATCACGGGAGACGATGGCGGGGGATTTGCCGCCCAGTTCCAGCGTCACGGGCGTGAGGTTTTCTGCTGCGGCGCGCATGACGTGCTTGCCGATGCTGGTGGCGCCGGTGAACAGCAGATGATCGAAGCGCAGACGGGAAAACGCCACGCCGATGTCGGCTTCGCCAAGCACCACACAGACCAGATCTTCGGGGAAGATCCGCGCCAGCAGTTCCTTGAGCAACAGGCCAGTGGCCGGGGTCGATTCACTGAGTTTGAGCATCACCCGGTTGCCCGCCGCCAACGCGCCGACCAGTGGGCCGATGGCCAGATACAGCGGGTAATTCCACGGCACGATGACGCCGATCACGCCCAGCGGCTGGTAAACCACTTTCGCCGAGGCTGGCTGGAAAGCCATGCCGACCTTGCGTCGCGAGTCTTTCATCCAGCCTCTGAGATGGCGACTGGCGTAGTGAATGCCATGCAGGCTCGGCATCAATTCGGCAAGCAGCGTTTCATCGGCGCTGCGATGGCTGAAATCGGCACTGATTGCCTCGATCAAAGCCTGACGCTCGTTGCTGAGCAAATCGCGCAGAGCCTTGAGCCATTGCTGACGCTGGGCAGCAGGTGGCATCGGGTTGGCGGCGTACGCGGCCCTTTGCGCATTGAACTGCCGATCAAGTGCTTGCAGTGGCTCTTGTAGCGTTTGCAGGTAGGCAATATCGGCAGTCATGGTCGGCTCCGGATTTATTATAATGAGGCACTTTTTAGAGTCTATGCTCTAGAAAGTCAAATGACTTCCATGCACAGCAGTGTTTTATCCATTTCCGGTTAGGTCGTAAGATGCTCCTCAACGCACTCTGAATTAAAGCTCAAGCCCATGGCCCCACGAATAAAAACCAGCGAGCGTATCGTGCTGAACAGTCTCGAACTGTTCAATCAACAGGGCGAGCGCAGCATCAGCACCAATCACATCGCCGCCCACATGGAGATTTCTCCGGGCAACCTCTACTACCACTTCCCCAACAAGCAGGCGATCATCGCCGTGTTGTTCAGTGAGTACGAGAGCCTTGTCGACAGCTTCCTGCGCCCGCCGCAGGGGCGCGCCGCGACCGTCGAAGACAAGCGTTTCTATCTCAAGGAGCTGCTCTCGGCGATGTGGCGATATCGCTTTCTGCACCGCGACCTCGAGCATCTGCTCGACAGCGACCCGGAGCTGGCCGCGCGCTATCGGCGTTTTTCCCAGCGCTGCTTGATCCAGGGCGGGGCGATCTACGAAGGTTTTGTTGCCGCCGGGATCCTCGACATGGACCGCGTGCAGATCGAATCCCTGACCCTCAATGCCTGGATCATCCTGACGTCCTGGGTGCGCTTTCTGTGCACCACTCGGGAAAACTCCAATCACCTCAGCGAGCAAGCCATCAAGCGTGGCGTGTACCAGGTGCTGGTACTGGAGGCCGGGTTTGTCACCGCGCAGGCGCGTGAAGAGGTCAATGCGCTGTTCGAGGAGTTTTACGTGCCGCTGGCCCAGGCCCTCGATGACGTGAAGTAAACCGTTTCGTTGAATTCACAGGAGCCCGTTATGCCGATTGCGCAACTGATCAGTCCCGACGCACTGGATGCCCGCAAGGAACAGCCGGGGCTGGTGATTCTCGATTGTCGTTTTGCCCTCGATGACCCGGATTACGGGCAGCGCAGTTATGCCGAGGGGCACATTGCCGGGGCGGGCTTTGCCGATCTGGAGCGCGACCTCAGTGGCAAAGTGGTCAAAGGCGTGACCGGGCGTCATCCTTTGCCCGAGCCGACAGCACTGGTCGAGCGCCTGCAAGCCTGGGGCATCAATGCCGACAGCGACGTGGTTTTGTATGACGACGGCCCCGGTGCCTACGCAGCGCGTGCCTGGTGGTTGCTGGCGTGGCTGGGCAAGCGCGACGGCGTGTTCATTCTCGATGGCGGGCTCAAGGCCTGGCATGCGGCGGGTCTGCCGCTGAGTCTGGATGCGCCGACTCTCACGCCTGGTCATTTCAGTGGTCAGCCGGACATGAGCCTGCTGCTAAGTGCCGAGCAATTACAACAACGCCTCGGTCAACCCGCGTTGACCCTGATCGATGCGCGGGCCCTGCCGCGTTTCAAGGGCGAAGTGGAACCGATCGACCCGATCGCCGGGCACATTCCCGGCGCGCATTGCGCGGCGTTCACCGACAACCTGGGCAGTGATGGAGGATTCCTGCCAGCCGATCAGCTCAAACAGCACTTTGCCGCGAAGCTTGGCGAGCGCTCGCCGTCGGAACTGGTCGCCTATTGCGGCTCAGGCGTGACGGCATGTCACAACCTGTTTGCGCTGTGTCTGGCCGGGTATCCATTGGCTTCGTTGTATGCCGGGTCCTGGAGTGAGTGGATCAACGAGCCTTCGCGCGGTATTGCCACCGGCGAATAAGCTCAAAAGATCACCGTCTGCGGTGCGGTTTGCCAGAAAGGGATCGACTGCCTTGATCGTTCAAGACGCAAGGCGCGCCAGCCACTGCGGGATGCGCCGTTCAAGGTAGTAATCCGGTCGGCGAAGCGTGCCATCGACAAAACCGACGTGGCCACCCTTGGGCTGCAATTCGAACTGCGTGCAGGCAGACAACTCTCCAGCGCTCGGCAAGCTGTGAGGGAAGACGAAAGGATCGTCCGCTGCCTGGATAATTAATGTCGGCGTACGAATCTCACCAAGAAAGTAGCGGCTCGATGCACGGCGGTAGTAATCGTGCGCATCGGTAAATCCGTGCAGCGGCGCCGTCACCCGGCCATCGAAATCCCAGAATGTGCGCATATTTTCCAGTGAGCCGAGCGCGGCCAGCTCGGCCAGACTGTCTTCGCGGCCATCGTGCTGAAACTGCCGTTGCTTGTTCTTGATGTAGCCGACCATCTCGCGCATGAAATGCGCCTGATAGATCTTCGAAAAGCCTTGTCCGATACGGTCGGCGCATTGGTCGAGCCGAAACGGTACCGACACCGCCACGGCACCGATTACGCCGCTGGCGCTGCCGGTTTCGCCCAAGTGCTTGAGCAGCACGTTGCCCCCCAGGGAATAGCCGACGGCATACAGCGGCGCCAGTGGTCGCTTGGCGCGCAGGTGCCGAATGGCTTCGGCGAGGTCTTCGCTGGCCCCGGAGTGATAGCTGCGCGACAGCAGATTCGGCTCGCCCGAACAGCCACGCCAGTTGAGCGCCACACTGGCCCAGCCTTGAGCGCCCAGCACTTTTTGCAGGCCGGCGACATAAGGCGAATTGGACGAACCGGTCAGGCCGTGCAACACCAGCACCAATGGCGCATCGGCGCTGTGCGGGCCGTGCCAGTCGAGGTCGAGGAAGTCACCGTCTGCAAGCCACAAGCGTTCACGTTCACGTTCGCGGTCCAGGTGGGTGGTTTTGCGCCAGAGCGGTCCCCACAAGGTTTGCAAGTGCGGGTTGCCGAGGCCGAAGGCTGGCGTAAAACGGGGGCTTGATGTTGGGTTCAGTGACGGCACGGCAACTCTCGACAGGTCTTGCGCAAAGCGGCGGGCGTATCAGGCGCTGACGCTTTCAATGAAAGAACCTAACTTGCCACAAAGCCTGTTTCGACGCGACATCACCCTGACGGTTACCAGGCGCCACCGATCAGCAGACCGGTGGCGTTTCACTGTTTCATTTATTGCTTGAGCGTCAGGCACTGCGTTGCTTGACGCTGCTAGTGAGCGGTTTAAAAAAACCGAACCGCTACAGTCGCAGACTGTTTAAAGCGTTACTTCGGTTTTGTTCCGATCGGCAATGCACAAACGACGGTGGCATTTTCGCGGGTGAGGTAGGCGTTGGCTGCAACATGAACGTCCTCAGGGGTGATGCTGCGCAACAGCCCGACTTTATCGTCAAGCAACTGCAAAGGCTGACCTGATCCATACAAATAGGAGAGCGCTTCTGCCTGGTGCTCTAGTGAGCTGTTCCAGACTTGAGGCAGCGAACAGGCTTTGTTGACGGCGGAGTCGATCTCTTCAGCAGAGAAAGGGGAACGCTTCACTTCATCCAGAAACTTCCAGAAGTTCTCTTCGGCTTCCTGTGGGTCGCCGTGGATATAAAAAGCAAGGCCGAGAATTGTATTGCCTTGATTGTCTCCAATGAACCTCGGTACAACTCCACCACGCTTTTCCTGGAGTGCGGCCAAACGTGGCAGGGTATCGCCTTCAAGCAAGGAGCCTAATACTTCCAGTTCATAAACCAGCGGTGTGTTGAATATGAAGATCATCATGGAATACTCGGGGTGTTGAGTATCCAGGTACTGCGTTATCCGGCGATAGCCGGGCGCTGCCGGAACTTGCACCGCAGATCTGAACGAAGGCTCACCTCGTGGGATATCTGCGAAGTGGCGTTCGACCAAGCGCCGGGCTTCTTCAATTCCAATATCGCCAGTGATTGCCAGCTGTGCGTTGTCGGGGCAGTGCCGACTCCGCCGCAAGTTCCGTATGCGATCGGGAGACAATCTTTCAAGGTTGGCCGAAACCGCCTGATGGGATCTGTAGTGCCTGCTGCCTGCGTACACCAGGCACTCGATTTCTGGGCTGTACCATATCGGTGATAAGAAGAAGGATTCCTTCTTGTTCCTGTCTCTGGTGATATTCAGAGCATTTTGCAGCGATTCGTCCGGCGGATCGGTTGTCATCAGCTTCGACTGGAGCTTGAGCGCGCTTTCCAAGTGTTCTACCGGTACCAATAGCGAGTCAGTCAGTTGGCCAGAGCCAGGGGAATCGCCGTAACGGAACCGAGTACCTCCGCTTTCTGTAATGAAGGCCTCGTAATCGTTTTTTAGATATCGCAGTGCACGCAGTAGCACGTTGCCCGTCCCGAACTCTTCAGGGCGCTCGTCACCGCGGCTGGCGAAAGTCAGTGTTAGTGCAACTTGAGGTGTTCGGTGATCTTCTCGCACTACAACTTTCAAGCCATTGTCGAGCGTGAACTCATGAAGCGGATTAGGGGTGTATTCGAGGGTGTTTGTATTCATTAAAGTTTCATCCATGATGTTTAGGCGACTAATTTCGCTTGCACAAGATGGATGAAACAGAGGTCTCTCGCTATTGCTGAACTATTGCAACTTAATTAAAAGCCGAGCTGGAGGCTCGGGCAATTAAGTTGTCTGCTCAGGCGTGGTCAAGCGATTGTTTCTGCCAGGCGATGCCACAACGCGTAATACACGCGACCGGATTTCTGCTCGCGATGCAGACGCCAGTTTTGCGGCAGGCCGAGGGTCGAGGGGGCGCTTTCGCTTTCGGTGTAAACCCAGGCGTCATCGGCCAGCCACTGGCGCTCTTCGAGCAATGTGCACACGGTGGGCAGCAGGTTCTGGTTGAACGGTGGGTCGAGGAACACCAGGTCATACGCGGTGGCAGTTTGCGTTTCCAGATAGCGCAGGGCGTCGGCAGTTTGTACCTGACCGTTGGTGCAGCGCAGGGTGCCGAGGTGTTCCTTGAGGCTTGAAACGGCGATATTACTGGCGTCCAGCGCCTGGCCCATGGCGGCGCCACGGGACAGTGCTTCGAGAAACAGCGCGCCGCTGCCGGCGAACGGATCGAATACCTTGGCCCCCTCCACGTAAGGTGCGAGCCAGTTGAACAGGGTCTCACGCACGCGGTCCGGCGTTGGGCGCAGACCCGGCGCATCGGGGAAGCTCAGCTTGCGGCTGCCCCATTCACCACCAATGATGCGCAGTTGATTCACGCCGTTGTGCACGTTGTGAACAGGTTTTTTTGGACGAGTAGCCATTAATGCTCCGGAACCCCGAGCGGTTGCTCGGCAGGTTTATCAGATGGGGCCGGTAACGGCTTTTGCGGCACGGTCGGGCCAGCGGTGACGATGACCATTTTGTCCGTGCTCAAGTGTTTGTTCAGTGCGCTGCGGACCTGCTCTACGGTCAGGCTCTGGGACTGACGCATGAAGTCATCCAGGTAGCTCAACGGCAGATTATAGAAGCCCATGGCGCCAAGTTGGCCAACAATGTCGGCGTTGCTCGCGGTGGACAGCGGGAAGCTGCCGGCCAGTTCGCGTTTGGCGTCGTCGAGTTCTTTCTGGGTCGGGCCGGTTTTCAGGTAGTCGGCGAGTACATCCTGCACCAGTTTCAGAGTGCCTTCGCTCATTTCAGCGCGGGTCTGCAGGTTGATCAGGAACGGGCCGCGAACCTGCATCGGGCTAAATCCGGAATACACGCCATAGGCCAGCCCGCGTTTCTCGCGAACTTCGCTCATCAACCGGGTGCCGAAACCACCGCCGCCGAGTATCTGGTTGCCCATCGACAATGCCGCGTAGTCAGGGTCATCACGATCGATGCCCAACTGCGCGATCATCAGGTTGGTCTGCTTCGACGGGAATTCGATGTGACCGACGCTGGCTTGCGGTTCCTGTGGCTGGGCAATTTTCGCCATTGCCGGGCCTTTCGGCAGGGCAGCGGACACCTGATTGGCAATCGCCTCGGCGTCAGCGCGGGACAGGTCGCCGACCAGCGCGATCACCACGTTGCCGGCAGCGTAGGCTTTGGCGTGGAATTCACGCAGTTGCGCGAGGGTGATCTTCGGCACGCTCTGCTCGTTGCCGTCGCTCGAATGCGCGTACGGGTGATCGCCATACAGGCGCTTCATCAGCTCCAGGCTGGCAAGTTTGCCGGGGTTCTGTTTCTGGTATTCGAATCCGGCGAGCATCTGATTCTTGATGCGCGCGAACGAGTCGGCGGGGAAAGTCGGTTTGCCGACGACTTCCGAGAACAGACTCAATGCCGGTTCGCGCTGGTCAGCGGCGCTCAGACTGCGCAGCGAAGCCAGCGCCATGTCCTTGAAAGCACCATTGCCGAAATCCGCGCCGAGGCCTTCGAAACCTTGGGCGATAGCACCGACGTCCTTGCCGGCCACGCCTTCATTGAGCATCGCGTTGGTCAGCACCGCCAGACCCGGCGCGTTGCCGTCCTGACTGCTGCCGGCGGCGAAGATCAGACGCATGTCGAACATCGGCAGTTCGTGGGCTTCGACGAACAGCACCTTGGCGCCTTCGGCGGTGTTCCAGGTTTGCACGTCGAGTTTGCGGCTAGCCGGGGCCTTGCCGTCGAGTTCGGCCAGCGATTGCAGCTTCTGCGCGGACTTGGCGTTGTCCAGTGCTTCGCTCGCCTTGCTGTCAGCGCCTGGCGACAGATAGAAAGCGGTGGCGCCGATCACCGCGACAGCGATCAGACCAAGCAACAACAGGCGTGGGGTTTTGCGCTCACTCATGAGTCGTCTCCAGTGGCAGTACGTGGGCGACGCTGAGACGTTCGCGGGTGAAATACAGCTTGGCGGCGTTCTGGATGTCTTGCGGCGTGACGCTCTCCAGATCGGCCAGTTCGGTGTCCATCAGTTTCCACGACAGGCCGACGGTCTCAAGCTGACCGATGGCCGTGGCCTGGCTGGTGATCGAGTCACGCTCGTAGACCAGGCCGGCAATCACTTGCGCACGCACGCGTTCCAGTTCTTCGGCGGACGGCGCGGTGGTTTTCAACTGCTCCAGCAGCTTCCACAAACCGGCCTCGGCTTGCGCCATGGTCTTTTTCTTCTGCGTGTTGGGCGTGGCCGAGAGGGTGAACAGGCTGTCGCCGCGAGTGTAGGCGTCGTAGCTCGACGAGCCGCCGGACACCAGCTCTTCGCCGCGCTCCAGTTGGGTGGGAATGCGCCCGCTGTAACCGCCATCGAGCAGCGCCGAAATCAACCGCAGCGCGTTAACCGAACGTTTGTCTTCGGCAGTGGCGATGCTCGGCACGTTGAAACCGAGCATCAGGCTAGGCAGTTGTGTCTGCACATGCAGGGTGATCTTGCGCTCGCCGGGCTCGGCCAGTTCCAGCGGTTGTTTCGCCGGAGGTACGTCGCGTTTGGCGATTGGGCCGAAGTAGCGTTGGGCGAGGGTTTTGACTTCGTCCGGGGTGACGTCGCCGACGACCACCAGCGTGGCGTTGTTCGGCACGTACCAGGATTGATACCAGTGACGCAGCTCTTCAACCTTCATCCGGTCGAGGTCAGCCATCCAGCCGATTGTCGGCGTGTGATAACCGCTGGCCGGGTAAGCCATCGCCTTGTAACGCTCGTAAGCCTTGGACATCGGCTTGTCATCGGTGCGCAGACGGCGCTCTTCCTTGATGACTTCGATTTCCTTGGCGAACTCGTCGGCCGGCAGGCGCAGGTTGGCCATGCGATCGGCTTCCAGTTCAAAGGCCACGCCCAGACGGTCGCGCGCCAGCACCTGGTAATAAGCGGTGAAGTCGTCGCTGGTGAACGCGTTCTCTTCAGCACCGAGGTCGCGCAGGATCAGCGAGGCTTCGCCGGGGCCGACTTTCTCGCTGCCCTTGAACATCATGTGCTCAAGCGCATGAGACAGACCGGTCTGGCCCGGGGTTTCGTAGCTGGAACCGACCTTGTACCAGACCTGCGACACCACCACCGGCGCGCGGTGGTCTTCGCGCACGACGACCTTCAGGCCGTTGTCGAGGGTGAATTCGTGGGTCGGTTGCGGGTCGGCCGCCAGGGCCGAAAGGGGCAGGCAGACTGTGCTGAACAGCAGGCCTGCAGCGCGGCGGGCTAGAGCATTCATTCTTTTTTAACCTGTTGAGCTGCCCGCTTGGTCTTAGCGTCGGCGGGCGAGGAGGTGCTAGGATACTGATCCGTTTTACCGGCGACCACGCCTATCAGGTTTTCAGGCCTGATGCGGCTGTATAGGTTGGCGGCAGAAAGCAGCGGTTTATCGACTAGACTTCGCTTTTTCGCCGATTTTTCCGGTTTAGTCCTTCGTTAATACGAATCTTTGGGGTGCCGCTGGCGCCTCGACAAAATGTTGCGCGTGAACAAGCTGGGTGAAACACAGTCTGTTCTGCATCGAATATTTATTTGCCGGGGCGCCCTTATGGCGCGTCGCTACCGTGAGATAGCCGTCCTCCATGTTTGGTTCCAACGACGACAAGAAGACCCCAGCTGCGGCTGGCGAGAAGAAAAGCCTGTTCGGATGGCTGCGTAAGAAACCGCAGGAACCCGTCGTCGAACAGCCGCCCGCGATTCCTGAACCGGCCCCGGCGCCTGCTCCTTTAATAGAAGAAGAGCCGACGCCGATTGTGCTGCCGAATGCCGAACCGGTGTTGCAACCGGTTGAGCCAGAACCGGAGCCTGCAGCGCCTGTGGCCGTTGAGCTGCCGCTGACTCCGGCGGCTGAGCCATGGCTGACCTTGCCAGTGGCGGAAGAGCCGGTGGCGCTGGTTGAAGAGGCTGCGCCGCATATCACCCCGCAGATTCCTGCGCCGGCTGCGTTTGTTCCAGAGGTCGCTCCGGCTCCTGTGGTGGCTGCGCCCGTTGTTTCAGAGCCTGTCCCTGAACCTATCGCTTCCGAGCCTGTTGCTCCGGTCGTTCCTGCCCCTGTTGCTCCAATCGTTCAACAGCCCGGGCCAGCACCTGCCCCCGTGGTTGCTGCTCCAGTCTTGCCGGTCGAAGTGGTTACCGAAGCCCCGCGCACCGAAGAAACCAAAGCCGGTTTTTTTGCCCGCCTCAAGCAAGGTCTGTCGAAAACCAGTGCCAGCATTGGCGAGGGCATGGCCAGCCTGTTCCTGGGCCGCAAAACCATTGATGACGAGCTGCTGGATGACCTCGAAACCCGTCTGCTGACCGCCGACGTTGGCGTCGAAGCCACCACGCAGATCATCCAGCGCCTGACCCAAAAGGTCGCTCGCAAGGAACTTGCCGACGCCGATGCGTTGTACAAATCCCTGCAGGCCGAACTGGCTGCGATGCTCAAACCGGTCGAGCAGCCGCTGAAAATCGTTTCGCAGAACAAACCGTTCGTGATCCTTGTGGTCGGCGTCAACGGTGCCGGCAAAACCACCACCATCGGCAAACTGGCGAAGAAGCTGCAACTGGAAGGCAAGAAAGTCATGCTGGCCGCCGGTGACACCTTCCGCGCTGCTGCTGTTGAGCAGTTGCAGGTATGGGGCGAGCGCAACAAGATCCCGGTGATCGCCCAGCACACGGGCGCCGATTCCGCTTCGGTGATCTTCGACGCTGTGCAAGCCGCCAAGGCGCGTGGCATCGACGTGTTGATCGCCGACACCGCCGGCCGTCTGCACACCAAAGACAATCTGATGGAAGAACTGAAAAAGGTTCGCCGTGTGATCGGCAAGCTCGACGCCGACGCGCCGCACGAAGTGCTGCTGGTACTCGACGCCGGTACCGGCCAGAACGCCATCAACCAGGCCAAGCAATTCAACCAGACTGTCGAGCTGACCGGCCTGGCGCTGACCAAACTCGACGGCACCGCCAAAGGTGGGGTGATCTTTGCCCTGGCCAAGCAGTTCGGTCTGCCGATTCGCTATATCGGCGTCGGCGAAGGCATCGACGATTTGCGTACCTTTGAAGCCGAACCCTTTGTCCAGGCACTCTTTGCCGAGCGGGAGCGTTCATGATTCGTTTCGAACAGGTCGGTAAACGCTACCCGAACGGACACGTCGGCTTGCATGAGCTGAGCTTTCGAGTCCGTCGCGGCGAGTTCTTGTTTGTCACCGGCCATTCCGGTGCCGGTAAATCCACGCTATTGCGCCTGTTGCTGGCAATGGAGCGTCCGACCAGCGGCAAGCTGCTGCTCGCCGGGCAAGACCTGAGCACCATCAGCAATGCGCAGATTCCGTTCCTGCGCAGGCAGATTGGTGTGGTGTTCCAGAACCACCAGTTGCTGTTCGATCGCACGGTGTTTAACAACGTCGCGTTGCCGTTGCAGATTCTCGGGCTGTCCAAGCCCGAAATCGCCAAGCGCGTCGATTCGGCGCTGGAGCGCGTGGCGCTGTCGGATAAAACCGATCTGTACCCGGGCGACTTGTCCACCGGTCAGCAACAGCGCGTCGGCATCGCCCGCGCCATCGTCCATCGTCCGGCCCTGCTGCTGGCGGACGAACCGACCGGTAACCTCGACCCGCGTCTGGCGGCCGAGATCATGGGTGTGTTCGAAGACATCAACCGCTTGGGCACCAGCGTGCTGATCGCCAGTCACGACCTGGCGCTGATCGCCCGTATGCGTCACCGCATGCTGACCTTGCAGCGTGGCCGATTGATCGGCGACGGGGAGGCCGGGGTATGAGTGCCACTCGCAGTCCGAAGGTTTCCGAGCGCGTGGCCCCGAAAGCCGCCGATCCGCAACCGGCCAAAAAGAAAAAACACGACGATGACGACGGCCCTGACTTCGCCACGCTGTTTCGCGCCTGGGTCGAAAGCCATCGCGCCAGCCTGCTCGACAGCCTGCGTCGTCTCGGCAAGCAGCCGATCGGCAGTTTCTTCACCTGTATGGTGATGGCGGTGGCGCTGAGCCTGCCGATGGGTCTTTCGCTGTTGCTCAATAACGTCGAGCGTCTCGGCGGATCGTGGCAGCGTGCGGCGCAGATCTCGCTGTACCTGCAGCTCGACGCCAGCCCGGAGCAGGGCGAGTCGTTGCGCGAACAGATCAAAGGCATGCCCGGCGTAGCTGATGCTGAATATGTCGGGCGCGATCAGGCGCTGGAAGAGTTTCAACAGCAGTCCGGTTTGGGCGAAGCCCTGCGCGAGCTGCCGGAAAACCCGCTACCGGGCGTGGTGCTGGTGACGCCGAACGAGGTCGACAAGACCACCCTGGAAGCATTAAGACAAAAACTTTCCGAGCTGCCGAAGGTACAACAGGCACAACTTGATCTAGTCTGGGTCGAGCGTCTGGCCGCCATCCTCAAGCTCGGCGATCGTTTTGTCTTCGGTCTGACGGTACTGCTGGTTTCTGCATTACTTTTGGTGATAGGCAATACCATTCGTCTTCATATTGAAAACCGCCGCACAGAGATAGAAGTGATTAAACTCGTCGGCGGCACTGACAGCTATGTGCGGCGCCCCTTCCTTTATATGGGCGCGTTGTATGGCTTCGGTGCGGGGCTGTTGTCCTGGGGCGTATTGGCGTTCGGCCTGGACTGGCTGAACGATGCGGTGGTTGGATTGGCCGGCTTGTACGGCAGTGATTTCGCGCTGGCCGGAGTGCCAGTTGCCGATGGTCTGTCGCTCTTGCTTGGCGCGGTGCTGTTGGGTTATATCGGTGCATGGATTGCAGTCGCACGTCATCTCAGGGAGCTGGCGCCGAAGTAGAATCTTTTTTGCGCGTGATTGGCCTTACGGTTTTTGGGAACTTGTACCTGAGTTCCCGGTCAATTTTTCGCAGTGCTGAGAAGCACGAGTATGTAAGTCGGAGGTTTTTTCGTATGACCAATTCTTTGCAACCTGCGTACGCGTTGGTTCCAGGCGCAAACCTGGAAGCCTATGTGCACACCGTGAACAGCATTCCATTGCTGACGCCGGAGCAGGAGCGTGAACTGGCCGAGAGTCTCTATTATGAGCAGGATTTGGGGGCGGCTCGGCAGATGGTGCTCGCCCACCTGCGTTTTGTCGTACACATTGCCCGTAGCTATAGCGGCTACGGTCTGGCTCAGGCTGACCTGATCCAGGAAGGTAACGTCGGCCTGATGAAGGCCGTAAAGCGCTTCAACCCGGAAATGGGTGTGCGCCTGGTGTCGTTCGCAGTGCACTGGATCAAGGCGGAAATTCACGAGTTCATCCTGCGCAACTGGCGCATTGTGAAAGTCGCGACCACCAAGGCCCAGCGCAAGCTGTTCTTCAACCTGCGCAGCCAGAAGAAGCGTCTGGCGTGGCTGAATAACGAGGAAGTCCACCGTGTGGCGGAAAGCCTCGGCGTCGAACCGCGTGAAGTGCGCGAGATGGAAAGTCGCCTGACCGGCCATGACATGGCTTTCGACCCGGCTGCGGAAGCGGACGACGACAGCGCTTTCCAGTCGCCGGCCAACTATCTGGAAGACCACCGGTACGATCCGGCGCGTCAACTGGAAGATGCCGATTGGAGCGACAACTCCAACAACAACCTGCACGAAGCTTTGGAAGTGCTGGACGAACGCAGCCGCGACATCCTCTACCAGCGCTGGCTGGCAGAAGAGAAAGCCACGCTGCACGACCTGGCGCAGAAGTACAACGTGTCGGCCGAGCGAATCCGTCAGCTCGAAAAGAGCGCGATGAACAAGCTCAAATTGTCGATTGCCGCATAACCGGCCCCTGACAACAAAAAATGCCCCGATCAGCGATGATCGGGGCATTTTTGTTTGAAAATCAAAAGATCGCAGCGTGCCGCAGCTCCTACACGGGACCCGCATTCACCTGTAGGAGCTGCCGAGGGCTGCGATCCTTTGATCTTGAAGTCACTGCGCCCACGGTGCACGCCGCGAATCATTCAGACTCAGCAGATAACTCGTCCCACCCAGCTGACTCATTTGCTGTCGAATCCACCCGGCCCGACGTGCGACATAAGCCGTCGGATGGCTCGCGCTCCACACCCGCGGGTTGGGTAGCACCGCCGCCAGATAACTCGCCTGCTGTCGGGACAACGACTTCGCGCTCACGCCGAAATGATGTCGCGCTGCGGCTTCGGCGCCAAACACGCCGTCATCCCACTCGACACTGTTCAGATACACCTCGAGAATCCGCTGTTTGGGCCACAACACTTCGATCAGCGCAGTAAACCAGGCTTCCAGGCCTTTACGCAGATAGCTGCGCCCCGCCCACAGAAACAGGTTTTTCGACACTTGCTGGCTCAACGTACTGGCGCCGCGAATTGAGCCGCCGAGTTCGTTGTGCGCCAGCGCTGCCTGAATTGCGCTGAAATCAAAGCCCCAATGCTCGGGAAATTTCTGGTCTTCGCCAGCCATGACCGCCACTTTGAGGTCGTCGGAAATCTCATCCCACGGCTTCCAGGTGAGTTGCAGGTCGATCGGCTCGCCGTCGATCCAGGATTCGACCTTGCGCTCGACCATCAGCGCGGTGCCCGGCGGCGGTACGAAGCGAAATACCAGAACCAGCAATACGCTGCCCCCCGCGAACCAGAGCAGGGCCTTCGTGAGACGACGGAAAATTGAACGCAACATAGAGATGGCTTGGCCGAACCCGTGGAGCGGGCCATTATACAGACCCTGCCGATCGAGTCTGACTGGAGTTCCCAATGCTGCGTGGCTTTTTGATGCTGGCCGCTTTTTTTGGTTTCACGGGTGTCGCGCTGGGTGCGTTTGCCGCCCACGGCCTCAAAAGCCGTCTGACACCTGAGTATCTGGCGATTTTCCACACGGGCGTCACCTATCAACTGGTGCATACACTGGCGTTGTTCGGTGTGGCATTGCTGGCTACGCAGATTCAGGGGCGACTGGTCACTTGGGCCGGTATCTCGTTCACTGTCGGTATCCTGCTGTTTTCCGGCAGCCTGTACCTGCTGACCACCACCGGCATCAGCAAGCTCGGCATCATCACCCCGTTCGGCGGGTTGGCGTTTCTCGTCGGCTGGGTGTGCCTGGGCCTGGCTGCCTGGCGCTTGCAATGAACCGCTTGACGCTTGGTGCTGACCTTTAGGTCATGATCGGGCTAGAATGCCAGCCCCTAAAAATGATGGCGGCATTGCGCATGCGCATTCAGTTGAACGGTGAATCCCTTGAACTGCCCGACGGTGAAACCGTTGCGGCCCTGCTGACCCGTCTGGATCTGACCGGACGCCGGGTGGCGGTCGAACTCAATCTGGATATCGTCCCGCGCAGCCAGCATGCCGACACCGCGCTAAACGACGGCGATAACGTCGAGGTGGTTCACGCCATCGGCGGCGGCTAATCGCGCGGCCCACAAGGGCACAGAATTCTGCAAGACCCTCACCCCTAAAGAGGATTCCCCATGAGCATCGTTCGTAGCGACAAGCCTTTTGTGCTGGCCGGTCGTACTTACCAGTCGCGTTTGCTGGTCGGTACCGGCAAGTACCGTGACATGGAAGAAACCCGCCAGGCCATCGAAGCCTCGGGTGCCGAGATCGTCACCTTCGCCGTGCGCCGCACCAACCTCGGGCAGATCGAAGGCGAACCGAACCTGCTCGACGTATTGTCGCCGGATCGCTACACCTTCCTGCCGAACACCGCCGGTTGCTACGACGCCATCGAAGCCGTGCGTACTTGCCGCCTGGCCCGTGAGCTGCTCGACGGTCACAATCTGGTGAAGCTGGAAGTACTCGCGGACCAGAAAACCCTGTTCCCCAACGTGATCGAAACCCTCAAGGCCGCCGAAACACTGGTCAAGGAAGGTTTCGACGTGATGGTTTACACCAGTGATGACCCGATCATCGCCCGTCAACTGGCGGAAATCGGCTGCATCGCCGTCATGCCGCTGGCCGGCCTGATCGGTTCTGGCCTGGGTATCTGCAATCCATACAACCTGCAGATCATCCTTGAAGAAGCAAAGATTCCGGTATTGGTAGACGCCGGTGTCGGCACCGCTTCCGATGCCACCATCGCCATGGAACTGGGCTGTGACGCAGTGCTGATGAACTCGGCCATTGCCCACGCGGGTCAGCCAGTGATGATGGCCCAAGCCATGCAACACGCGATCGTCGCGGGCCGTCTGGCCTACCTCGCCGGCCGCATGCCGAAAAAACTCTATGCCAGCGCCTCTTCGCCGCTGGATGGTCTGATCAAGTAAGAGCCAAGATGACTGAATCGAACGACACGCCTATCCAGCCGGAAGAGGGCGACGAGCGCCAACACCGCCGCATCAAGAGTTTCGTGATGCGCGCCGGGCGCATGACCGAAGGCCAGCAGAAAGGCCTGGATCAAGGCGCACCGCTGTTCGTGCTGCCATTGGCCGATGAGCCGGTCGATTACGATCAGGTTTTCGGCCGTTCGGCACCACGCTCGCTGGAAATCGGTTTCGGCATGGGCCATTCGCTACTGGAAATGGCCGCCGCTGCACCGGATCAGGATTTCATCGGCGTTGAAGTTCACCGTCCGGGTGTCGGCGCGCTGCTCAATGGCGTATTGACGCAAGGCCTGACTAACCTGCGGGTCTACGATTGCGACGCGATCGAAGTGCTCAACCGCTGCATCGCCGACAACAGCCTCGACCGCCTGATGCTGTTCTTCCCGGATCCGTGGCACAAAAGCCGTCACCACAAGCGTCGTATCGTCCAGGCGTCGTTCGCTGAACTGGTGCGCAGCAAGTTGAAGGTCGGCGGCATTCTGCACATGGCTACCGACTGGGAGCCGTACGCCGAATACATGCTGGAAGTCATGAACGTCGCCCCGGGCTACCGCAACCTCGCCGAAGACGGCAAGTGCGTACCGCGCCCGGCCGAACGCCCGATCACCAAGTTCGAACGCCGCGGCGAACGTCTTGGGCATGGTGTGTGGGATCTGAAGTTCGAAAAGCAGTCGTAAGCCTTACGCAGTAACAATGTGGGAGCGAGCCTGCTCGCGAAAGCGCTCTGACCGTCAACGATGAAGTTGAATGTCATGACGCCTTCGCGAGCAGGCTCGCTCCCACATTTGCTTTGTGTATGGCTCGAATTCAGCGGCGGTCGGCGACTACGCCGATGAGGACGAGGACTACCAGCAGGACGGGTGCCAGGCTGTAGTTGTTGAACTGGCTCAGGCCTTTGATTACCCACGGCGTGGCGTAAATCAGCGCTGCGCCGCTGCCGATCACGCACAGCAGGGCCATCAGTGGCACCCGCAGGGCGCCGGCGATGCTGCCCAGGCGTTGCTCGACCCAGCCTTTGAAGTCGGCGCCGAACAGCACCAGGAGGCAGCCCACCAGCGCCAGGGCGATTTCCGAGAGGTTGCTGCGGCTCCAGCGGGAGACGGTGGCGAGCAGGTCGAGTATCAAATCCATGCGTTTTCCCTTAGCACTGAAATCAGTTCAGAAATTGTTGCAGCAAGTCATTGAGGAACAGCTGTCCGCGCTCGGTGGCCGCCAGACGTGACGGTTCGACCTGCAACAGACCGCTTTGTTCTGCGGCTGCCCGGCCTTCGGCGAGGCTTTCCAGCGACAGCCCCGTGCGCTGCGGATACAGGCGCGATTCGACGCCAGCGGTCAGGCGCAAAGCATTCATCAGAAACTCGAACGGCATCTCGTCATTGGTCAGGGCTTTTTCGCCAGCCTGGAAGCTTTTGGCCGGGTTGAGATAGTCCTTCGGCAAACGGGTTTTCCAGGTGCGCACGATGCGCCCGTCCGGATGGCTGAGCTTGCCATGCGCACCCGCGCCGATGCCGATGAAGTCGCCGAAACTCCAGTAATTGAGGTTGTGCCGCGCCGGGCGGCCGGTTTGGGCATAGGCCGACACTTCGTATTGCGCGTAGCCGTGCTCGGCCAGCAGCGCTTGCCCGGCTTCTTGAATGTCCCATAGCGTGTCGTCTTCCGGCAGCACAGGCGGCTGATTCCAGAACACGGTGTTCGGCTCCAGCGTCAGTTGGTACCAGGAGATATGCGTGGGATTCAGTTCGATGGCCTGGCGCAGATCGCTCAGCGCATCGTCCAGCGACTGATCGGGCAGGCCGTGCATCAAGTCGAGATTGAAGTTATCGAACCCGGCCTGCCGCGCCATGCCAGCCGCACGTACCGCTTCGTCGCCGTTATGGATACGGCCGAGGGCCTTGAGTTTTTCCTGCTGGAAACTCTGGATACCGATCGACAGGCGATTGATCCCCAACTTGCGATACGCGACAAACTTCTCCTGCTCGAAGGTGCCGGGGTTGGCTTCCAGTGTGATTTCGATGTCGTGAGCAAACGGAATGCGCTGCTCGACGCCCTCCAGCAAACGCCCGAGCGCCTCGGCACTGAACAGGCTCGGCGTACCGCCACCGAAGAAAATCGAGCTGATTTCGCGACCGTAGACCGCATGCAGATCCTGATCGAGGTCGGCCAGCAACGCGTCGACGTACTCCTGCTCCGGCAGCACCGGGCTGGCGGTGTGCGAGTTGAAGTCGCAATACGGGCATTTGCGCACACACCACGGGATGTGGATGTACAACGACAGGGGCGGCAACGTCGGCAACGGCGCCCGTGGCGAAGAAGCGGCGCCGCCGACTATCAGCGACGACGCAGAAGAGTCACGGGTCATTTCAAGCCCAGACGCTGGCGCAGCAGATCCATTGCACGGGCGCGGTGGCTGATCTGGTTCTTGTCGGCAGGCGTCAGCTCGGCACTGGAGCAATCACGCTCCGGCACCCAGAACAGCGGGTCGTAACCAAAACCGTGTTCGCCGCTGGCCGCCGTCAGCATGCGCCCGTGCCACAGGCCTTCGCAGAGGATCGGCAACGGATCGTCGGCGTGACGCACCAGTGCCAGAACACAAACGAACTGCGCGCCGCGCTCGGCCTCGGGAACGTCCTTCAAGGCATCAAGCAGTTTGGCGTTGTTCGCCGCATCACCCTTGCCGTCGGCATAACGCGCCGAGTAGATGCCAGGCGCACCGCCGAGGAAATCCACGGCCAGACCGGAATCATCGGCCAGCGCCGGCAGCCCGGAAATGCGTGCGGCATTGCGCGCCTTGAGGATCGCGTTCTCGACGAACGACAGACCGGTTTCTTCCGGCTCCACGTTGCTCCACTCACCGATCGAGCGCAGTTGCACCGACTCGCCGAGCATGGCCTGGAGTTCCTTGAGTTTGCCGGCGTTGTGGCTGGCCAGTACGAGCTGCTTGAGGTTCATCATTCGCCGGGGAAAAGTTCTTGGTTGAAATTGATGGTGTTGATCTTGTCGCCATTCTGCACCTTGATTTCAAAGGTGCGGGTTTCCTGCTGTTCCACCGGGTACTGGGCGATGTAATAGATCGCGCCCTGTTCGGTGACCTGGCGGAAGTTCAGCGGCATGCTTTTGCTGGTCAGGTCTTTGACCGTGCCGGTGACATTGGCGACCAGTGGTTTGCCGTCCTTGATCACCGAGACATTGATCACGCCTTGGTTCTTGCTGCGGATCAGTTCGGCAGCCTTGGCGATGTCAGGCGTCAGAAAGGTGGAATTAAAGGTGTTGTAGTGAACGGTGACATCACCAAACACTTCCTTGCGCTCGCCCTTGATCGCGTCGGCGGCGACCGCCGAAAAGCTCAGACATGCTGCCAACAGCGTGCCAATCAAACGTCTCATGCTCGTTCTCCTCGAATGTCAGACCGCGATTTGGTGATCTGCCAGTACCGGGCTGCTGACGCGGTAGATACCAATCTCACCTAACAGATTAGGCCATAGCTTACTGGCCCACCCGTGGCGGTGCTGTTGATCCACGGCAAGCCGATCAATGACCTTCGCGTCACGTTCGCGGCAAAGTTCTTCAAAGTCTTCGAAGGTGCAGAAGTGAATGTTCGGCGTGTTGTACCAGGTGTAGGGCAGAAACTCCGACACCGGCATACGCCCCTTGCTCGCCAGATACCAGCGGCAGCGCCAGTGGCCGAAATTGGGGAAGGTGATGATGCACTGACGACCGACCCGCAGCATTTCGTCGAGGATCTTGTCCGGGTAGTGCACGGCTTGCAGGGCCTGGGTCATGACGACGATGTCGAAACTGTTGCTGGCAAAGTTGCCGAGGCCCTTGTCCAGGTCCTGCTCGATGACGTTGACGCCTTTGGCCACGCACTGGGCAATGTTGTCAGCATCGTTTTCCAGGCCATAACCGGTGACCTGCTTGTTGTCGCGCAGCCAGGTCAGCAGTTCGCCGTCACCGCAACCGAGGTCGAGGACGCGGCTGCCGGCGGGGATCCATTCCTGGATGATTTCCAGATCAGCTCTCATGGCTTTCTCACAGCGTGATGCGGTTCATGTAATTGCCGAACGCCTGCAAGTAGCGAGGGATCGGAATCAGGAAGGCGTCGTGGCCCTGCGGTGCGTCGATTTCCAGATAGCTGACGTCTTTGCGCGCCGCCATCAGTGCATCCACCAGCTCACGCGAGCGCGCCGGGGAGAAGCGCCAGTCGGTGGTGAACGACATCACGCAGAACTTGGCCGTGGCGTTCTCGAAGGTTTTCGCCAGGTTATCGTCGAAGTTCGCCGCCGGATCAAAGTAATCCAGCGCCTTGGTCATCAACAGATAGGTATTGGCGTCGAAGCGTCCGGAGAACTCTTCGCCCTGATAACGCAGGTAGCTTTCGACCTGGAACTCGACACTGTGGAAGTCGTAGTTGAGCTTCTCGCTCTTCAGGCCACGGCCAAATTTCTCGCCCATCGAATCGTCGGACAGGTAGGTGATATGGCCGACCATGCGCGCCAGCATCAGGCCGCGCTTGGGGATTACACCCGCTTCCTGGAACGAACCACCGTGGAATTCCGGGTCAGTGAGAATCGCCTGGCGCGCTACTTCATTGAACGCGATGTTCTGCGCCGACAGCTTGGGCGCCGAGGCGATGGCCACGCAGTGACGCACGCGATCCGGATAAGTGATGGTCCATTGCAGCGCCTGCATACCACCGAGGCTACCGCCGATCACCGCGGCCCACTGGCCGATGCCGAGCAGGTCAGCGAGACGCGCCTGGCTGTGCACCCAGTCTTCCACGGTGAGCACCGGGAAGTCGGCACCGAACGGTTTGCCGGTCTCAGGGTTGATGCTGCTCGGGCCGGTGGAGCCGTTGCAGCCGCCCAGATTATTCAGGCTGACCACGAAGAACTTGCTGGTGTCGATCGGTTTGCCGGGGCCGATGCAGCTGTCCCACCAACCGGGTTTGCGGTCGTCGACGCTGTGATAACCGGCGGCGTGATGATGGCCGGACAAGGCATGGCAGATCAGCACGGCGTTGCTCGCCTGTGCGTTCAGCGTGCCGTAGGTTTCGTAGATCAGGTCATAGGCTGGCAGCGAGCGGCCACAGGCCAGGGCCAGAGGTTCGCTGAAGTGCGCCGTTTGCGGCGTCACCAGACCAACAGAATCGGGGGGAAAGGCAGTTGGCATCGACCCTGCTCTCGTTGAAATGAGGCGTAAGTCTAAAGACCGGGGGGGTTAGCGGCAAGCAACCATCTGGCCCTCATGTGTTCGCTCTGGACCGAGGTGCCGCCATTCGCGAGCAGGCTCGCTCCCACAGGGGATTGCGTTTCAATGTGGGAGCGAGCCTGCTCGCGAATGGGACGACTCGGTGGATCAGGTCGGACGCATTAGATCTGGCAAATCCGGCAACTTCTTCGGCGAGCAAATCTTCACCCGTTTCTGCCGGTTCAACTCGCCACTGAGCAAGCTGACCTGGCTCTTGGACACCCCAAAAGCCTTGGCCAGAAAACCCATCAGATACGCATTGGCCTTGCCCTCGACCGGTGGCGCAGTCAGGCGGATTTTCAGGCGATCACCGTGCAGCCCGCAGAAATCATCGCTACGGGCTGCCGGTTGCAGGTGACACTCCAGAATCAGGTCGTCACCGTCCCAACGAAACCAGCTCACATCAGCAGACGGAGGATTTCCGGCATCATCGTCATCGCCGCCAGATTGTTGATCACCAGCATGTCGATCAGCTTCAGCGCGAGGAAGGCGAAGATCGGCGACAGATCCAGACCACCGAGGTTAGGCAGGAATTTGCGGAACGGCGCCAGGGCTGGCTCGCAGATCTGGTTGACCAGCTCAGCGCCCGGGTTGTGGCTGCCCGGAGCGACCCAGGACAGGATCACGCTGATGATCAGGGCAAAGAAGAAGATCTTCAGGAACAGCGCAGTCACGCCGATCAGCGACCAGATAAGCAGTTGCAGCGGGTTGCCGATGGTGCCGTAAGTCAGCAGCAGGGTCAGCGCCATCAGCGCCAGTTGCACCAGAATCGCCAGCACCAGCGACGACATGTCCAGACCGAACATGCTCGGGATGATCCGGCGCAGTGGCTTGAGCAGCGGCTGAGTCGCTTTGACGATGAACTGGCAGAGCGGGTTGTAGAAGTTCGCCCGCACCAGTTGCAGGACGAAGCGCAGCAGCACGATCAGCAGGTACAGGCTGCCGAGGGTTTGCAGCACGTAAACCGCTGCAGTGTTCAATCCAATCATGTAAGGCTCCTTATTTGCCCAGTTGTTCGGCCATTTCGGCCGAGCGGTGCGCGGCGGCGCCGAGTGCTTTTTCCACCAGAGCTTCGAAGCCCCCGGCCTGGAACGATTTGATCGCGGCTTCGGTGGTACCGGCCGGCGAGGTCACGCGACGACGCAGTTCGGCAGCATCGACGTCACTGGCCGCTGCCATGTGCGCGGCGCCCAGTGCGGTTTGCAGGGTCAGTTGTTCAGCGGTTTCTTTCGGCAGCCCGAGTTTGACGCCGGCGGCGGTCATGGCTTCGATCAGCAGGAAGAAGTACGCAGGGCCGGAACCGGATACAGCGGTCACTGCATCGAGTTGTTGTTCTTCATTCAGCCACAGTGCGATGCCGACGGCGGACAGCAGTTCTTCGGCTTGCTGGCGTTGTTCGGCAGTCACTTCGCTGGTGGCGTACAGACCACTCACGCCCTGACGCAGTAGCGCCGGGGTGTTGGGCATGCAGCGTACGATCGGCTGCTCGCCTAGCCATGCAGTCATGCTCGCGCAGGTAATGCCCGCCGCGATGGAGACCACCAGTTGATCGGGTTTGAGGCTCGGGCGAATCGCTTCGCAAACGGCTTTCATCGCCTGTGGTTTGACCGCCAGCACGACAACGTCGACGCCTTCGATGGCCTGAGCGTTGTCGGCGAAAGTTTCAATGCCGTGTTCGGCGCTGACCTTGGCGCGGGTTTCTTCGCCCGGGTCGCTGGCGCGGATGTGTGCAGCTTCCAGACCCTTGGCCCGCAGGCCGCCGATCAAACTGGCGGCCATGTTGCCGGCACCGATGAAGGCAATACGTGTGTTGCTCATGTCAGGTCCTTATCTGGAAAATTTCAAGATTGGGAATAGTTGCGTGCGCCAAACAGGGCGGTACCAATCCGCACCCAGGTGGCGCCTTGGGCAATGGCCGACTCAAGGTCATGGCTCATGCCCATGGAAAGTGTGTCGAGCGGCAGATTCAGGCTGGCCTGCAAACGTTGCACGGCAGCAAACGCGGCGTCTTGTTCGGCGCGATCTTCAGTCGGCTCGGGAATCGCCATCAAGCCGCGCAGCTTAAGGCGTGGCAGGGCGCTGATGGCATTCGCCAGCGCCGGCAGGTCGGTCGGGGTGCACCCGGACTTGCTGGCTTCACCGCTGACGTTGACCTGAATGCAGATGTTCAGCGGCGGCAGGTCGGCCGGGCGCTGTTCGGACAGGCGCTGGGCAATTTTCAGACGATCCACGGAGTGCACCCATTCGAAATGCTCGGCAATCGCGCGAGTCTTGTTCGATTGAATGGGGCCGATGAAGTGCCAGATCAAGGGCAGGTCGGCCAGTTCGAGCTGTTTGCTCAGGGCCTCTTGCAGATAGTTCTCGCCAAAGTCCCGCAGACCGGCGGCATGAGCTTCGCGCAGCGCCTCGGCAGGTTTGGTTTTGCTCACGGCAAGCAACTGCACGCTGTTTTCAACGCGTCCGGCAGCAGCGGTGGCGGCCTGGATGCGCGAACTAACCTGAAGGATGTTGTCTGCTATCGTGGACATCAAGAGGCGCCGTGGGTCTGAAGGTTCGCGGCATTCTACTGGAATTGAGGAGCGCTATGGATATCACTGAACTGCTGGCCTTCAGCGCCAAACAGGGCGCTTCCGACCTGCACCTGTCGGCCGGTCTGCCGCCGATGATCCGCGTCGATGGCGATGTGCGGCGGATCAATCTGCCGGCACTGGACCACAAGCAAGTGCACGAATTGATCTACGACATCATGAACGACACCCAGCGGGTCGACTTCGAGAAACATCTGGAAACCGACTTTTCCTTCGAAGTCCCCGGCGTGGCGCGCTTTCGGGTCAATGCCTTCAATCAGAATCGTGGCGCGGGTGCCGTGTTCCGCACCATTCCCTCGAAAGTGCTGAGCATGGAAGACCTCGCCATGGGCGACGTCTTCCGCAAGATCACCGATGCTCCGCGCGGGTTGGTGCTGGTCACCGGGCCGACCGGTTCCGGCAAGTCGACCACGCTGGCGGCGATGATCGACTACCTCAACACCCATCGCCACCATCACATCCTGACCATCGAAGACCCGATCGAGTTTGTTCACGAGTCGCGCAAATGCTTGATCAATCAGCGTGAAGTCCACCGCGATACCCGTAGTTTTGCCACGGCTCTGCGTTCAGCGCTGCGTGAAGACCCGGACGTGATTCTGGTGGGCGAGATGCGCGACCTGGAGACCATTCGCCTGGCGTTGACTGCCGCCGAGACCGGGCACCTGGTATTCGGCACGCTGCACACGACGTCTGCCGCGAAAACCATCGACCGTGTGGTGGACGTGTTCCCCGGTGACGAGAAATCCATGGTGCGTTCGATGCTGTCGGAGTCACTGCTGGCAGTGGTCTCGCAGACGTTGATCAAGAAGATCGGCGGCGGGCGGGTGGCGGCGCACGAGATCATGCTGGGAACGTCAGCGATCCGTAACCTGATCCGCGAGGACAAGGTGGCGCAGATGTATTCGGCGATTCAGACCGGTGGGTCGCTGGGGATGCAGACACTGGATATGTGCCTGAAAGATCTGGTGACCAAGGGCTTGATCAGTCGCGAGCATGCGCGGGAGAAGGCGCGTACGCCGGATAACTTTTAAAAGCAAACGCAGCCTTCGGCAGCTCCTACACAGGTCAGTTCGTCCACATATCGGGGATGAACACAAAATCCTGTAAGAGCTGCCGAAAGCTGCGATCTTTTGACCCTTAGCGCTGAACCACGCGCATCTGGCTTTGCTCTTTCGGTAATACACGCTTGGCAACCACGTAATGTTTCTGCCAATACGGCTTGTTCAGCGTATCGATGCTCACCGACTTGCCACGACGTGGCGCGTGGATAAAGCGGTCGTTGCCCATGTAGATGGCAACGTGATTGACCCGACGGCTCTTGAGTTTGAAGAAAATCAGGTCGCCCGGTTTCAAATCCTTGCGGTCGACTTTCTCACCGTGGCCGCTGGCCATGGCATTGGAGGTGCGTGGCAGGTCGAATGTGGCGTCGTTGAACGCGTATTTCACCAGGCCGCTGCAATCAAAGCCTTTACTTGGGCTGCTGCCGCCCCAACGATAAGGAGTACCGAGGACGTTTACGGCGCGGCTCAGGACATTGCTGCTTTCCTTGCTCGCCATCGGCGGTACCAGGCTGCTGCGGCTTTTGCTGCTCAGCGTGGTGATTTTGCTTTGTTTGCTTTTGCTCGATGGGGCTGAAGCGTGGGATTTAGGGGTAAAGCCGTTAACGTTAGGAAGACGTTGCTCACGATTGGTGGCGTGGGCGGCCAGTGGCATTAATAGGCAAATAGTTAGCCATGTCTTGAAAAATGGTCGCATTAGGCGTGGCTCTTAAGTGATAGCGCGCAACTTTATAACAGCTTTTTTGTGACTTCCGAGGCCGTTGGTCGATTCAAACGGGAGGCAACGGAACCAAATAAGCGGCAAATTGACGCGATTGTCGGACAGAGGTCCGGTGCTATAAGGCTTTCACGGTAGCGACGGTAACATTTGCCATACGTCGGGTACCTGTAAAAAAGTCACAAAGAATTCAAGAATATTTATCTATCGAGTGCATCGAGGTCTTCATGAACAGCTATCAGCTACCCCGTGTGAAGGAAAAAACCACCCACAGCAAAATC
This sequence comes from Pseudomonas sp. MF6776, assembly GCF_016613125.1. NCBI lineage: Bacteria > Pseudomonadati > Pseudomonadota > Gammaproteobacteria > Pseudomonadales > Pseudomonadaceae > Pseudomonas > Pseudomonas sp. MF6776. Next base: position 34,393 of record NZ_JAENSQ010000023.1, read on the forward strand.
ATCGGTTACCTGCTGTGGATCTTCGGATTTACCGGTGCCCACCGCTTTTATTAAGGCAAGCCTGTGACCGGGACGATCTGGTTCTTCACCTTCGGTTTGCTGGGAATTGGCTGGCTGATCGACCTGTTTCTGATCCCGGCAATGGATCGCGAAGCAGATCTGCGCTTTGCCGACGGGCCGATCGAGTACAACGTGGCGTGGATTCTGCTGACGTTTCTCGGCGTGCTGGGCGTACACCGGATGTACCAGGGCAAGTGGATTACCGGCTTGTTGTACCTGCTGACCGGCGGGTTGTTCTTCATTGGCGTGCTGTATGACTTCTGGACACTGAATGATCAGGTCTCGGTGCGCAACGCTGAAGGCAGAGGCGCCTTCCAGTAAGTCTTCGCGAGCAGGCTCGCTCCCACAGAGGATTTGTGTCGTTCACAGATCCAATGTGGGAGCGAGCCTGCTCGCGAATGGGGCGACGCGGTATCAAGCCTGGTGGCTGATCCGCCCATCCACCAGCGTATAGCGAACCACACCCGGCAAGCTGTGACCCATGAACGGGCAGTTCTCGCCTCTCGACAGCCAGTGCTCACCGGCCACCGTCGATGCCTTCGGATCGAACAGTACGATATCCGCCGCACCGCCCACCGCCAGTTTGCCCGCCGGCAGTCGCAGTGCCTCGGCCGGGCCGGCGCTCAGGCGAGCCAGCAAGGTCGGCAGATCGAGCAAACCATCCTCAACCAGCGTCATCGCCAGCGGCAGCAGCAGTTCTACGCTGCTGATGCCCGGTTCAGTCGCGCCAAACGGTGCCAGTTTGGCGTCACGCTCATGGGGTTGGTGATGGCTGGAAATAGCCGAGATCACCCCCGACTTCACTGCTTCGCGCAGACCATCGCGGTCAGCGCGGGTGCGCAGCGGTGGCTGCACGTGATAGAGGCTGCTGAAGTCGATCAGCGCTTCGTCGGTCAGAATCAACTGATACAGCGCCACATCCGCCGTCACCTTCAAACCACGGGCCTGAGCCTGAGCGATCAGCGCAACACCGCGAGCACTGGTCAGTTGGCTGAAGTGCGCGCGCACGCCGGTCTGCTCGACCAGCAACAGGTCCCGAGCCAGCGCCACCGTTTCAGCGGTTTCCGGAATCCCCGGCAGGCCGAGGAAACTGGCCACCGCGCCTTCATGGGCCAGGCCACCTTCGGCCAGATCGTGATCCTGCGAGTTGAAGATCACCGTCAGGTCGAATGTTGCCGCGTAATCCAGCGCCCGGCACAGGGTGCGGGTGTTGCGGAAACTCTCCAGACCGTTGCCGAACGCCACACAACCGGCGTCGCGCAGGGCAACCAGCTCGGCGAGCTGCTCACCGTCCAGACCTTTGCTCAAGGCGCCAATCGGGAACACTTTGGTATTACCGGCCTCGCGGGCGCGGTCGAGGATCAGTTCGGCCACAGCGGAGGTGTCGAGCACCGGTTTGGTTTGCGGCGGGCAGCACAGGCTGGTCACACCGCCGGCCGCTGCGGCGCGGGTTTCGCTGGCGATCGAGCCTTTGCGGCTGTAGCCCGGCTCGCGCAGGGCGACGTTGAGGTCGACCAGGCCCGGAGCGGCCACCAGGCCTGTGGCATCAATGGTTTCCATCGCGCTGAAACCGGCCGGCGCCGCGCCGAGGGCGATGATCTTGCAGGCTTCAATGTGAATGTCGGTGATTTGATCCAGGCCACTGCTTGGATCGATGACGCGTGCGCCGAGAATGCTGAGCTTCACTGGGCGTTCTCCTGCTCGAATTGGCGCTGGGCAGTCTGCCCGCTCATGGCCATGGACAGCACGGCCATACGAATCGCGATGCCGTAGGTGACCTGATTGAGGATCACCGAGTGCGGGCCATCGGCCACCGCCGACTCGATTTCCACCCCGCGGTTGATCGGCCCCGGGTGCATGACGATGCAATCGGGTTTGGCCCCGGCCAGGCGCGCGGTGGTCAGGCCGAACAGGCGATAGAACTCGCCTTCGCTCGGCAGCAGGCCGCCGGTCATGCGCTCACGTTGCAGGCGCAGCATGATCACCACGTCGACGTCTTTCAGGCCTTCGGTCATGTCGGTGTAGACCTTGACGCCGTATTGCTCGATGCCGATCGGCAGCAGGGTTTTCGGCGCGATCACGCGGATGTCCGGGCAGCCGAGGGTTTTGAGGGCAAGCATGTTCGAGCGCGCCACCCGCGAGTGCAGGATGTCGCCGACGATGGCCACCGAGAGGTTTTCGAAACCGCCCTTGTGCCGACGGATGGTCAGCATGTCGAGCATGCCTTGCGTCGGGTGCGCGTGACGGCCGTCGCCGCCGTTGATGATCGCCACCTGCGGGCAAACATGTTCGGCGATGAAGTGCGCAGCGCCGGAATCACCGTGGCGCACGACGAACATGTCGGCGGCCATCGCTTCCAGGTTGCGCAGGGTGTCGAGCAGGGTTTCACCTTTGCTTGCCGACGAGGTCGACACGTTCAGGGTGATCACATCCGCCGACAGCCGCTGGGCGGCGAGTTCGAAGGTGGTGCGGGTGCGGGTGGAGTTTTCGAAGAACACGTTGCACACGGTCTTGCCGCGCAACAATGGGACTTTTTTCACCGCCCGGGCGCCGACTTCAAGGAACGAGTCGGCAGTGTCGAGGATTTCCGTCAGCAACTCGCGGCGCAGACCGTCGAGTGAGAGGAAGTGGCGCAGCTGGCCCTGATCATTGAGCTGCAGCGGGCGCTTGGTATCTAGAGGCGTCATCGCGAGGGGGACTCTCAATAGGGCGGATTAAAGGGTGAAATCTTGCAGTTCGAGCGTCAGCGGTTCGGGACCGGACAGCTTCACGCGCTCGTGAGCGGCCAGCGACAGGGTCGCGCCGACCACGTTCGGGCGGATCGGCAGTTCGCCAGCTTCCAGGTCGAGCAGGCACACCAGCGTCACGCTGGCCGGGCGGCCGTAGTCGAACAATTCGTTCATGGCGGCGCGGATGGTGCGCCCGCTCATCAGCACGTCGTCGATCAGCACCAAATGCTGGCCTTCAATCTCGAAGGGCAGGGCGGACGGGCGCACTTGCGGGTGCAGGCCGTTCTGGCTGAAGTCGTCGCGGTAGAAGGAAACATCCAGCGTGCCCAGCGGCGCGTCGCTGCCCAGTTCCTTGAGCAGCGCCTGCGCGACCCAGATGCCGCCGGTACGGATACCGATGTAACGCGGTTCGCTGATGCCGCGTTGAGCAAGGTGCGCCTTGAGGCGGATCGCCATCTGGCTGATCAGATCGGCGGGATTGGGCAGACTCATGGTTGCTCCTTCTTCGACCCGAGCTCCGTCCTGCCGGAGGTGGCTCGAGGTTTTAGCCAAAAGAAAAGCGCCGTAGCGCTTGTCAGGATTCAAATAAAGCAGTGTTTTCATCGAGCCAGCCCTGCAACAGCAGAGCGGCAGCGATGGCGTCCACCGGGTTGTCGCGGTAACTGCCCTTCTGACCGCCACGCGCCAGGCGCTCGCCCTTGGCTTCGAACGTGGTCAGGCGTTCATCGTGGGTATAGAAGGGCAGGTTGTAGCGGCCGTTGAGGCGGCGGGCGAATTTCTCGGCGCGCACGCACATGTCGCTGGGGGTGCCGTCCATGTTCAACGGCAGGCCGACGACGACGGCGTCGGGTTTCCATTCCTTTATAAGCGCTTCGACCTGGTTCCAGTCAGGAACACCGTTCTGCGCTTTCAAGGTGCACAGCTCGCGGGCCTGGCCGGTGATCACCTGGCCGACCGCTACGCCGATCTGCTTGGTGCCGTAGTCGAAGCCGAGAATCAGGCGCAGGGCCATCAGGCGTGCCCTGCCTGGCTGGTCAGCAGGTTGAGGTTGATCCCCAAGTGCCTGGCCGCCGCTTCCAGACGCAGTTCGCTGCGGGTGTTGAACAGGATGTCGGCGTCGTACGGGCAGGTCAGCCAGGCGTTGTCGGCCATTTCGGCCTCCAGTTGCCCGGCTTCCCAACCGGCGTAACCCAGCGCGATCAGGCTTTTTGCCGGCCCCATGCCGTCAGCGATGGCGAACAGCACGTCCTGCGAGGTGGACAGTGCCAGGTCGCCCTCAAGCTCGGCGGTGGCCTGGAAGGTCTTGCCCGCCGGGTGCAGGACAAAGCCGCGATCGGTCTGTACCGGCCCGCCGATGAAGATCGGCACGTGCTGGCAGAGGGCCGGCGGATCGATGTCCGGGCGCAATTGCTCGAGGATGTCAGCCAGATTCAGCTCTTGCGGTCGATTGACCACGATCCCCATGGCGCCATTGGCCGTGTGCTCGACGATGTAGGTCAAGGTATGGGCAAAGTTCGGGTCGGCCATGTGTGGCATGGCGATCAGGAATTGATGCTTGAGGTAGCTGGGGCTGACGTTTTTCATGTGCGCTAGTGTGGCGTTCAAGGGGCGAACTGACAAGCTGAGGATCAGATAACAGCACAGATCAAATGTGGGAGCGAGCCTGCTCGCGAATACGGTGTGTCATTCAACATTGATGTGGCTGATCCACCCCCATTCGCGAGCAGGCTCGCTCCCACAGGGGTGCTGCGGTGTATTCAGTTACTGGACAGCTTGTCGCCCCGGGCGAATTTCCAGGTACGGATGATTTCCAGTCGGTCGATATCCGACAGATCCCCGGTAAACGGTGCAAACGGCGCCGCCAGTCGCACGATGCGCTGCGCGGCCTGATCCAGCAGCGGCTGGCCGGACGATTCCAGCACCAGCACTTCATACAGCGAGCCGTCGCGGTTGATCGACACCATCAGGCGCAAATTGCCGTAGATCTGCTTGCGCCGTGCTTCCTCGGGGTAGTTGAGGTTGCCGATACGTTCGACCTTCTTGCGCCAGTCGTCTTTGTACCAGGCACCCTTGTCGCGCATGGTCGAGGCAGCGCTCAAACGGTGGATTCGCGGGCGCTTGGCGTACAGCTGTTGTTCCTTGGCCAGCTCGGCTTCAAGGCTGGCGATGTCGCTGGACAGCTGCGAGCTGTCGAACGTCGGCGCGTCGACCGATGGTTTGACTTCGGTTTTGGTTTCTTCTTTCTTGGTCGGCGCCTTTTTCGGCGTCGGCGCAACCGTAGTCACGGCAGCCTTGGGCGCGGCTTCCTGCACTTGCGGCTTGGCGGCCGGTGGCGGGGTGACTTTTTTGACCTGATTGTCTTGGAACGGCGCGATCTCGGTGGTCTTCGGCGTCGCCTTCTTGTCCAGCGTGCCGCTGCCTTCCTGATTTTCCTGAGCGAGAAAGTCAGCTTTTTCGGGCTTCTTTTCGCTCTTGAAGGTGGCGAGGGTAATTTCCAGGGTTTTGCTGATCTGTTTCGGCTCGACCATCGTGAAACCGACGCCGAGCAGCAGCGCCAAATGAATCAGCGCGGCGAGGAATAGGGTAAATCCGAGGCGATCGGCCGGGCGCACGCCACGATGGGCGAGTTCAGCGGGCAGATCGGACGGGAGGGTCATGACAGAAAAACCAACATCGCGTTTTTAAAGGCACGGCATGATAACGCAATGTTGGTTTTTAGCTGCAAGTGACTAGCTTCAAGCGACAAGATGCACAGGGGCAGCTGCAAGCTACTAGTTACAAGCTGCAAGTTAGAAGCTTGTCGCTTGGCTTCAGGCTTGTGGCTTGCGGCTAATAGCTTGCAGCTGCTTTTCAATAGCATCCATGAGCATCCCGCCAATGTCGGTGCCGAAAGCGTTGTCGATTTCACGGATGCAGGTCGGGCTGGTGACGTTGATTTCGGTCAGATGCTCGCCGATCACATCGAGGCCAACGAACAGCAGGCCTTTTTCACGCAACGTCGGGCCGACTTGAGCAGCGATCCAGCGATCCTTGTCGGTCAACGGACGGGCTTCACCGCGGCCGCCAGCCGCCAGGTTGCCACGGGTTTCGCCTTGGGCCGGAATCCGCGCCAGGCAATAATCCACCGGCTCACCGTCGATCATCAGGATGCGCTTGTCGCCGTCCTTGATCGCCGGCAGATAGGCCTGGCCCATGATCTGCTGGCCGCCGAGGGCGGTCAGGGTTTCCAGAATCACCGACAGGTTCGGATCGCCAGCGCGGTGACGGAAGATCGAAGTGCCGCCCATGCCGTCCAGCGGTTTGAGGATGACGTCGCCGTGTTTCGCGGCAAATTCGCGCAACACATCGGCGCGGCGGCTGACCACGGTCGGCGGCGTGCACTGCGGGAACAGTGTGGCGAACAGCTTTTCGTTGCAGTCGCGCAGGCTCTGCGGCTTGTTGACCACCAGCACGCCAGCGGTTTCGGCCTGTTCAAGCAGGTAGGTGGAGTAAACGAACTCCATGTCGAACGGCGGATCCTTGCGCATCAGGATCACGTCCAGATCGCTCAGCAGGTTGTCCTGCTCGGCGTCCAGTTCGAACCATTTTTCCGGGTTGGCGAAGACTTTCAGCGGCTTCATGCGCGCCCGTGCCTGACCTTCACCTTGATACAGGTCGCGCTGTTCCATATAGAACAGTTCCCAGCCGCGCTTCTGCGCGGCCAGCAGCATGGCCAGCGAGCTATCCTTTTTATAGGAGATGCTGGCGATAGGGTCCATGACAATCCCGACGCGAACGCTCATTGGGTTTTCCTCGAAAATTGGCTACCGGATCGGTATGAAAAAAGTGCCGCCAGAGTGGCGCCGGCAGGGTTTTCGGTCAAGGGAAAACCCGTCGATAGATTGCATCTGGAGACTGTGCTAAAAAGGCTGCCATGCAGTGCCGGCCCTTGAACATCAAGGGTTTCCGGCCATTACTGATAGCAAAACGGACAATTTGATTCGCAAAGGCGACGGTAGAGCCCTCTTATGGAACAGCAGTCCAGCGCCTTGAAGGTCATGGTGATCGACGACTCGAAAACGATTCGCCGTACCGCCGAAACCTTGTTGAAGAATGTCGGTTGCGAAGTCATCACGGCAATCGACGGTTTCGACGCTTTGGCGAAGATCGCCGACAACCACCCCGGGATCATTTTCGTCGACATCATGATGCCGCGTCTGGATGGTTATCAGACCTGCGCTTTAATCAAGAACAACAATGCGTTCAAGGCCACGCCGGTGATCATGCTGTCGTCCCGGGACGGGTTGTTCGACAAGGCCAAGGGGCGGATTGTCGGTTCCGATCAATTTTTGACCAAGCCTTTCAGCAAGGAAGAACTGCTCAGCGCGATCCAAGCCCATGTTCCGGGCTTTGCCGCCGTTTTGCCGCAGTAAGAAAAGCACTGAGACGCTCGGCCAGCGGGCCGGGTGTCGACAAGAAAAATGGGGAAGACCATGGCACGTATCCTGATCGTCGATGATTCGCCGACTGAAATGTACAAACTGACCGGCATGCTCGAAAAGCACGGCCATCAAGTGCTCAAGGCCGAAAACGGCGCCGACGGCGTCGCACTGGCCCGTCAGGAAAAACCCGACGCGGTGCTGATGGACATCGTCATGCCCGGCCTCAATGGTTTTCAGGCGACTCGTCAGTTGACCAAGGATCCGGAAACCGGGCATATCCCGGTGATCATCATCACCACCAAGGATCAGGATACCGACAAGGTCTGGGGCACCCGCCAGGGCGCCAAGGATTACCTGACCAAGCCGGTCGACGAAGACACTCTGATCAAAACCCTGAACAACGTGCTGAACGGTTGATCGCGCAGCCATGAGCGAAACACTGACTGCGTTCGAACTGCTCTGGCAGATCGACCAGCGCTGCCGCTTGTTGGCGGCGGACCTGCCGTCGCAACCCGCGCGCCAGGATCGCTGGAGTGGTATCGGGTTTCGCCTCGGCGAACACTGGTATGTCGCGCCGATGGGCGAAGTCAGCGAGGTGCTGCACGAACCGCGCTTCACCCAACTGCCCGGAGTCAAACCGTGGGTCAAGGGTGTGGCCAACCTGCGTGGGCGCTTGCTGCCGATCATGGACCTGTGCGGTTTCTTCGGGCATGAACTGTCACCGCTACGCAAACAGCGGCGGGTATTGGTGGTCGAGCATGAGGATGTGTTTGCCGGGTTGATGGTCGATGAAGTCATCGGCTTGCAGCACTTCGAACAAGACAGTTTTGAACCGCTGTCGATCAGCAAACGCCAGGGCTCGAAGGCCGAGTTCGTCAAAGGTTATTTCCGGCGCGAGCAGAACTGGCGGGTGTTCAGTTTGTTTGCGCTGGCCAGATCCCCGGTGTTCATGAGCGTCGCGATATAACAGATTCAGCACCGTCCCCTGTGGGAGCGAGCCTGCTCGCGAAGAGGGCGTGTCAGGCAAGATAAATATTGGCTGACCCACCGCTTTCGCGAGCAGGCTCGCTCCCACAGGGATTGCAGCAGGCCTCAAAGGTGTGGGTTAAGGGCGAGGACCGATGACAAAAGCAAAAACAGGCAAGTCAGCAGAGGGATCGCGCAGTCGCTCGCAGATCGTCGTGCTGTTCATTGCATTGATCGTGTTCATCATGCTGTTGTTCGCCAACTTCGCGTACCTCAACACCCAGGCGAATTACGATAAACAGTACATCGGCCATGCCGGTGAATTGCGCGTGCTCTCGCAACGCATCGCCAAGAACGCCACCGAAGCCGCCGCCGGCAAGGCTGCCGCGTTCAAATTGCTGAGTGACGCCCGCAACGATTTCGCCCAGCGCTGGGGTTATCTGAAAAAAGGCGACCCGGCCACCGGCCTGCCGCCGGCGCCGTCCACCGTGCGCCCGGAAATGCGCGCCGTGCAGCTCGATTGGGAACGCCTGCTGAAAAACACCGACGCCATTCTTTCCAGCGAACAGACCGTGCTGTCGCTGCATCAGGTCGCCGCGACCCTGGCCGAAACCGTGCCGCAGTTGCAGATCGAATACGAAAAAGTCGTCGAAATTCTCTTGCAGCGCGGCGCTCCCGCCGCGCAAGTGGCGATGGCCCAGCGTCAATCGCTGTTGGCTGAGCGCATCCTCGGCGCGGTCAACACCGTGCTCGCTGGCGATGAAAATTCGCAACAAGCAGCGGACGCCTTCGGCCGCGATGCCACGCGTTTCGGTCAGGTGCTCAATGGCATGCTTCAGGGCAACCCGGCGCTGAAAATCAGCCAGGTCGAAGACCGCGACGCCCGTGCTCGCCTGAGTGAAATCTCCGAGCTGTTCCAGTTCGTCTCCGGCTCTGTGGATGAAATCCTCGAAACCTCACCGGAGCTGTTCAAGGTCCGTGAGTCGGCCAGCAACATCTTCAGCCTCTCGCAAACCCTGCTCGACGAAGCCTCGCACCTGGCCAACGGTTTCGAAAACCTCGCCGGCGGGCGCAGCACCGACACCATCGGCGGCTACGTGCTCGGCTTGCTGGCGCTGGCCTCGATCATCCTCATCGGTCTGGTGATGGTGCGCGAGACCAATCGGCAACTGCGCGAAACGGCGGAAAAGAACGAGCGCAACCAGAACGCGATCATGCGTTTGCTCGACGAAATCGAAGATCTCGCCGATGGCGACCTGACCGTGACCGCTTCGGTGACCGAAGACTTCACCGGCACCATTGCCGACTCGATCAACTATTCCGTCGACCAACTGCGCGATCTGGTGGCGACCATCAACCTCACCGCCGGCCAGGTCGCCGCCGCTGTGCAGGAAACCCAGGCCACTGCCATGCATCTGGCCCAGGCCTCGGAACATCAGGCCCAGCAGATTTCCGAAGCGTCGACGGCGATCAGCGATATGGCCGAGTCCATCGATCAGGTGTCGGCGAACGCCGCCGAATCCTCGGCGGTGGCCGAGCGTTCCGTGGAAATCGCCAACAAGGGCAACGAGGTGGTGCACAACACCATCCACGGCATGGACAACATTCGCGAACAGATTCAGGACACCGCCAAACGCATCAAGCGTCTCGGTGAGTCGTCTCAGGAAATCGGCGACATCGTCAGCCTGATCGACGACATTGCCGACCAGACCAACATCCTCGCCCTCAACGCCGCCATTCAGGCGTCGATGGCCGGGGATGCCGGGCGCGGATTTGCCGTGGTCGCCGACGAAGTGCAGCGCTTGGCCGAGCGTTCATCTGCCGCTACACGCCAGATCGAAACCCTGGTGCGGGCGATTCAGACCGACACCAACGAAGCCGTCATTTCGATGGAGCAGACCACCACCGAAGTGGTGCGCGGCGCGCGACTGGCGCAGGATGCCGGTGTGGCGCTGGAAGAAATCGAAGGCGTATCCAAGACGCTCGCGGCGCTGATTCAAAGCATCTCCAACGCGGCGCAACAGCAGACGTCTTCGGCGGGGCAGATTTCCCTGACCATGAACGTGATCCAGCAGATCACGTCGCAGACGTCGTCCGGCTCCACGGCCACCGCCGAAAGCATCGGCAACCTGGCGAAAATGGCCAGTCAGTTGCGCCGTTCGGTGTCCGGTTTCACCTTGCCGGCGGCGTCCGCGTCGGCGACGGATAAAGTGTGATTGGAGCGGTTATGGGTGATCGGCACGATTACGTGGCCCTCGAATGGGTCAAGGGCGAAATTGCCGAAACGCTGAAACAGGCGCATCAGGCGATCGAAGCCGTGCTCGATGATCCGCAGGCCTTTCCCGGGCTCGACGAGTGCTTGAGTTACATCCATCAGGTCCACGGCAGTTTGCAGATGGTCGAGTTCTACGGCGCGGCGTTGCTCGCCGAAGAAATGGAACATCTGGTCGAAGCCCTCCAGCACGAGCGCGTCAGCCATCGCGACGAAGCTCTGCACCTGCTGTTACAAGCCTTGGGGCAATTGCCGATTTACCTTGAGCGTGTGCAAAGCGCCCGTCGCGATCTGCCGCTGGTGGTCTTGCCGTTGATCAATGATTTGCGCAGCGCCCGCGGCGAAAGCCTGCTCTCGGAAACCAGCCTGTTCAGCCCGCAACTGCCGGAACTGGCGCCGCTGAGTGAAGAGGCGCTGGCGCTGCTGGAACCGGCCGAACTGCCGAGCGTACTGCGCAAGTTGCGCCAGACGCTGCAAATGGCGCTGGTCGGGTTGCTGCGTGAACAGGATGATCACACTCACCTCGATTATCTGGCCAAGGTCTTCAGCCGTCTCCAGGCGCTAAGCGGCGATGCGCCGTTGAGTCCGTTGTGGCAAGTTGCATCGGCATTGGTCGAAGGCATGCGTGAGGGTGTGATCGCCAACAGCCCGGCGCTACGCAGCCTGTTCAAGGATGCTGACAAAGAGCTCAAGCGCCTGCTCGAACAAGGCCTGCAAGGGCTCAATCAGCCGCCGCCTGCGGAGCTGCTCAAAAGCCTGTTGTTCTATATCGCCAAAGCCGAAAATCCCACCGGGCAGATGCTGACCATGAAAGATCGCTACTCGCTGGATGATGCTTTGCCCGACAGCGCGATGGTCGACGAAGAGCGCGCGCGCCTGGCCGGTCCCGACCGCGATGCGATGCGCTCGGTGCTCGCGGCACTGTGCGAAGAACTGGTGCGGGTCAAGGAGCGGCTCGACCTGTTCGTGCGCAGCGACCGCCAACATACGTCCGATCTGGAAAGTCTGCTGGCACCACTGCGGCAGATCGCCGATACCCTGGCCGTGCTCGGTTTCGGCCAGCCGCGCAAAGTCATCATCGACCAATTGGCGGTGGTCTTGAGCATCGCCCAAGGCCAGCGTGAACCGAACGACGCCGTTCTGATGGACGTCGCCGGTGCCTTGCTCTACGTCGAAGCGACCCTGGCCGGGATGGTCGGCACCGTCGAACCGGAAAGCCCGGAAGACGCGCGCCTGCCGACCACCGACCTCACGCAGATTCATCAGATCGTGATCAAGGAAGCACGCATCTGCCTGCAACAGGCCAAGGACATGATCGTCGACTACATCGACGCCGACTGGGACCGCCAGCACTTGCAACCACTGCCTGCACTGCTGACTCAAGTGCGCGGTGCACTGGCGATGATTCCGCTTGCACGTGCGGCGAGTCTGGTCGAGGCCTGCAACGGTTTTATCCGCGAACATCTGTTGCTCGATCCGCATGAACCGGGTTGGGAGCAGTTGGACAACCTGGCCGATGTCATCAGCAGTCTTGAGTACTATCTGGAACGCTTGACCGACGACCCGCTGGCGCCCGGCGAGCAACTGCTGGATATCGCACAGAAGAGTCTCGCCAGCCTCGGTTTCTTTCCCAGCGAGCAGCCCGGTGAGGTCCATGTACCGGTGCTCGACGACGTGCTCAGTCCCAGCGAAGCACTGGTGATGCAGGACGCGCAGTCGCTGGACGATCCTGAAACTGTACAGTCGCTGGCCGAGGTCCTGGCCAGCCCGGTGTCGGTGCTCAACCCGCCCGCGCGGATCACGCCCGGCAGCCTGATGCCGCCACCGGCGGATGAAGAACCGGTGGATGACGAACTGCGCGAAGTGTTCCTCGAAGAGACCGACGAGGTTCTCGATGTCCTTCACGAATACCTGCCGCGCTGGTCGGCCAATCCGCAGGATCACGCCGCGCTGACCGAACTGCGCCGCGCTTTCCACACCTTGAAAGGCAGCGGACGCATGGTGCGGGCGCTGATTCTCGGCGAACTGGCGTGGGCCGTGGAAAACCTGCTCAACCGCGTGCTGGAACAAAGCGTCGAACCCGGCTCGGTGGTCCAGCAACTGCTGACCGACACGGTGTTGTTGCTGCCGGAACTGATCAGCGAATTCGCCACTAATCGCCAGCGTCAGCGCAGCGATGTCGATCAACTCGCCGCGCGCGCCCATGCCTTGGCCAAGGGCGACGAACCACTTTCCGCCGAGGACGTTGATGACGTCGCGGCGCTCGATCCATTGTTGCTGGAGATCTTCCGCAACGAAGCCGAAACCCATCTCGCCAGCCTCAACCGCTTTCTCGATCAGGCCGCTGAACACGTGCCGCTGCAAGCCAGCGACGAATTGCAGCGCGCCTTGCACACGCTCAAGGGCAGCGCGTCGATGGCGGGTGTGTTGCCGATTGCCGAACTGGCCGCGCCGCTCGATCAACTGGCCCGAGAGTTCAAGGCGCATCAACTGCCGCTCGACCTCGATGAAGTGGAATTGCTCCTCGAAGCCGAGGGCCTGTTCCGTGTCGGATTACGTCAGCTCAAGCATGATCCGCTGGCGCCGATTGTCGGCGCGCAGTCACTGATCAAACGCACCGAAGCGCTGCTCGCCGAGCGTCTGGAATCGATCCTTAATGCGCCGAACACCGGCCTTCGGATCAAGCGTGATCCGCAACTGATCAACAACTTTCTTGCGCAAGGCATGGACATCCTGCTCGACGCCGAAAGCCTCTTGCAGCGCTGGCAGCAACACCCCGGCGAACGGCAGGAATTGAGCGCGCTGCTGGATGAACTGACCACCCTCGGCGAAGGCGCGCACCTGGCGGATCTGCTGCCGGTCGATGTGTTGTGCGAAGCCTTGCTCGACCTGTATGGCGCTGTGGAAGAAAGCAGCCTGGCGGTCAGCGACCGGTTCTTCCACGAGGCGCAGAACGCCCACGAAGCGCTGATCAACATGCTCGACGAGCTGGCCGCAGGCCAGGAAGTCACGCCGCAGCCTGCGCGGATTCGTGCGTTGCACGACTTGCTCGATGAAAGTCTCGATCCCTCGTCCATGGGCCTGATCCGCAGCGACGGCAGCCGCACCTTGAGCATCCGCGAACTGGGCGCCGCGACCGCTGAGCTTGCACAATCCACGTCTATCCCAGCGCCTGACGACGAGATCGTCGACATCTTCCTCGAAGAGGCCGTGGACATTCTCGACAGCGCCGGGCAAGCCTTGCAGCGCTGGTTGAACGACCCGGACAACGCCGCGCCGCTGTCCTCGTTGCAGCGCGATTTGCACACCCTCAAGGGCGGTGCGCGGATGGCTGAAGTCGAAGCCATTGGGGATCTGGCCCAAGAGTTGGAAAGCCTTTACGAAGGCCTGGTTGATCGGCGCCACAGCCACAGCGAAGCCCTCGGTCGCTTGCTGCACAAGAGCCATGAGCGTTTGGCGCTGCTGCTGGAACAGCTGCAAGACCATCAGCCGCTGAACCCGGCGCAGGATCTGATTGAGGCGATTCGGCAGTTTCGCCAAGGTTCGTCCGCCAGTGTCGAAACGGCGCAACCTGCCGTCGATCACGAAGGTGCCGGGCACGATCCGGAGTTGCTGGAAATCTTCCTCGAAGAAGGTTTCGACATCATCGAAAACTCCGGCGCCGCGCTACTGCGTTGGCAGGCCGAACCGGGCAATCGCCAGGAAGTGGAAACCCTGCTGCGCGATCTGCACACCCTCAAAGGCGGCGCGCGGATGGTCGAGATCGGCCCGATCGGCGACCTTGCCCATGAGCTGGAATACCTTTACGAAAGTCTCTCCGCCGGCACGTTACAAGCGTCGACCGAGTTGTTCGCATTGGTCCAGCGCGGCCACGACCGACTGGCGCAAATGCTCGATGCCGTGCGTGCCGGGCAACCGTGCCCGCCGGCGGATCGGCTGATCAATGCGATTCAGAATTTCAGTCATCCAGCGGCGCTGGAAACCCCGCCGCCGGTGCCGCTTGCGGTCAAGAGCGAGACCGCGCCACCTGCCGTCGACGTCAGCGCTGACATGGTCAAGGTCTCCGCCGAACTGCTCGACGAACTGGTCAACCTGGCCGGGGAAACCTCGATTTTCCGCGGGCGTATCGAACAGCAAGTCAACGACGCGCAGATAGCGCTCAACGAGATGGAAACCACCATCGAGCGTATGCGCGATCAACTGCGTCGCCTCGACACCGAAACCCAGGGACGGATTCTCAGCCGGCAGCAGGTCGATGCCGAGCGCCTTGGCTATGAAGAATTCGATCCACTGGAAATGGACCGTCATTCGCAGTTGCAGCAATTGTCGCGAGCGCTGTTCGAATCCGCCTCGGACTTGCTCGACCTCAAGGAAACCCTCGACCGACGCAACCACGACGCCGAGAACCTGCTGCAACAACAGGGACGGATCAACACCGAATTGCAGGAAGGCCTGATGCGTACACGCATGGTGCCTTTCGAACGTCTGTTGCCGCGCCTCAAACGCATCGTCCGTCAGGTGGCTGAAGAGCTGGACAAGGACGTTGCGTTCGTCGTCGGCAATGCCGAAGGCGAGATGGACCGCAACGTCCTCGAGCGCATGGTCGCGCCGCTGGAACACATGCTGCGCAACGCCGTCGACCATGGTCTGGAATCTGCCGAGGTACGCCAGGCCTGCGGGAAACCGACGCAAGGACAGATCAGCCTCGACCTGTCGCGCGAGGGTGGCGACATCGTTTTCGACATTCGCGACGATGGCGCGGGTGTGCCGCTGGAAGCCGTGCGGCGCAAGGCGATAAAGCGCGGCTTGCTGGCTCCCAACGCCGAGATCAGCGACCGCGATGTGTTGCAGTTCATCCTTCAGCCGGGGTTTTCCACCGCGGAAAAAATTACCCAGATTTCCGGGCGTGGCGTCGGCATGGACGTGGTTCACGAGGAGGTCCGCCAACTGGGCGGCAGCATGAGCATCGACTCGGTGCCGGGGCAGGGCGTGCACTTCCGCATCCGTTTGCCGTTCACGGTGTCCGTCAATCGCGCGTTGATGGTGCAGTGCGCAGAGGATCAATACGCGATTCCGCTGAACACCATTGAAGGCATCGTCCGCGTCTTGCCGAATGATCTCGAAGGGCATTTCCGTCTCGACCCGCCGAGCTATCAATACGGCGGCCAACGCTATGAGTTGTGCTATCTGGGCGAACTGCTGAAAACCGCGCCACGGCCGAAACTGCTCGGCCAGAATCTGCCGTTACCGGTGCTGCTGGTGCATTACAACGACCGGCACATTGCGGTGCAGGTTGATGCCATGGCGGGTACTCGCGAGATTGTGGTGAAGAGCCTCGGCGCGCAGTTCGCGGCGGTGCAGGGCGTGTCCGGCGCGACGATTCTCGGTGATGGTCGGGTCGTGTTGATTCTTGATTTGCTCGCGCCGATCCGCGCGATGCAGGCGCGCGTTACGCAGCATCCGACGCGCCCGGAAATCGACAGCGAGTCGCAGAAACCGCTGCTGGTGATGGTGGTCGACGACTCGGTGACGGTGCGCAAGGTCACCAGCCGTTTGCTTGAGCGACACGGCATGAACGTACTGACCGCCAAGGATGGTGTCGACGCCATGCTCCTGCTCGAAGAACACATGCCCGACCTGATGCTGCTCGACATCGAAATGCCGCGCATGGACGGTTTCGAAGTGGCGACCCAGGTACGCAACGACGAGCGCCTGCAACACCTGCCGATCATCATGATCACCTCGCGCACCGGGCAGAAACACCGCGACCGCGCCATGGCCATCGGCGTCAACGACTACCTCGGCAAGCCGTACCAGGAATCGGTGCTGCTCGAAAGCATTGCCCACTGGAGCAAGAAACATGCATGAGCGCCGGCACAACCCGCGCACCAGCCAACTTACCGGGCTGCTGCTGCCACTGGCGGATCGCAATTTGATCCTGCCGAACGTGGCAGTCGCGGAGCTGATCGACTATCAGGCCAGCGCCTTCGATCTGGATACGCCACCGTGGTATCTGGGGCGGGTGATGTGGCGTGAGCGGCAGATTCCGCTGTTGAGTTTTGAATCTGCGTGCGGGCAAAAAATCGTGATTGGCGAGCGGGCGCGGATCGTCATCCTCAATGCGCTGGGCGGGTTGCCGGAGCTCAAGTTCATTGCGCTGCTGGTGCAGGGGATTCCTCGGTCTTACAAACTCGACAGTCAGTTGAGTTACGTTGATGTGCCGTTGTGTGCGCTGGAGCAGGCAGCGGTGCAGGTGGGGGAGCAGGTGGCGAAGGTGCCGGATTTGTTGGCACTTGAGCAGTTGTTGGTGGAGGCGGGGCTTGTCCATTGATCCAGCATTTGTGGTGTGTTGACTGACGCCTTCGCGAGCAGGCTCGCTCCCACATTGGATCTTCAGTGAACACGGATTTTGCTTTCGACTCAGATCCCCTGTGGGAGCGAGCCTGCTCGCGAAGGCTGCAGTTGCATCACCCAAATCTGACAGGCAACTCCCTGAGTTCTGTAGCGATTTTGCTTACGATCCAGATCCCCTGTGGGAGCGAGCCTGCTCGCGAAGGCTGCAGCTGCATCACCCAAATCTGACAGGCAAATCCCTGAGTTCTGTAGCGCTATAAACCACTCGCATCCGAGATGTTTAAAGACACTCGGTGTTACGCCCGGGAGCCTACAAATCCTTGCGCCGCTGCCTACGCATGCACCAGAATCCGCCGGCTTGTGCGCCCAGGGCTGGCTGCGTAACTTGGATCGGGTCACTGATTCGCAGTGATCGGGTTTAGCAGCCCGTGGTTAATCTAAGGGTGCACACACATCATCAGTCAGGCTCAACGCCTGAGTTCGATGGCGGCTGTGCGCAGGGCGCTTCGGCGCGCCGGCTTCCTTAGGTTCCCCGGTCTGCTAACCTGCGTTCAGCTGCCACCCCTTCTTTTAGCAGAGAAGCGGTTCCAGCTTTATTCCGGAACCTGAAGATGATTAAACCAACGCCTAACCCGCCGGTCACAGACCCGGCATCCCCCTACGAATCGCCCGATTCCAAGAAACTCCACGAAGCCGCCGAGCGCGCCCTCGACCATTACCTCGGCCCACCGACCGCCGAAATCATGGCCGCACCCTACAAGCCCAACAAGCTGTACATGACCGCCCCCGAAGCTGATACCGAGTCTCTCCTGGCAGATGCCAGCGAAACACTCGGCTCGGCCACCGTCATGCTGCACAACCATGTGGCGATGGTCGAAGGCACCCACCGCAAAACCCTGCAAGGCATCGCGCAAGTGGTGATGCTGGCGGAGCTGGCGGTTAATCGGGTGCTCGACACGTTAGTGCCAACCGAGTAAGCCAAAAGCCCCTCACCCCAGCCCTCTCCCGGGGGGAGAGGGGGCCGACCGAGGTGTAGCGCGTTTTACATCGACCTGAACAACCGAGTCGATTATGGATTCGGTAAAGCACAATCAGGTCGGCATATTTCTTGAGTATCCCCCAATCGGTCCCATCTCCCTTCGGGAGAGGGCTAGGGAGAGGGGGCTCTTGATCATTACGCCAAGCGTAACGTTTCACCACCCTGCTTGATTGATGCCCCCCCACTCACACGCCTAACTTAGCTCCACGACAGCGAACCCGTGGAGTGAGCATGACAACAACAATTTCCCCCGACTCGCGCTGGACGCGGCGGCGCGATGAGAAGCAGCGCCGTCTCGACAAGGTGCGTGGGCTGGCCGACGGTGTGGTGTTGCCCACCGACAAGATCGTCGCGGCGCTTGAGGCGTTGATCCTGCCCGGCGACCGTGTAGTGCTGGAGGGCAATAACCAGAAGCAGGCGGACTTCCTCTCTCGCTCTCTCGCCAAGGCTGATCCCGAAAAGCTCCACAACCTGCATATGATCATGCCCAGCGTCGGCCGCTCCGAGCACCTCGACCTGTTCGAACGCGGCATCGCTCGCAAGCTGGATTTCTCCTTCGCCGGCACCCAGAGCCTGCGCATCAGTCAGTTGCTTGAGGACGGGTTGCTGGAAGTCGGCGCGATCCACACCTACATCGAACTCTACGCACGGCTGGTGGTGGACCTGATTCCCAACGTCGTGCTCTCGGCCGGATTCATGGCCGACCGTGCCGGCAACATCTATACCGGCCCAAGCACCGAAGACACCCCGGCGCTGATCGAACCGGCAGCGTTCAGCGACGGCATCGTCATCGTCCAGGTCAATCAACTGGTCGACGATGTCAGCGAACTGCCCCGCGTGGACATTCCAGCGTCATGGGTCGATTTTGTGGTGGTGGCCGACAAGCCGTTCTACATCGAACCGCTGTTCACCCGCGACCCGCGTCACATCAAGCCTGTGCATGTGTTGATGGCGATGATGGCGATCCGCGGCATCTACGAAAAACACAACGTGCAGTCGCTCAACCACGGCATCGGTTTCAACACCGCGGCCATCGAACTGATCCTGCCGACCTACGGCGAATCCCTTGGGCTCAAGGGCAAGATCTGCCGCAACTGGACGCTCAACCCGCACCCGACGCTGATCCCGGCGATTGAAAGTGGCTGGGTTGAAAGCGTGCATTGCTTCGGCACCGAACTGGGCATGGAAAATTACATCGCCGCGCGGCCAGACGTGTTCTTCACCGGTCGCGATGGCTCGCTGCGTTCCAACCGGATGTTCTGCCAACTGGCCGGGCAGTACGCGGTGGATCTGTTTATCGGCGCGACGTTGCAGGTCGATGGAGACGGCCATTCTTCCACCGTTACCCGTGGCCGACTCGCCGGGTTCGGTGGCGCACCGAACATGGGCCACGACCCGCGTGGCCGCCGCCACGGCACGCCTGCATGGCTCGATATGCGCCACGACGACTCGCTGCAACCGATGCTCGAACGCGGCAAGAAACTCGTGGTGCAAATGGTCGAGACGTTCCAGGAGGGCGGCAAACCGACCTTCGTCGAAACCCTCGATGCGGTGGAAGTGGCGAAGAAGAGCGGCATGCCGCTGGCGCCGATCATGATTTACGGCGACGACGTGACCCACCTGCTGACCGAAGAAGGCATCGCTTACCTCTATAAAGCGCGTTCGCTGGAAGAGCGCCAAGCGATGATCGCAGCCGTTGCGGGCGTCACCGCCATTGGCCTGCGCCACAACCCCAAAGACACCGAGCGCATGCGCCGCGAAGGCCTGATCGCCTTGCCCGAAGACCTCGGCATCCGCCGCACCGACGCCACCCGCGAACTGCTGGCGGCGAAGAGCGTGGCCGATCTGGTCGAGTGGTCCGGCGGCCTCTACAACCCGCCCGCCAAGTTCAGGAGCTGGTAATGCACGCATTCAACCTGCAAACGAAACCTCTGAGCCTGGCCGAGCGACTGGCGGATCTGGCGGTCGACGCATTGATCGACGAAGCGGATCTGTCACCGAAACCGGCACTGGTGGATCGTCGTGGCAACGGCGCGCATACCGATCTGCACCTGGACCTGATGCACGCTTCGGCGCTGTCATTGTGGCCAGCGTTCAAGGAGATGGCCGAAGCGGCTGTCGACATCGGCGAAGTCGGTTTGCCGTTGCGTGAAGCGGTTGGTCGGATTGGCCGTGAAGGCGAGCAAGCGATGCTCGCAACCACTCACGGCGTGAATACCCATCGCGGCGCGATCTGGGCGTTGGGCCTGATCGTGACAGCGGCGGCACTGGACGCGAAATCCAGCAAGGCCGGTGCTGTTTGCGTCAGGGCCGCACGTCTGGCGCTGCTCGATGATCGCTACGCACCGCGCCCGCTAAGTCACGGCGCACAAGTCGCACTGCGGTACGGCGCACGCGGTGCTCGCGAAGAAGCGCAACTGGGTTTTCCTTCGGTGCTGCAACGCGGCTTGCCGCAACTCAAAAGCAGTCGCGCCCGTGGTCACGGCGAACAGAACGCCCGGCTCGACGCTTTGCTGGCGATCATGACTGACCTGGCCGACACCTGCGTGCTCTATCGCGCCGGCGAAGCGGGGTTGCAAGCCATGCAGCAAGGCGCGCAAGCGGTGCTGGATGCCGGCGGTAGCGCCAGCCTCACCGGCCGCCGACGACTGCACGAACTGGATCAACAACTCATCGCATTGAATGCCTCGCCCGGTGGCGCCGCCGACTTGCTCGCCGCCACGCTACTGCTCGACCGAATCGAGCGCGACGGCCTCTTTCAGGGAGCGTTTTGATGGAAACCCTATCGTTTGAATTCCCCGCCGGGCCGCCGCCACGCGGTCGCGCGCTGGTCGGTTGTGTTGGCTCGGGCGATCTGGAAGTGCTGATTGAACCGGGACTGGCCGGCAAGTTGACGATCAACGTGCAGACCTCGGTCAACGGCGCGCAGCAGCGCTGGCAGCACTTGTTTGCGCGGATGTTCGACGGCACCACGCCGCCCGCCATGGCCATCGATATCCACGATTTCGGCGCGACGCCGGGTGTGGTGCGGTTGCGTCTGGAGCAAGGTTTCGAGGAGATCGGCCATGACTGACAGCGCAGCGCTTTTGCACAAACACAGCTTCGTTGAACTCGGCGCGCGGCAACGGGCGAAAGCCTTGCTCGATGCCGGTACCTTCCGCGAATTGCTTGACCCGTTCCAGCGCGTCATGTCGCCATGGCTTGAACGCCAGGGCGTGGTGCCGCAGGCCGATGACGGTGTGGTGATCGGCAAGGGCAGCGTTGATGGCCTGCCGGTGGTGATCGCCGCCATCGAAGGCGCGTTTCAGGGCGGCAGCCTCGGCGAAGTCGGCGGGGCAAAAATTGCCGGCGCGCTGGAACTGGCCGCCGAGGACAACCGCAAAGGCATCCCGACCCGCGCCATATTGCTGCTGGAAACCGGTGGCGTGCGTTTGCAGGAAGCCAATCTCGGCTTGGCGGCGATTGCCGATATTCACGCGGCAATTGTCGATTTGCAGCAGTACCAACCGGTCGTCGGTGTGGTGGCGGGCAGCGTAGGTTGCTTTGGCGGCATGTCGATTGCCGCTGCGCTGTGCAGCTATCTGCTGGTGACCCAGGAAGCACGCCTTGGCCTGAACGGCCCGCAAGTGATCGAGCAGGAAGCCGGGATCGAAGAATACGACTCTCGCGACCGGCCATTTATCTGGAGCCTGACCGGTGGCGAGCAGCGTTTCGCCAGTGGGTTGGTGGATCGTTATGTCGCCGATGATGTGGCGCAGATTCGTCAGCAGGTCGGCGAATTACTGCAGCAAGGATTGCCGACGCAACAGCGCAGTCAGCGTGCCGAGTGGTTCCTGCAGCGTCTGGCCAGCCTCGACACTGACAAGCAAATCGAGCCTTCGGTGGTTCGCGATCTGTATCAAGGAGAGCGCTCATGAGTAGCTATTCCGTGCGCGGTTTGAACTGGTTCAACGCGTTGAGCGCTGGCGCCGTAGAGGTCGAAGGGTTGCCGTCATCGTTGAAAGTTGCCGATGGCCAGCTCGGGCGTTTTATCGCCGTGGTCGCTGACCCGCACAATCGTTTTCCCCGTGCTCGAAACGGTGAAGTCGGGCTGTTGGAAGGCTGGGGTTTGGCCAAGGCTGTGGATGACGCGATCACTGCTGACCGCGACAAATCACAGAAACGCGCACTGATCGCCATCGTCGATGTACCAAGCCAGGCCTATGGTCGTCGCGAAGAAGCGCTGGGCATTCATCAGGCTTTGGCCGGTGCTGCGGACAGTTATGCCCGCGCACGTTTGGCCGGGCACCCGGTGATTGGGCTTCTGGTGGGCAAAGCGATGTCCGGGGCGTTCCTTGCCCACGGTTATCAGGCCAACCGTTTGATTGCCCTGCGCGATCCCGGCGTGATGGTGCACGCGATGGGCAAGGCGTCGGCGGCGCGGGTCACGTTGCGCAGTGTCGAAGAACTCGAAGCACTGGCCGCCAGCGTGCCGCCGATGGCTTATGACATCGACAGCTATGCCAGCCTCGGCTTGCTCTGGGAAACCCTGTCGGTGCAGCAGATCGAGCAGCCGACAGCGGAGGATCTGGCCCGGGTGACTGAATGCCTGAACCAAGCGATCAACGATGTCAGCAGCAATGATCTGAGCGGTCGTCTCGGTGCGAACAATCGTGAAGCTTCCAGCCGCGTGCGCGAACTGCTGAGGGCGCAGTGGTGAACATGCCTCTGGCCCACGACCTGCTCTGGGGCATGACGCCTGCGCAGTTGCCGGTGGATGCGCCGCAGTGGGCGGTTGAATCGCTCAGGGTCGGGCAGCCGGTGGTGGTGCGCCGGGCAATGAGCGCTGATGGTTTTGTTGCCGTTGGCGTGCGCGGTGTTTTGCGCGAGCAGCGGTTGGCGGCGTTCATGGCAGTCGATTCGATTGCCTGTCGGGTCAGTCCGGAAGCGCTTTGTCATGTCGACAGTGATCGCGACGTGCCGGCCCTGCGCGCGCTCGAACAGTTGCGGCCGATGCTCGATGATTGCGGTTGGGTCTGGGGCGTCAGTGGCAGTGCCGGGTTTGAACTGGCCAGTGGCTTTGCGGCGATGCATGAGGGCAGCGATCTCGATCTGATCCTGCGTACGCCGCACCTGTTGGCGCGTAATCAGGCGCGCGAACTGGTAGCGCTTTTCGATCAGGCAGCCTGCCGGGTCGACATGCAATTGCAGACGCCATTCGGCGCGGTGGCCCTGCGCGAATGGGCTGGCCCCTCAGCGCGGGTGCTGCTGAAAAACGCCCATCAGGCGTGTCTGGTGGCAGATCCATGGAATGTGCAGGAGCAGGCAGCGTGAGCAGCCTTTTGGTGTTCCCAGGCCAGGGCGCGCAGCAACCGGGCATGCTCCAGCGGTTGCCTCGGGAAACCTTGGTCGAGGCCAGCGATGTGCTCGGTGAGGACGTGTTGCTGCTCGACTCTGCCGAAGCGTTGCGCACGACAAGGGCGGTTCAGTTGTGTCTGTTGATCGCAGGCACAGCCGCTTCGCGGCAACTGCTGCAGCACGGACTCACGGCGGATTACGTCGCAGGTTTGTCCATCGGCGCTTACCCGGCAGCGGTGGTGGCGGGTGCCTTGAGCTTCAGCGATGCACTGCATCTGGTCAGCCTGCGCGGTGAGTTGATGCAGCAGGCTTATCCACAGGGCTTTGGCATGACCGCGATTATCGGCTTGCAGTTGTCCACAGTCGAAGCGTTGCTGGTGCAGGTTCACAGCGCCGAAACGCCGGTTTATCTGGCCAACATCAACGCCGATAACCAAGTGGTCATTGCTGGCAGTGACAAGGCGATGCAAGCGGTTGCCGAACTGGCGCGCAGTCGTGGCGCAGGGCTGGCGAAGCGTCTGGCGGTCAGCGTGCCGTCGCATTGTCCGCTGCTGGATCAACCGGCTCAGACCCTCGCTGAAGCCTTCGCCAAAATACAACTGCAAACCCCGCAAATCGCTTACCTGAGTGGCAGCCGGGCGCGCCCGGTGACTAAGGTCGATGCCCTGCGCGACGACCTCGCTTTCAACATGTGCCGCGTAGTGGACTGGCGCGGCACCGTGCAAAGCGCCTACGAGCGCGGCGTGCGGCTACAGATCGAACTGCCGCCCGGTGCGGTGCTGACCGGGCTGGCGCGCCGGGTGTTCGAATCAGGCACTGTCACTGCCTTCGACAGTGCTCGCCTCGACACCTTGCAGGCGCTGTTGCGTGAGGAGGGAAGCCGCCGAACCTAAAACGCCGACTCAAGCTTCGAACAACAAAAACAACATTCGACGATGCACTTTGAGGACTACAACAATGATTATTTACGGTGTGGCGTTTCTCGCCTTTTGTACGCTGGTGGGTATCTGGGTCGGTGAACTGCTCGGCAAGCTGATCGGCGTGCCGGCCAACGTCGGCGGCGTCGGCATTGCGATGCTGCTGTTGATCGGCCTGGGCAGTTATCTGAACAAAACCGGCTGGCTCAAGGGCAAGACTGAACAGGGAGTCGAGTTCTGGAGTGCGATCTACATTCCGATCGTGGTCGCCATGGCGGCGCAGCAAAACGTTTACGGCGCACTGAAGGGCGGGCCGATGGCAATTCTGGCGGGGACGCTGGCTGTGGTGATTGCGTTTGCCATGGTGCCGGTGCTGGTACGCCTTGGTAACAAGGAGTCGACCGCCGTCATTCCACCCAAGACTGTGGGGTGATCGCCATGTACGAATCATTGATGAAAGTCATCACCGGTTACGGCCTGATCAGCGGCTTCCTGATTGTCGGCCTGACCATGTGGGTGTCCTACTGGATGTCCAACACCTTCACCAAGGGCCGGTTGCACGGTTCGGCGATTGCCATTCTGCTCGGGCTGGTGTTGTCCTACGTTGGCGGTGCGCTGACCGGTGGGCAGAAAGGCGTGGTGGATATTCCACTGTTGTCCGGTATCGGTTTGCTGGGCGGAGCGATGCTGCGCGATTTCGCCATCGTTGCCACGGCGTTCGGCGTGAGTGTTGAAGAGCTCAAGCGGGCCGGGTTTGTCGGTGTACTGGCGCTGTTTGTCGGGGTGGGCACGTCGTTTGTCGCCGGTGTAGGTGTGGCGATGGCATTCGGTTATACCGATGCTGTGAGCCTGACCACCATCGGCGCGGGGGCGGTGACTTACATTGTCGGCCCGGTGACCGGTGCGGCGATTGGTGCCAGTTCTGAAGTCATGGCGCTGTCGATTGCTGCGGGGTTGATCAAGGCCATTCTGGTGATGGTGATGACACCGTTCGTAGCGCCGATGATCGGCTTGAACAACCCGCGCAGTGCGGTGATCTTCGGCGGGTTGATGGGCACTTCCAGTGGCGTGGCTGGCGGGCTGGCGGCGACGGATCCGAAACTGGTGCCTTACGGTTGCCTGACGGCGGCGTTCTATACCGCGCTTGGGTGTTTGCTTGGGCCTTCGGTATTGTTTTTGGTGATGCGGGGGTTGGTGGGTTAACGGCCGCCTGAAAAGCAAACCCTAACCCTCCCGAAACGTCGGACCGCCCGGAGGGAGAGGGGACAACCGAGGTGGATGTTGGAGGTGCATCGACCTGAAATTTCTGTGTCGAACTCCGGTTCTGAAAAAAGCCCCCGATCTGCTCCCTTTCCCCCTCGCCCCTTGGGGGAGAGGGCTGGGGTGAGGGGGTAGCTCTTGATCTTGATCTGCTTCCAATCACACCGCCGTCTGGCGATTCGCATACATCCGACACTCCGCCAACAACGCGAGCAAATTCGGATCGCGCTCCTTGGCCTTCAAAAACACCACGCCGATGTGCTGCTGCAACCGATACTTTTCCTGCAACGGAATCAGCTTGACCCGGTTCTCGTACACCGCCGCAATCCGCCCCGGCAGCAACGCATAACCTACCCCGGAACTGACCATGCTCAGCAGCGTGAAGATGTCATTCACCTGCATCGCCACCTTCGGCTCGAACCCCGCCTGCCTGAACACCCGATTGCCGTCCTGATGCGTGGCAAAGCCCTGGGTCAAGGTGATGAAGGTTTCATCGCGTACGTCCGCCAGATCAACTTCACTGCGCTGGGCAAATCTTGAATCGGCAGGGGTGGCGAGGAAAATGTCATCGGAGAACAGCGCAATCTGCTCGCAATCCGGGTCGTTGATGCTGTCGTCCAGCGACACCAGAATCGCGTCGACTTCCATGTTTTTCAGCTTGTAGAGCAGGTCGATGTTCGAGCCAAGAATCAGGTCGATGTTGAGTTCGCTGCGGCGGATCTTCAGGCCCATGATCAGTTGCGGCACGGTTTTCACGGTCAGTGAATACAGCGAACCGAGCTTGAAGCGTTCGGCGGAGAATCCTGCGGCCTCGCGGGTCAGGCGTACGCTTTCGACCACGTCCTGGATCAGCTTCTGCGCGTGTTCCTCCAGTACATAGGCGCTTTCCAGCGGCGTCAGGTTGCGGCCTTCGTGTTTGAACAGCGGGCAGCGCAGGGCGTTTTCCAGCGAGTGAATCGCGCGGTGCACGCTGACGTTGCTGGTTTGCAACTCGGCAGCGGCACGGGCGAGATTGCCGGTGCGCATGAAAGCGAGGAACACCTCGAGTTTTTTCAGGGTCAACTCTTCGTCGATCAACATGGCGCGGACTCTTTTTGGTATCGGCCGATTGTGCACGGTAAACGCGGCCCTTTGTAGGAGCTGCCGCAGGCTGCGATCTTTTGCCTTTGAAGATCAAAAGATCGCAGCCTGCGGCAGCTCCTACGCGGATTCATGTTGAACGGAAACATTGCGCTTTTACGCTCAAGGCCCGAGCCTTGCGCACTGCGGTAATGAATTTTGAGGTGAGCAATAGATGTATCACGGAGAACGATTGAACGCCTGGACGCATCTGGTCGGGGCAGTGGCGGCTTTTATCGGTGGTGTGTGGATGCTGGTCATCGCCTGCCTCGATGGCAGTCCATGGAAGATCGTCAGTGTGGCGATTTACGCGTTTACCCTGCTGGTGTTGTACAGCGCATCGACCGTGTACCACAGCGTGCGCGGGCGCAAGAAAGAGATCATGAAGAAGGTCGATCACTTCTCGATCTATCTGCTGATCGCCGGCAGCTACACGCCGTTTTGCCTGGTGACCTTGCGCGGGGTGTGGGGCTGGACGCTGTTCGGGATTGTCTGGGGGCTGGCGCTGATCGGCATTCTGCAAGAGATCAAACCCCGTTCCGAGGCGCGGATTCTGTCCATCGTGATCTATGCGGTGATGGGCTGGATCGTGCTGGTGGCAGTCAAGCCGTTACTGGCGGCGTTGGGCGCGACGGGTTTCGCGTGGCTGGCGACGGGCGGGGTTTTGTACACCATGGGGATTATCTTTTTTGCCCTGGATCATCGGCTACGACATGCCCACGGGATCTGGCATTTGTTTGTGATTGCCGGGAGCCTGCTGCACTTTATCGCGATTATGTTTTACGTCTTGTAGACCGAGGCGCGGCTAATCGCTGGCAAGCCAGCTCCCACAGGTGCGTTGTTGGCCACAACATTTGTGAACAACACTGAACCCTGTGGGAGCTGGCTTGCCAGCGATGGGGACCTAGAAATCACCCCACAACTGTTGTGCCACCGCCAAAGCAACCACCGGCGCCGTCTCGGTACGCAACACGCGCGGACCCAGGCGCGCAGCGTGGAAGCCGTTGGTTTTGGCCTGCTCGACCTCGGCCTCGGACAAGCCGCCCTCCGGCCCGATCAGAAACGCCAGTGTCGAAGGTTTGGCATGGCTCACCAGCGGCTCGGCCACCGGGTGCAGCACCAGTTTCAACTCGGCTTCGGTCTGCTTGATCCAGTCCGCCAGCAGTACCGGTGGGTGAATCACCGGGACCCGCGAACGACCACATTGCTCACATGCGCTGATCGCTACCTGACGCCAATGCTGCAGGCGTTTGTCAGCGCGCTCGTCTTTGAGGCGAACTTCACAGCGATCGCTGAAGATCGGCGTGATTTCATTGACGCCCAGTTCGGTGGCTTTCTGGATCGCCCAGTCCATCCGCTCGCCGCGGGACAAGCCCTGGCCGAGATGGATTTGCAGCGGTGATTCGATCTGTCCGGCGAACTGCTCGTCGATCTGCACCACCACGCGTTTCTTGCCGACTTCCAGCAAGGAACCGCGAAACTCATGGCCGGAACCGTCGAACATCTGCACCGCATCGCCCTCGGCCATGCGCAGCACGCGGCTGATGTAATGTGCCTGCGCTTCCGGCAGTTCGTGTTGGCCGGTGCTTAGCGGGGCATCGATAAAGAAGCGGGACAGTCTCATTTCGGGTCTCTGAAAAGATGTGAATCAGTTGAATCGGTGTCGGTTTCATTCGCGAGCAGGCTCGCTCCCACAGGGGAATGCATTCCAGGGTGGGAGCGAGCCTGCTCGCGAAAGCGGCAGTTCAGGCACCACAAATTTTGAATCAACCCGGATCACGGAACCCCGGATGGAAATCCTTCGGCACGGCCACGCTGACGCTGTCACGGGTGGCGATGTCGATGCCTTCGCTGGCGACTTCGGCGAGGAAGTCGATCTGCTCCGGTGTGATCACGTACGGCGGCAGGAAGTACACCACGCTGCCGAGCGGACGCAGCAGCGCGCCACGCTCCAGCGCATGCTGGAACACCTTCAGACCGCGGCGATCCTGCCAAGGGTAGGCCTCTTTGGTGGCTTTATCCTTGACCATCTCGATGGCCAGGACCATGCCGGTCTGACGCACTTCGCTGACGTTCGGGTGATCGACCAGGTGCGCCGTCGCCGACGCCATGCGCTGGGCGAGTGCCTTGTTGTTCTCGATCACGTTGTCCTGCTCGAAGATATCCAGCGTCGCCAGCGCCGCCGCACACGCCAGCGGGTTGCCGGTGTAGCTGTGCGAGTGGAGGAAGGCGCGCAGGGTTGGATAGTCGTCGTAGAACGCGCTGTAGACATCGTCGGTGGTCAGGCACGCGGCCAGCGGCAGGTAGCCGCCGGTCAGGGCCTTGGACAGGCAGAGGAAGTCCGGACGAATGCCGGCCTGCTCGCAGGCGAACATCGTCCCGGTGCGGCCAAAGCCGACGGCGATTTCGTCGAGGATCAGGTGCACGCCGTAACGGTCGCAGGCCTCGCGCAACAGTTTGAGGTACACCGGGTGGTACATGCGCATGCCGCCGGCGCCCTGAATCAGTGGTTCGACGATCACTGCCGCAACGCTGCCATGGTTCTCGGCCAACGTCTGTTCCATTGCGGCGAACATATTGCGCGAGTGCTCTTCCCAGCTCATGCCTTGCGGACGCCCATAGCAATCCGGGCTCGGCACCTTGATGGTGTCCATCAGCAGGGCTTTGTAGGTTTCGGTGAACAGCGGCACGTCGCCGACCGCCATCGCCGCCATGGTTTCGCCGTGGTAGCTGTTGGTCAGGGTAACGAAGCGTTTTTTGGCGGGCATGCCGCGGTTGAGCCAGTAGTGAAAGCTCATTTTCAGCGCGACTTCGATGCAGGACGAACCGTTATCGGCGTAGAACACCCGGTTCAGGCCTTCCGGCGTCATCTTCACCAGACGTTCGGACAGCTCGATCACCGGTTGATGGCTGAAACCAGCGAGAATCACGTGCTCCAGTTGATCGACCTGATCCTTGATGCGCTGGTTGATTCGCGGGTTGGCGTGGCCGAACACGTTGACCCACCACGAGCTGACTGCGTCGAGGTAGCGCTTGCCTTCGAAATCTTCGAGCCAGACGCCTTCGCCGCGCTTGATCGGGATCAGCGGCAGTTGTTCGTGGTCTTTCATCTGGGTGCAGGGATGCCACAACACCGCGAGATCGCGTTGCATCCACTGATTATTAAGGCCCATTTACAGTCTCCTCGAGGCGGCTCGCGACAGGCGCGGGCAAACAATCGCGCAAGCCTATGCAATGCATCGCGCGGGAACAACCCATTGTGTCGATTGAGCTACTTTGTATGAGCCGATAGACGTCGCTGGCGGCGTTTTGATGGCTAACGTATTCTTCGCGGTTCTTTGGGTCGTCTGACCCGCACAACTGCTTTTTTCTGTGTATTTCCGGAGTTCGCTGAATGTCTGTCGGTTGGCTGCGCGCCTGTGCGCTGGTGATGTTGGGGCTGTTCAGCGTTACGGCGCTGGCCAAGGATAAAACTGCAATCGTGATCGGCGGCGGCCTGTCGGGCCTGACAGCCGCTTACGAACTGCAAAACAAAGGCTGGCAGGTCACGCTGCTCGAAGCCAAACCAAGCCTGGGCGGTCGCTCGGGCATGGCCACCAGCGAGTGGATCGGCAATGACAAAACCCAGCCGGTACTGAACAAGTACGTCTCGACGTTCAAGCTCGGCACCACGCCTGCACCGGAATTCGTGCGCACGCCGGGTTATCTGATCGACGGCGAGTATTTTTCCGCTGCCGACCTGGCGACCAAGCAACCAGCCACCGCCGATGCGCTCAAGCGCTACCAGAAAACCCTCGACGATCTGGCGCGCTCGATCGACGATCCACAGAACCCAGCAGCGACCAACACCCTGCACGCACTGGACCAGATCACCGTGTCGAGCTGGCTCGACAAACAGAATCTGCCAGCCACTGCGCGTCAGTTGATCAACCAGGACATCCGCACCCATTACGACGAGCCTTCGCGTCTGTCGCTGCTGTATTTCGCCCAGCAGAACCGCGTGTACCGCGGCGTCTCCGACCGTGACCTGCGCGCCTCGCGCCTGGTCGGCGGCAGCCAGGTGCTGGCGCAAGCGTTCGTCAAACAGATCAAGACCATCAAGACCAACTCGCCCGTGTCGGCCATCAGCCAGGACAAGGACGGCGTGACCGTCAAGGTTGGCAGCGTCGGTTACCAGGCCGATTACGTCGTGCTGGCTGTGCCGCTGCGTGCATTGAACAAGATTCAGCTGACCCCGGCGCTGGATGCCCAGCGTCTGGGGGCCATCAAGGGCACCAACTACGGTTGGCGCGACCAGATCATGCTGAAGTTCAAGACGCCGGTGTGGGAAAGCAAGTCGCGCATGTCCGGCGAGATCTACAGCAACACAGGTCTAGGCATGTTGTGGATCGAGCCCGCGCTGAAGGGCGGCGCCAACGTGGTGATCAACCTGTCTGGCGACAATGCCCGCGTGATGCAGGCATTTGGCGACAAGCAGATGGTCGATCAGGTGCTGATTCGTCTGCACGCGTTTTATCCACAGGCCCGTGGCTCGTTCACCGGTTATGAGATCCGTCGCTACAGCACCGACCCGTCGATGGGCGGTGCGTACCTGGCCTACGGCCCGGGCCAGATCAGCAAGTTCTGGCGCGTCTGGGAGCGTCCGCTGCAGCGCGTAGCGTTTGCCGGCGAACACACCGACACCTTGTACCCGGGCACTCTGGAAGGTGCGCTGCGCACCGGTCAGCGTGCGGCCAGCCAGGTTGAAGATCTGGCGGCTGGCAAATCATTTGAACCGGCCAAAGTGATCCCGGCCGCAGCAGCGGCGGGCGCGGCAGGTGCCGTAGCTGCGAAGAAGGGCAACTTCTTCAGCAACCTGTTCGGTGGTTCGGATGATGAGAAGAAGCCAGAGCCTGTGAAAGCTCCAGAGCCAGCTCCTGTGGCCCCAGCGCCTGCGCCAACTCCGGCACCTGCGCCAGCTCCGGTGGAAGCGCCGAAGCCAGCGGCGCCGGTAAAAGCCGAGCCTGCGAAAAAAGCCGCGGCCAAGCCAGCAGCGAAGAAACCTGCGGCGAAAACCGAAGCGAAAAAGCCAGCGGCGAAACCAGCGGCCAAACCGGCGGTGAAAAAGGCTGAACCGGCGAAGAAGCCAGCAGCCAAGCCTGCGGCAACGACCGAGACCAAGGCGCAGTAAAGCCTTGCGGTTAATGAAGAAGCGCGGCGCTTATGCCGCGCTTTTTTTTGCCTGTCAGATCGCTTTCGCGAGCAGGCTCGCTCCCACATTCGAGCGGGCTCTTCAGCTGGAATACAATTCCCTGTGGGAGCGAGCCTGCTCGCGAAGGTGCCTGTTCAGACATACCCATTCCATTGCCTGGCAACAACATCCCGCCACAATTTCTCCTTTAATCTTTCCTTAACACGCCACTTTCAGACTCTTCATCGTATTTCTCGATATTTCAAAGCGAAATTTTCCGCTTTAATTCGATAGATAACTCGCTAGTCTTGGTTCGCAGTTCTCACAGGATTTGAGCAATGCAGCTACGTAACTCTTCTTCGCGCTATGGTTGGGTCAGCATCTTCATGCACTGGGGTGTGGCGCTGGTGGTCTTCGGACTGTTCGCGCTGGGCCTGTGGATGGTGGGGCTGGATTACTACAGCACCTGGCGCAAAGACGCGCCGGATCTGCACAAGAGCATTGGTCTGGTGCTGCTCGGTGTGATGGTGTTGCGGGTGTTGTGGCGTTTTATCAGCCCACCGCCGCCGACGCTGCAAAGCTACAGTCGCATGACCCGTATCGGCGCTAAATTCGGCCACGGGTTTCTGTATCTCGCGCTGTTCGCTGTGATGCTTGCCGGTTACCTGATTTCCACCGCAGACGGTGTCGGTATTCCGGTGTTTGGCCTGTTTGAAGTTCCTGCACTGGTTTCCGGGCTACCGGATCAGGCAGATACCGCTGGGGTGATTCATCTCTGGCTCGCGTGGGCGGTGGTAATTTTTTCCGGTCTCCATGCGTTGGCAGCATTGAAGCACCACTTTATCGATCGTGATGCGACCCTCACTCGAATGCTCGGTCGCAAAGCCTGAAATTCAACCTCGACTCCAAAGGAAAACAAAGCATGTTGAAAAAGACTCTGGCCGCTCTGGCAATCGGTTCTGCCGTTCTGTCCGCCAACGTAATGGCTGCTGATTACGTCGTTGATAAAGAAGGCCAGCACGCCTTCGTCGACTTCAAGATCAGCCACCTGGGCTACAGCTTCATCACCGGTACTTTCAAGGACATCGACGGCAAGTTCAGCTTCGACGCGGCCAAGCCTGAAGACAGCAAGATCGAGTTCAACGTCAACACCGCCAGCGTGTTCACCAATCACGCCGAACGCGACAAGCACATCGCCAGCGCAGACTTCCTCAATGCCAGCAAGTTTGGCAAAGCGACGTTCGTCTCCACCAGCGTCAAGTCCACCGGTGCGAACACCGCTGACGTGACTGGCGACCTGACCCTTCTGGGCGTCACCAAGCCAGTGGTTGTCAAAGCCACTTTCCTGGGGGAAGGCAAGGATCCATGGGGCGGCTACCGTGCCGGCTTCGAAGGCACCACCAGCATCAAGCGTTCCGATTTCGGCAAGCAGAAAGACCTGGGTCCTAAGTCCGACGCGGTCGAGCTGTACGTTTCGTTTGAAGGCGTGAAAGCGAAGTAATTTTTCGCCAGCCACACAAAAACGCCCCCGGTTGAAAAGCCGGGGGCGTTTTTTATTGCCTGCCACACACACCCATCCCCCTGTGGGAGCGAGCCTGCTCGCGAAGGCGTAGTGTCAGCCAGCATCCATATTGGATGTGCTGACCTCTTCGCGAGCAGGCTCGCTCCCACAGGGGAAGGTGTGTACAGGGTTGGCGTTGCCCATAAAAAATGCCCCGGCTCTTGCGAACCGGGGCATTTTTCATTGCGGCATCAAATCAGCGATTGCGAGTCAGCAAGGCCGGTTTTTCGCCACGTGGGCGGCTTGGCAGTTGATCGAGCTGCTCAGGTGTCGGGAAGCGGTCGGCTTTCGATTCCTTGTGCATGATCTTCGGGCCATTGCTGCGCGGAGCCTGCACGGCTGGCTCGGTACGTGGTTGATCGTCACGGGCCGGACGGCGGTTGCGCGAGGACGAGGAAGAGTCGTCGCGACGACCCGACTGACCGTCACGCGGTGCACCATTGCGTGGACCGCTACGCTTGGCTGGCGGGGTGCCGGTGCTCGAGCCGTTGGTGTTGCGCGGAGCGTTCTGGCGACCCTGCGACTGACCGCCGCGTGGTGCGCCCGAACCTGCGCCTGCGCCCTGGGCCGGTGCGCCTGGACGACGACCGCGACCGCCGGCAGGGGCTGGCTTGGGCACGTAGTCAACGCGGTTACCGAAGTTATCCACGTCGTCGTCGAGGAACTCGTCCGGAGCGCGATCAGCAGCAGCACGTGGCGGCTGGCTCGGACGCTGGTCACGGGCCGGGGTGCCTTCGCGAGGCTTTTGCTGACGGGCAGGACGCTCGCCGCGTTCGCCGGCTGGCTTTTCCTTGCTCTTTTCCTTGCCCTTGTCTTTACGACCACCGCCGCCGCCATTCGGACCGTCGCCACGCGGGCCACGAGGATTGCGCGGGTTGCGCACGTCCGGACGCTCACGCACTTCCGGTTTCTCGGCTTCAATGGTGCTCGAGTCGAAGCCCATCAGGTCGCCGTCGGCGATTTTCTGCTTGGTCATGCGCTCGATGCTTTTCAGCAGTTTTTCTTCGTCCGGCGCGACCAGCGAGATCGCTTCACCCGAACGACCGGCACGGCCAGTACGGCCGATACGGTGCACGTAGTCTTCATCAACGTTCGGCAGTTCGAAGTTGACCACGTGTGGCAACTGGTCGATGTCCAGACCGCGCGCGGCGATGTCGGTGGCAACCAGAATGCGCACTTCGCCAGCCTTGAAATCGGCCAGGGCTTTGGTGCGAGCGTTCTGGCTCTTGTTGCCGTGAATCGCGACAGCCGGCAGACCGTGCTTGTCGAGGTACTCGGCCAGACGGTTGGCGCCGTGCTTGGTACGGGTGAACACCAGCACCTGTTCCCACGCGCCGGCGGTGATCAGGTGCGCCAGCAGCGCACGCTTGTGGCTGGCCGGCAGACGGAATACGCGCTGTTCGATGCGCTCGACCGTGGTGTTCGGCGGCGTGACTTCGATGCGTTCCGGGTTGTGCAGCAGCTTGCCGGCAAGGTCGGTGATGTCTTTGGAGAACGTCGCCGAGAAAAGCAGGTTCTGACGCTTGGACGGCAGGCGTGCGAGGACTTTCTTCACGTCGTGCACGAAGCCCATGTCGAGCATGCGGTCGGCTTCGTCGAGGACGAGGATTTCAACGTGGGACAGATCGACGCTGCCCTGGCCGCACAGGTCGAGCAAACGACCCGGGCACGCCACCAGCACGTCGACACCACGGGCCATGGCCTGAACCTGTGGGTTCGTGCCGACGCCGCCGAAGATGCAGGCGCTGACGAATTTCAGGTCACGGGCGTAGATCTTGAAGCTCTCGTGAACCTGGGCCGCCAGTTCGCGGGTCGGGGTCAGGACCAGTACGCGCGGTTGGCGCGGGCCGTGACGCTGGGATTTGTCCGGGTGACCGTTGGGGAACAACCGCTCCAGGATCGGAAGGGCGAAACCGCCGGTTTTACCAGTACCTGTCTGCGCCGCAACCATCAGGTCGCGACCTTGCAACACGGCGGGAATGGCCCGCTGTTGCACCGGAGTAGGCTCGGTATAGCCCGCATCTTCGATGGCACGGACTAAAGCCTCGGAGAGACCGAGGGAAGCAAAGGACATGAGTAATCCTGTTTTAGTTAGGGCTTGGCCCAATGGGAATCTTGCCTGGCGCGAATCACGTTTAAGAGGACGCAATCCCGTCCGGTCCTGCTGCGGTTCCAAAGACACGTCTGGAGTGCTCGCGCTGGCTGAAAGCTGCGCTGTAGCGGGTCGAGAGGCCTGTTAAGGTTCCGGGCGTCCGGGCGTGAGCCTGGCGGGAACGCCGGAGTATAACAGAGCAATCACTGCGCGCTGCTTTCCTGCTGCTCAACGGTTTTGCTGTCCGCCGCCGCACGACTCAATGGCGCCGTCTGGCCAGGGGCTGCGCCATAGCGTGCGCTCAGCTCGGCGTAGGCCGGTTCGCGCTTGAATCGCTTGAGTTCGGCGCCGAAGCGCTGGACCAGCAAATCCATCCCGGCATTGCGCCGAACTGCAAGAAATTGGCTCTGGCGGCTAATAACCGTAGGATTTTGGCTGATCAGCTCGCGAATATTCAAATCATCGAGCAAATGCTGGCCCACGCGGCGATCAGTGATCAACAAATCGATGCGTCCGCGCACCAGTTTGCCGAAGTTCGCTTCGTGGGTCGGCGCAGGCTCGCGGGTAAACAGGGTCGATTCGCTGAAGTCGGGGCTATACAGATAACCCGGGGAAGTGCCGATGGTCAGGCCTTTGAGCTCGTCGAGCCTGGTGAACGGGTGGGGTCGGTCGTTGGCGTAGAACATCACGAACTCGACATCCGACAGCGGCTCGCTGGGGTAGAGCAGGGTGGCGTCGCGCTCGTCACTGTGAAAAATATCCAGCGCGCCGTCGGCCTGGCCGGTTTCCAGCATCGACAGGCAGCGTTTCCACGGTAGGAACTGCCATTCGACTTCTATGCCCAGGCGCTTGAACACAATGGCGGTGGTTTCGTAGTCCAGTCCGAGCTTTTTACCGTTCTCTTCATAGACGTAAGGCGCCCATGGCTCGGTGACAATACGCAGCTTCTCGCCCCGAGCGGCGAAGCTTAGGCAAGCAAAAACCAGCACGGCGAATAGTTGCGTGATCAAAGGCATGGCTTGAGATTACGACGAGAAACCATAAAGAGCCAGAAACGGCCTCTACAAGCTCTGCCTCGGGCCTTTAAAAGCAAAAAATCGCAGCCTTTGGCAGCTTCTGCAGGGAGAACTAAATCCCAATGCATGAGCTGCCGCAGGCTGCGATCTTTTGATCTGGCTTGTAGCTTTCAGCTTGAAGCGTGTAGCTGCTTCAACGCGGCAACTTCAGGTTATTCCAGATAGCCAGACTAGGTTCAGCCTGGTTCATGGAATAGAAGTGCAGCCCCGGTGCGCCGCCCTGCAACAGGCGTTCGCACATCTCGCTGACAACTTGCTCACCAAAGCGCTGAATGCTTTGAGTGTCATCGCCATAGGCTTCCAGCTGCTTGCGGATCCAGCGCGGGATTTCCGCACCGCAGGCATCGGAGAAGCGCGCGAGTTTGCTGTAGTTGGTGATTGGCATGATCCCCGGCACCACCGGAATATCCACGCCCAGCGCCTGCAAACGGTCGACGAAGTAGAAGTAGCTGTCGGCGTTGAAGAAGTACTGAGTGATCGCGCTGTCGGCGCCGGCGCGAGCCTTGCGCACGAAGTTGGCGAGATCGTCTTCGTAATTGCGCGCTTGCGGATGCATCTCCGGGTAAGCGGCGACTTCGATGTGGAAATGGTCGCCGGTTTCTTCACGAATGAATTCAACCAGTTCATTGGCGTGACGCAGCTCAC
Organism: Pseudomonas sp. MF6776; assembly: GCF_016613125.1. Taxonomy (NCBI): domain Bacteria; kingdom Pseudomonadati; phylum Pseudomonadota; class Gammaproteobacteria; order Pseudomonadales; family Pseudomonadaceae; genus Pseudomonas; species Pseudomonas sp. MF6776. The sequence goes on from NZ_JAENSQ010000023.1 coordinate 71,411, forward strand.
CGCTGGTCATGCCCATGCCGGACGGCAAGTCGCCACGCAGGGCAACAATGCGCTTGATGCCGGCAGCCTTGTACTCGTTCAGCAGGCCGCGCAAGTCGCCCTTGCTGTCGCCGACGCACGACAGGTGCGGTGCGGCCGGTACTTTGACTTCGCTTTCCAGCTGCAAAACGGTGTTGAGGGTGCGATCACGCGTCGAACCACCAGCGCCATAGGTGCAGGAGAAAAAATCGGGATTGTACGTTGCCAAATGACGGGCAACGTTGAGCAGCTTTTCATGCCCAGCATCGGTCTTGGTCGGAAAGAACTCGAAGCTGTAGCGACGGTCTTGGGACATGGAGGAAACCTCCAGCTACAAGCGGCAAGCTTCAAGCTGCAAGAGAAGCGGAGGTGCGCTTGTCTCTCGTGCCTGGAGCCTGCTGCCTGAAACTGTTTTGAAATAGGGGCAGAGCCTCACGCTTTGCACGGCAAGTCCGGCTTTTGACCTCGCTTGCCGCTTGAAGCTGGATGCTCGCAGCTGCTCTAAACTTAGTAGCGGTAAGCGTGCGGCTTGAACGGGCCTTCAACGGTAACGCCGATGTAGTCAGCCTGTTGCTTGGTCAGTTGAGTGACCACGCCGCCGAAGCCGCGAACCATTTCCAGAGCCACTTCTTCGTCGAGTTTCTTCGGCAGTACTTCAACGGTCAGGCGCTCGGCTTTCTGGGCTGGCGACAGGTCGGCGTACTTCTGGTCGAACAGGAAGATCTGTGCCAGCACCTGGTTGGCGAACGAACCGTCCATGATGCGGCTCGGGTGACCGGTAGCGTTGCCCAGGTTCACCAGACGGCCTTCGGCCAGCAGGATCAGGTAGTCGTCGTTCTGAGCGTCGAAAGCGCCAGCACCGGTACGATGAATCTTGTGTACCTGTGGCTTCACTTCTTCCCATGCCCAGTTCTTGCGCATGAAAGCGGTGTCGATTTCGTTGTCGAAGTGACCGATGTTGCAGACAACGGCGCGCTTCTTCAGGGCTTTGAGCATGTTCGAGTCGCAAACATTGACGTTACCGGTGGTGGTCACGATCAGGTCGATCTTGCCCAGCAGCGCTTTGTCGATGCTCGCTTCGGTACCGTCGTTGATGCCGTCGATGAATGGCGAAACCAGCTCGTAGCCGTCCATGCAAGCCTGCATGGCGCAGATCGGGTCGACTTCGGACACTTTAACGATCATGCCTTCCTGGCGCAGGGACTGGGCGGAGCCCTTGCCCACGTCACCGTAACCGATGACCAGCGCTTGCTTGCCGGACAGCAGGTGGTCGGTGCCGCGCTTGATCGCGTCGTTCAGGCTGTGACGGCAGCCGTACTTGTTGTCGTTCTTGGACTTGGTCACCGAGTCGTTGACGTTGATGGCCGGGATTTTCAGCTCGCCCTTGGCCAGCATGTCCAGCAGACGGTGTACGCCAGTGGTGGTTTCTTCGGTCACGCCGTGAACGCGATCCAGAACCTGTGGGTATTTCTTGTGCAGCAGCTCGGTCAGGTCGCCGCCGTCGTCGAGGATCATGTTGGCGTCCCATGGCTGGCCATCTTTCAGGATGGTCTGCTCCAGGCACCACTCGTACTCTTCTTCAGTTTCGCCTTTCCAGGCGAAAACCGGGATGCCGGCAGCAGCGATAGCGGCAGCAGCCTGATCCTGAGTCGAGAAAATGTTGCAGGACGACCAGCGTACTTCGGCACCCAGGGCAACCAGGGTTTCGATCAGCACGGCAGTCTGAATGGTCATGTGGATGCAGCCGAGAATCTTCGCGCCTTTCAACGGCTGTTCGCCGGAGTACTTGCGACGCAGACCCATCAGAGCCGGCATTTCCGATTCGGCGATGATGGTTTCGCGACGGCCCCAGGCAGCCAGGGACATGTCGGCAACTTTGTAATCGTTAAAATCTGCAGGCGTGATAACAGCGCTCATGAAGAGCCTCCATTCGTAATGTATGCGAATGGGCGCCGTTGTGCGTTTAGTGTCCGGCCTAGGCCAGTCAACGCCCCATCCGAGCCTGACAGGTTGAACCTGCTGCAGCGCCCCTCGGACAGGTGGCGGGAAAACGGTATTAGCCGTTCTGAATCGGTGGCGATTATAGCTTTCTTCGCCCGGCTAGTGGCAAGCGGCAAGCTACAAGCGGCAAGTCACAGCGAATCCGCTTTTACTTGCAGCTTGTAGCTTAAAACTTGAAGCTGGGGCCAGAACCCTTTCGCTCAAATGCCTCGACCTTGGAGCCCCCCATGAATTTCCACACCCGCAAATGGGTAAAACCCGAAGACCTCAACCCCAACGGCACCCTGTTCGGCGGCAGTCTGCTGCGCTGGATCGATGAGGAAGCAGCGATCTACGCCATCGTCCAGTTGGGCAATCAGCGCGTGGTCACCAAGTACATTTCCGAAATCAACTTCGTCAGCGCCTCGCGCCAGGGCGACATCATCGAACTGGGCATCACTGCCACCGAGTTCGGCCGCACCTCGATCACCCTGACCTGCGAAGTACGCAACAAGATCACCCGCAAGAGCATTCTGACTGTCGAGAAGATGGTTTTCGTCAACCTCGGTGAAGACGGCCTGCCGGCACCGCACGGGCGGACCGAGATCAGATATGTGAAAGACCAGTTCAAGGATGACGAGGCCGTCCAATAAGATTGGCGGCGCATTCTTCGCGAGCAGGCTCGATCCCACAGGCACGGCGATCCCTGTGGGAGCGGGCCTGCCCGCGATGGCGATTCTGTTATCGCTGAAGATTCACTGGGTCAGTGAACAGCTGTCAGCGGCGAATGTCGTAGCTAAATCGCCCCCCACCGGTTCCCACGCCATGACCACGCCCACCGACGGCAAGACCCCCGATCTCTCGGCCAAAGAGCAACACGAAGTCGAGAAAAGCCAGCCGCCCCGCGCGGCGGTTCTGCATGAAATCATCCGCTCTCAAGGCGATCAGGAACTTGAACGCAGTATCGCTGCGCTATGGTGGTCGGCGCTCGCTGCAGGGCTGACCATGGGCCTGTCGCTGATGGGCATGGGCCTGCTCACGTCACGCTTGCCCGAGGGCGACGAGTTCAAGGTGATTGCCAGTTTCGGCTACTGCGCAGGTTTCCTCGCGGTGATCCTCGCCCGCCAGCAACTGTTCACCGAAAACACCCTGACCGCCGTGCTGCCGGTCATGACCAAACCGACGCTACTGAATTTCGGTCGGCTTATCCGCCTCTGGACGGTGGTGCTGGTCGGCAACCTGTGCGGCACGATTCTGGTGGCTTACGTGATGCTGGAGCTGCCGATTTTCGACGCCAAGACCGACCACGCCTTCCTCGAGATCGGTCGCAAGGTGATGGAACACAGCGCCAGCCAGATGTTCGCCAAAGGCATAGTTTCCGGCTGGATGATCGCGACCATGGTCTGGATGATCCCGTCTATGGAGAGCGCGAAGATGTGGATCATCATCCTCATCACCTACTTCATGGCGCTCGGTGACTTCACTCACATCGTCGTCGGTTCGGCGGAGGTGTCTTATCTGGTGTTTGCTGGCGAGTTGCCGTGGAGCGATTTCTTGGCTGTGTTTGCCGGGCCGACGCTGGCCGGCAATATCATCGGCGGCAGTTTTATCTTCGCCCTGATCAGCCATGCGCAGATCCGCAGCGAAAGCGGGACGCCGAAACCTGATGGCCCTGAGAAGGATCATGCCGAGTCCAAGACAGATTGAATCCCGTCAGGCTTGTGCCAGTGAAAGCACTTTGGACAAGGCGCCCATCATCTTGGGCCTGTCAGTCTGAACGTGGCTGATCAGCGCAATCTCTCTGTCGTAGCGGTCGTTGCCAAGCGGGGTCACAACACACTTGTGGCCCCAGTGTTCGAAGCCGGACCAGTAAGGCACAAGGCTCACGCCCAGGCCTTCAGTCACGAGCATGGCAATGGTCTCCAGTGCATCCAGATCTACCAGCGGCGTCGGCAGCAATCCGTTGTCCGCCAGATAGTGCTCGGCATGCCTTCCGCCCCACGAGTCAGGGTCGTAGCGGATATACGGTTGGGTTTTCAGTTGAGCCGGGATGCTGTCCGAGGATTTTTCCTTCGACAGAAAAACCAGAGGTTCCTTGCGAAGCGATACCGCCTGCAGGGCTTTCGGCAATTCGAACGGCGGAACCACCAGGATGGCCGCGTCGATTTCCCCAGAGAGAAGCGACTGATACAACGCGCGCGATGTACCCGGCACGATGACTGGCGTCAGCCCCGGCGCCAGCTCGGTCAGTGCGCGCAATGCGCCGGGAAGCAGGCCGGTCAGCACGGTGGAAATAGCGCCTATTCGTAACTGCCCCGTAAGCCCGCCCTCGTCGGCATCTCCCGCCAGCAATGCAATCTCGCGAACGATGCGTTTAGCCCTCGGCAATAAACCGAGACAGGCCTGGGTCGGCTTGGCTGCGTGCCCAACCCGCGATAGGAGTTCAAAGCCGAGCTGCCGTTCGAGCGCGAGAATTCGCTGACTGATCGCTGCTGCCGTCAAACCTTCCACGCGCGCGGCGTGTGCGATGGAGCCACATTCCACGACCGTAATGAGGCTTTTCAAATAACGCGTATCCATAAGAAATTCTTTCGATAGCGAAAAAATTACATGCTATCTCTTTTGATGAAAACCGCACAGTCTTCAACTCAGCCAGTCACTCTCACTTTCCGGCGACGTTCAGGAGCTACCGATGCAGTCAATTTTTCATCTCGCTATTCACGTCCGCGATTTGCAGATTTCCCGCCAGTTCTATGGTGATCTGCTGGGATGTGAAGAAGGGCGCAGCACCGAGACCTGGGTTGACTTCAATTTTTTCGGGCATCAATTGTCGTTGCATCTGGGCGAGCCGTTTGCGGTAACGAACACCGGGAAAGTAGGTGAGCACAACGTGCCGATGCCCCATCTTGGGGTGATATTGAAGATGTCGGACTGGGTTGCCTTGAAGGACCGTTTGATCGAAGGCCAAGTGAAATTTGTTCTTTCACCCACGATTCGTTTTCCGGGAGAGCCCGGCGAGCAAGCGACCATGTTCTTCCTGGACCCCTCCGGAAACCCGATCGAGATAAAAGGCTTCACTGATTTGCAATCGGTTTATGCAACTTGAAACGTCCAAAAGCGCACCTCCCTCAAGTGCTTTTCGAAGGGAAGTCCAAGGAGCGATATGCACAATTTCAATCAAGCTGATGCCACCGCAATTTCTGAAATGGTTCGTGCGGATGTCGTGAGCGCAGAGGCAGTAGCCGAGCACTTTCTTGGCTGTGTCGAAGCGGGTGAACGCAGCATAAATGCCTTCGTTTCGTTCGATCCGGACGCGGTGCGCAGTCAGACGCGCCAATTGAAAAACGGTAACGCAAAAGGCCTCTTGGCAGGTGTGCCCGTGGGGATCAAAGACGTCTATGACACTGTCGATCATCCCACCCGTTTTTACTCGCCGATCTATGAGCAAAACCGCCCCTCGCGTGACGCCCATGTCGTTGCGCTGCTGCGCCAGGCCGGGGCAGTCATCATGGGCAAGACCCATACCACCGAATTCGCCTACATGCACACAGGTCCAACCCGCAATCCTCATGATCTTGCCAGAACCCCCGGTAGTTCGAGCGCCGGGTCGGCAGCGGGGATGGCTGCCGGTTTTTTCCCGCTCGCGTTGGGGACTCAGACGGCTGGCTCATTGATCAAACCGGCGGCCTATTGCGGGCTGTATGCCTTCAAGCCTTCGTATGGTCTGGTTTCTCTGGAGGGGGTCAAACCCCTGGCGCCGAGCTTCGACACGGTGGGTTGGTATGGCAGGTCTGTTCGCGATCTGGAGGTGATGGCGCGCGTCCTGATTCCTGGCTTTCCCCAGCCTGCGCATGAACGTCACGCCTGTTCGTTCGGCTTCTGTCGTACGGCGCGTTGGGATCAGGTAGATGAAGATGTGGCCAGATCTCTGGAAGCTGCGGTTCAAGAGCTGCGTTCAGCCGGACATCAGGTGAACGAGGTGTTGCTGCCTGAGGAGTTTGCGGGGGTATTTGATGACCATCTGCTGATAAACGATTGCGAGGGCGCCCGATCACTGTCCAAAGAACTGCAAATGCATCCGGACAAACTCAGTGAAGAACTGTTAGCCATGATCGAACGCGCCCGTTTGACGACTTGGGAGCAAGAGTCAGCGGCAAAGAAGCGTCTGGCAAAGTTGGCCACCGTTTTGGAGTCGATATTCCAGCCTTTCGACGCCGTCCTGGGGGCGAGCTGTGGCATCGTCGCCCCGTTGGGTCTTGAAGCCACCGGACCTTCCGATTTCAGCAAGTTCTGGATGGCGTTTGGCTTGCCGCAAATCAACCTTCCGCTCGTGCGCAATGCCGGGGCGTTACCCGTTGGCCTGCAAATGATCGGAGGGTTTAGAGACGACAGCAATCTGTTGCGTGCTGCGGAGCAGGTGGATGCTGTGCTGCGGGCTGCCGGCTAATTGAAGAGGCGCCGTCGTGGAGGTGGCTCCACGACGGCGCTCCATTGGTGCGTCAGTGCGCGGAACTCGCAGCGCTGACGTCTTGCTGGCCAGAGACGCCGCGAACAACCCGGCCAATGGTCAGGCCCTGAATCAGAATCGACGACAACACCACGATGTAGGTGATGCTCAGCAGCAGGTCACGCTCCTCGCCCAGTGGCAGCGATAGTGCCAAAGCGACCGAGACCCCACCGCGCAAACCGCCCCAGGTCAGCACCCGGATTGTGCCGCGCGGCACTGTGCGCCAACGCCGCAGCAGCAGGATTGCCGGGGCCACGGTGAGCAGACGCGACAGCAGAATCGCCACCGCCAGCAAGCTCGCCGCCGCCACGTGCAGCCAGTTGAATGGCAGCAGCAACAGCTCCATGCCGATCAGCGCAAACAGCAGCGCGTTGAGCATGTCGTCGAGCAGCTCCCAGAAGCCGTCGAGGTATTTGCGGGTCATGTCGTTCATCGCCAGATTGCGTCCCAGGTTGCCGATGATCAGGCCGGCAACCACCATCGCAATCGGTGCGGAAACGTGCAGTTCGGAGGCCAGCGCCGAACCACCGATGACAAGCGCAAGGGTCAGCATCACTTCGATCTGGTGCTGCTCGATGCTCTTGATCATCAGGTAAACCAGATAACCGATCAGCCCCCCGAACACCACGCCGCCAATGGCTTCGTGGGCAAATAGCATGGCGGTGGCACTGACGGTCGGGGTCTCGCCGAGTTGGGCGATGCCCAGCAACACGGTAAACACCACGACAGCGGTGCCGTCGTTGAACAGCGACTCGCCGACGATGGTGGTTTTCAGCGGTTTCGAGGCGTTGGCGGTACGCAACACGCCGAGCACCGCAATCGGGTCGGTCGGGGAAATCAGCGCGCCGAACAACAGACAGTAGAGGAAGCTCACGTGCCAGCCGAACAGGGCAAAGATGTAATACGCGAGGCTGCCGATCACTGCCGTGGCGATCAATACACCGAAAGTCGCCAGCAAGCCGATGGGCCAGCGATAGCTGCGCAAATCATTCAGGTTTACGTGCAAGGCACCGGCGAACAGCAGGAACGACAGCATCCAGTTCATCAGCAGATCGCCGAAATCGATCTGGCCGATCAGTTGCTGTACGCGGTCTTCCAGGCCTGGATAGCCGAGCACGCTCAAGCCTTGCAGCAGCAGGGAAAACAGCAACGCGGTGACCATCACGCCGATGGTCGGCGGCAGACCGATGAAGCGGAAGTTGACGAAGGTGAGGAGGGTGGTGAGGCAGATGAAAGCGGCGACAAGTTCAAGCATCCGGGGTCCTTTGGATGAGGGGTGGGAAGAAAACGCACCGGTTCGTTGGTGCAGGGGTTTGATGGGCTGGAGGCAACTGAAGACACAGTGGAAATCTGAGCTGAGATAAGGAACCCCTCATCACAGCCCTCTCCCAAAGGGAGAGGGGGGAAGGAAGCCGATCTTCAGGCTTTTCAAACTGAGCTCGACTCGGGATTTCAGGTCGGCGTAATTCTACGGAACGGCGCGGTCAGTCCCCTCTCCCTCTGGGAGAGGGTTAGGGTGTGGCACAACTCGATCAGCCAGACACATTGACCGCAGCAGCTCCGCGACGTTGCAGGTAGATAAACCAAAGCGCCGTCAGCACCGTCAATACACCCACCAGCGCCCCGGTCCACGGCAATTGCGCAAGATCGGCACCGCTCGCCACCACCAACCCGCCAATCCAGGCACCGGCCGCGTTGCCGAGGTTGAAGGCGCTTTGATTCAGGGTCGAGCCGAGGTTCGGCGCTTCATGAGCTTGATCAATAATCAGCAGTTGCAGGATCGGGCACAGCGCGAAAGCGAAAATCCCCCACAGCACCAGCGTGATCGCTGCCGGAATCACCGAGTGACTGGTCTGGGTGAACGCCGCGAGAACCAGCACCACCGCCATTGCCACACCCACCAGCGACGGCAGCAAACGACTGTCGGCCAAACGCCCGCCGAGCATGCTGCCAGCGGTCAGGCCGACGCCGAACAGCAACAGCATCACTGTCACGCCGTGCGGGCTGACGCCGGTGATGTCCTGCAGGATCGGCGCAATGTAAGTGAACACGCTGAACAGGCTGGTCGACGCCAGCACACTCATGCCCAGCGCCAGCAGCACGTTGATCTTGCCCAGCACTTTGAACTCGCTGGCGAGGTTGGCCTTGTCCATCGGGATGTGTTTGGGCAACCACAACCATTGCGCGAGTGCGGCGACAACACCGATCACCGACACCGCCCAGAAGGTCGAGCGCCAACCGGCGTATTGCCCGAGCGCAGTACCCAGCGGCACGCCGAGCACATTGGCCAGGGTCAGACCGGTGAACATCATTGCAATCGCCTGCGCGCGTTTGTTCGGCGCTACCAAACCGGCTGCGACCACCGAGCCGATGCCGAAAAACGCGCCGTGGCACAGCGCCGTGACCACGCGAGCGGCCATGAGCGTGGCGTAATTCGGTGCCAGCGCGCAGAGCACGTTGCCGAGGATGAACATCAGCGTCATGCCCAGCAGCGTGGCTTTGCGCGGCATGTTGGCGGTGCCGATGGCGAGGATCGGCGCACCGAACACCACACCCAGGGCATAACCGGTAATCAGCAGGCCGGCGTGAGGAATACTCACCGCGAGATCGCGGGCGACGTCGGGCAGCAGGCCCATGATGACGAATTCAGTGGTGCCGATGCCGAACGCGGCAACAGCGAGTGCAAACAAGGCGAGTGGCATGCGCAAGGTCTCTGTCGGTAGTCTTGACGCTGTGATCAGGCATACGCAGGCCAACGACCGGTCTCGAAAGAGAGCGGGGCGGGCAGAAATTATTGGAATTAGTCTGTGCGCAACTGAGTGCGGCGTGGTCGCTTGCAGTATAAACAGCTGCTGACACATCGAGAATCAATAATCTGACTATTCGCTTACTGCGGCAGCTCCTACAGGGGGCGGTGAAAAATAATAAGGAGTAAGACGTGCTGGCGACAGCTTTGGTGTTGGTAGCGGCGCTGCTGCATGCGGCGTGGAATACCCTGATCAAGTTCAGTGCCGAACGGCTGCTGGTGGTGGCGTGCATGGACACCGTGGCGCTGCTGGTTGTCGCCATCGCGTTGCCCTTCGTGAACGTGCCGCCCATGGACATCTGGCCGTGGATTCTCGCTTCGGCAGCGTTCGAACTGCTCTATCGCTATCTGTTGATTCAAGCCTATCGCGTCGGCGATCTCGGGCTGGTCTATCCGTTGATGCGCGGTTTGTCGCCACTGGTGGTGCTGGCACTGACCCTGATCTTTGCCGGTGAAGTGCTCACTACACAGCAGATCTTCGGGATCATGCTGATTCCGTTCGGCATGGCGTGTCTGCTGTGGCAGGGCGGCGGTGGCAAACATTTACCGTGGTCGATGTTGCCGGTGGTAGCGCTGATCGGGCTGTGCATCGGCTGCTACACCTACATTGACGGTCAGGCGCTGCGGCGCTGGTCGCATCCGCTGGATTACCTGGTCTGGGTCACGCTGCTCAGCGCCTGGCCGTTTCCGTTGCTGGCGTGGGTCGCCAAACGTCCGGCATTCATGCAGTTCTGGCGTGAGCAGTGGAAACTGGGGCTGGCGGTCGGGTTCTGCGTGTTGTTCAGCTACGCTTTGGTGCTGTGGGCGATGCAGTTGGGCTCGATTGCCGAAGCAGCGGCGTTGCGCGAGATCAGCGTGATTCTGGTGGTGCTGTTCGGAATGCGATACCTCAAAGAACCTTTCGGCAGGTCGCGGCTCTTAGCTTGTGGGCTGGTGCTGATCGGCATACTGGTGATGAAGTTCTGACGGCTCGCGAACTCTATAACTCGAAAAAAGGATGGCTTTATGACGGTGGCTCTTTGGTGTGTGTTGATCGCGATCTTTTTGCCGTACGTGTGCACGATTGTCGCCAAGATCTCGGGCGGTTTCCGGCTCAGTGACAATCATGACCCGCGAGACTTTCTCGACAGCGTTAATGGCGTGGCTCGGCGGGCGCATGCGGCGCAACTGAACAGCTTTGAAGTGATGCCAGCGTTTGCCGCAGCGGTGATCGTTGCGCATCTGGTGGGGACGGCGCAGTTGGTCACCGTGAATGTGCTGGCGGTGCTGTTTATCACCAGTCGCCTGCTGTACATCATCTGCTATCTGGCGGACTGGGCAATTCTGCGGTCGCTGGTGTGGTTTGTGGGGATGGGGTTGATTGCTTCGTTCTTCTTCGTGTCGGTTTAGGTAGAGCAAGGTCAAAAGATCGCAGCCTACGGCAGCTCCTACAGAGGTCACAGATCCACCCTGTAGGAGTTGCCGCAGGCTGCGATCTTTTGCTTTTAAGGTTTGTCGGCTACCTGCGGCACTTGTGGCAACGCTGCACCTTTGGGCCAGAGCATCCAGATCTGCCCCTGCTGTTTCATGTCGCCGGCCAATTGCCCGGCCGCATCACCGGTCCCCCAGAACAGATCCGCGCGAACCTCACCGGCAATCGCACCGCCGGTGTCCTGCGCCGCCACCGGGCGAACCAGCGCCGTGCCATCCGGGCGCGTCGTCGACAACCACAACAGGCTACCCAAAGGAATCACCTTGCGATCCACCGCCGCGCTGTAGCCGGCAGTCAGTGGCACGTTCAGTGAACCGCGCGGGCCTTCGTTGCTGTCCGGGTTGCGGGTGAAAAACACATAGCTGGGGTTGCTGCCCAGCAGTTCCGGAATGCGCGACGGATTGGCCTTGGCCCAGTTGCTGATCGCGCCCATCGTTACGTCTTCTTTCTTCAGTTCGCCTTGCTCGACCAGCCAACGGCCAATCGGTCGATACGGGTGGCCGTTCTGGTCGGCGTAGGCAATGCGTAGCTGCTTGCCGTCCTGGGTCTGGATCCGCCCGGACCCCTGGATTTGCAAAAATTGCAGGTTCATCGGGTCGGTGAGGTAGGCAACCACTGGCGCGTTCACGCCTTTGCTTTCGATCGTCGCCGCGTCGTCGTAGGGCTTGAGCACCCGGCCTTCAAGTCGACCGCGAAGGCGTTTGCCTTTGAGTTCGGGATAAATGCTATCGAGCGAGACGATGATCATGTCCTCGGGCACGCCATACACCGGAACATTCGCCACATCGGTAGGCGTCAGGCTGCCGGGGTACACCGGTTCGTAGTAGCCGGTGATCAAGCCGTTGGGATTGTCGTTTTCAGCACGCAGGCCGTAGACATCGAGGTTCTGTTTGAGGAAAGCACGAATCTCGCTGGCGCTTTGCGGCACGTTGGCTGCTGCGGCGCAGGTCGTGCCCCAGACCGCATCAGACTTGAGGCGGTTGCAGGCGCTGCGCCACGAGCCGAAACCGGCGACCAGATCGCTATCGGACACTGCCGGCAGTGCTTCCCACGTCGCGCTGGAATAAGTGGCCAGCGCATGGGTTTTCGGCTTGTCGCTGTCGCCACCGGTACAACCGGCGAGAATTGCCAGCATTGGAAGCGTGGTGATCAGCGGATGACGCCAGGCCTTGAAACGGCTGTTCATGGAGTGATTCCTGTGCCGGTCGCCAGAGTGCTCCATGCGCTCCGGCAACCCGTATTTTTAATAGGGCTATTGGTGTTTGTCGGTGACGCGGGGATACTGGCCGCCGATTTCCGTGACCTGAAGCCACCATGACTCTTAAAAGAATTGCTGTTGTATTGCTGGCCTGTCTGACCCTGTCCGCCTGCGGCGGTGTCGATCCGAATTCTCCGCTGGGCCAACGCAAGACGATCTTCAAGCAGATGCTCAAGACCGGCGAAGACCTGGGCGGCATGTTGCGTGGACGCATTCCGTTCGACGGGCCGAAGTTTGCCGAAGGTGCGGTGGAGCTCGATACGTTGTCCCGCGAACCGTGGAAACATTTCCCGCAAGTGCGCGAAGAAGATCACACGAGTGCCAAAGACGAAGTCTGGCAAAAGCAGGCGCGCTTCCAGGAAATGGCCCGTAACCTTGAAGCCGCCACCGGTGAATTGGTGGTCGCCAGCAAGGTCCAGCCGTACAAGGCCAGCAACCTGGGGCCTGCGGTGCAGAAGGTTGAAGATGCCTGCAGCGCTTGCCATAAAGAGTTTCGCGATCATTGATATCTGTTGGCTGATCTGACGCCATCGCGGGCAAGCCCGCTCCCACAAATTTCTCTGCTGTACATAAAGTCCAGGTTCACTCGAGATTCCTGTGGGAGCGGGCTTGCCCGCGATGGCGGCCTTTAACTCACCACCATTTACTTGTCGATCTGGTCCAGCGCGTCCTGCAGCTCTTTACGCGATTCGGCGAGCTTGTTCTTGCGCTTGTCGATCTTCTCCGGATCACCTTTCTTCATGGCCTTGTCGAGGTCGGCTTGGCGCTGGCTGACTTCATGCTTGGCCTCGAGGACCTTGTTTTCGCGCTCCTTTTTCAGGCCGGCGTCAGTGCAATGTTCGGTGACTTCACGCAGAGCGGTTTCCAGACCTGCCTGCTGATCGGCGTTGCCGCGGGCTTTGGCCTGTTCGATCTGGTTCACGATGCCCTGCTTCTTGGCCGCGCAGCCAGTCAGGCCGGGAGCGTCTTCGGCAGCCATCACGGGAGCGGCCATGACGCCGCAAAGGGTGAGCAGGGCGAGTGGTGCGAAAAATTTCATAAAAGCTCCATGTGCAAAGGCATTCGGGTCGGGAGGCGCTGCGCTGTTGGAGCGCCTCGGCGACCGTTGGGTTCCCGGTGAGCCGGGATTGCATGTTCAGAAACCGTCGATTCCGGCGGCGCGTAAAATTTCACTCAAGGCTAGCACCTGCGCGTCACGGAAGAATGCGTTCAATTGCGCTGCGCGACCGGGGCCGATGCCGACTTCCTTCTGCCATTGTTCGGTATCGCGTTGTGCCAGTGCCTGCCACGAATCGGGGAGTTTTGCCCCGCCCGTTGGCGGCATACCCAGTGCCTTGAGCCATTGTGCGAACGGCCGTTGGCGGGCGCTGCGAAAGCTGTGCATCAGGCGCGCGCTGCTGCGTTCGCCGAAGCCGGCAATGTTAGCAAGCTCTGGCTCATCGAGGGTCAACCAATCCAGCAGGTGTTTCACGCGGCCTGTTTCGAGAAGTTTCTCCCAAGTACCGCGCCCGACATTTTGCATGGCCAGTCCTTGTTTGCCGCTGAGCCAGGTCAGGCGCGAGAGAAACTGGCTTTCGCAGCCGGGCGTGGGCTGCCAGCAACTCAAGGCATGAAAATCCTTGGCGTTCGGGACATTGATTGCTGCGCGCTCACTGGTGCGCAATACAGCGCTGTCGAGACGCGGAATCGTGAGTCCGGCCAGACTGATTGCCACCTGATCGCCGGGGCGGATATCCAGCGCCTGCCAGCGCTTGAGTGAACTGGCGCTGACCCGTTTGATCTCCCGGTCATCGAGCATGACGGGTATCAGTTCGAGTACCGGCGTGATGCGGCCGGTGCGACCGATCTTGAAATTCACCTTACGTACTTCGGCCAATGCCTGGGCAAACGGATATTTCCAGGCGATCGCCCAGTAAGGTGCGCGGGCCTGCCAGCGTTCGGCGGGAGGGCGCTGACTCTGGCGCAGAACGATGCCATCAGTGGCAAATGGCAGGGGGGAGCGATACCAGTGCTCGCGCCACTTTTGCGCCTCTGCCAATTGCTGGACGGGATAGCTGTAGGGCACCGTTGTGGCGAAGCCCAGCGCCGCCAGTGTCGATAGCCGCTCAGGCAAATCCGAAGGCCCTTGTGGCCAGTCCCAGATGAATAAGCCGATGCCGGCACCTTGTTCTTTACTCAGGGATTTTCTGCCCATCAAGCCTGCAACGATAGCGCGTGCGTTGACACTGCCGGCGCGTGCTTGAACATGCTCGTTCAAGCGCCAATAGAGTTCGCCTTGCACCAACACATCCAGCGGTTGCTTCAGGCGTTGAGGAATGGCGTCGATGTTGCGCGCCGATGCCGTCCAGTCTTGCCCGTTGACGCCGTCGCCGCGACTGATTGCTTGCTGCAACACCCCGGCGCGATAGATGAGTGTCACGGCGACGCCATCGACTTTGGGTTGTACCCAGACGTCCTTGCGGTCTCTCAGCCATGCCTCCACGGCCTCGGCTTTATGAAGCTTGTCCAGGCCAGTGTGGGCAATAGGGTGCGCAATGACGCCCGAGGCTGTGCGCAAAGAGTCGGGCGCCATTGGTAATTTGAAACAATGCCGCCATTGGTTTAGCCGCAGGCGCGATTGATCGTAGAGTTCGTCGGCAATCAATGCGCGGCCTTCGCGGTGATAGGCGTCGTCCCATTGGTCGATCTGTTTTTGCAGGGTGGTGATTTCGCGCTGGGCCTGGGTGAGGGCCCAGTTCGGACATTGAGATGCGTAGCCAGTCAGGTATATGAGGTTCAGCAAAACAAACAAAAACAAACGCATCTTGAGCGTCCTTGCTCATGGGGGTTTCTGAAGACTAGTCAGGATTTTTAGCGAGGTCGGTTGGGTGTTTTGCGGGGTGTTGCGGATCTTGAAAGCATAAAAAAACCCCGCACGGCGCAAACCGTGCGGGGTTTTTCATGCAGCCAGAGAATTACAAGCCGGCAGCAGAACGCAGAGCGTCGGCGCGGTCGGTTTTTTCCCAGGTGAATGTGGTGAAGGTGTCTTCGCCAACAGTCTTGGTCTCTGGCGTGCGACCGAAGTGGCCGTAGGCTGCAGTTTCCTGGTACATCGGGTGCAGCAGGTCGAGCATGGTGGTGATCGCGTATGGACGCAGGTCGAACACATCACGCACCAGTTTGACGATTTTGTCGTCGCTGATCTTGCCGGTGCCGAAGGTGTTCAGCGAGATCGAGGTAGGCTGGGCCACACCGATCGCGTAGGAAACCTGAATCTCGCAACGCTCGGCCAGGCCGGCAGCGACGATGTTTTTAGCCACATAACGGCCAGCGTAGGCAGCCGAACGGTCAACCTTCGATGGATCCTTGCCGGAGAACGCGCCGCCGCCGTGACGGGCCATGCCGCCGTAGCTGTCGACGATGATCTTGCGACCGGTCAGACCGCAGTCGCCAACCGGGCCGCCGATGATGAACTGGCCAGTCGGGTTGATGTGGAACTGGGTGTCTTTGGTCAGCAATTCGGCAGGCAGCACGTGCTTGACGATCAGCTCCATCACGCCTTCGCGCAGGTCTTTGTACGATACGTCAGGGTTGTGCTGGGTCGACAGAACTACAGCGTCGATACCGACAACCTTGCCGCCTTCGTAACGGCAGGTCACTTGCGACTTGGCGTCCGGGCGCAGCCAAGGCAGCAGACCCGATTTACGGGCTTCGGCCTGGCGCTGAACAAGCTGGTGCGAGAAGGTGATCGGGGCTGGCATCAAAACGTCGGTTTCGTTGCTGGCGTAGCCGAACATCAGGCCCTGGTCGCCGGCACCCTGATCTTCAGGCTTGGCACGGTCAACACCCTGGTTGATGTCTGGGGACTGCTTGCCGATGATGTTCATCACACCGCAAGTTGCGCCGTCGAAGCCGACATCGGAGCTGTTGTAGCCGATGTCCAGAATGACGTTACGCACGATTTCTTCCAGATCGACCCAGGCCGACGTGGTCACTTCACCGGCGATGATTGCAACGCCGGTCTTTACCAGAGTCTCGCACGCCACACGGGCGAACTTGTCTTCAGCAATAATGGCGTCCAGCACCGCATCGGAAATCTGGTCGGCGATTTTGTCCGGGTGCCCTTCGGACACGGACTCGGAGGTGAAGAGGGAGTATTCGCTCATCTCGATTTTTTCCTGAATTTACCGATGGTGAGTGTCGCCAGCCGGTCGCTGAAAGTGGCGGACCTGGATCTGGAAACCATTACGTAAGCCTACATAGAGGCTTTCCCCGGGAACGAGTCCCGCAGCGGTGGCCCAACGGGCCAAATCGTCCTGTTCAAACCCCAACCACAGATCACCGCAGGCCTCCCTGGCCCAACTCTGGTTGTGGCTACATAACTCTGTCACGAGCAGGCTACCGCCCGGTTGCAGCAAGTCGGCCATGTGCTTGAGCGCTTCGGCCGGCGCGGCGAAATGGTGCAACACCATGTTCAACACCACGCAATCGGCCTGAAGGCTGGTGCCGTTCAATGCATCGGCCAATTGCAGGCTGACGTTAGCCAGTTGTTCACGAACGCATACCTGACGCGCCAGTTCGAGCATCGCCGGGCTGTTGTCCAGCGCGGTTACGGTGCTGAAACGACGCGCCAGTTCCGGCAGGAAAGCGCCATCACCGGGGCCGACTTCAATGGCCGTGGCAGCACCATCGAAATTCAGTTTGTCGAGCAGCGCCAGCACGCTTTCGCGGTACTGCGGCAGGCCTGCGATCAAGTCTTGCTGGGCGCGAAATTTCTCAGCTACCCGAGCGAAAAAGTCCTGACTGGCCGCTGCCCGTTGCCCGTGAACCTGAGTGATTCGCGCTTGAACGTCGTCAGGCAGCACCAGGTTGTCGACTTCTTCTAACAATGCGGCGTGCAACTTGCCACCCAGCAATTCGGTGTGGGGCAGGGCGCGGCGATAGAAAATCGCGTTGCCTTCGCGGCGGGTCGCCACCAGATCGGCTTGCGCCAACACTTTAAGGTGATGACTCATGCCGGACTGACCGATGCCGAAAATCTGCGCCAGCTCCAGTACACCGAACGAATCGTTGGCCAGCGCGCGCAATACATTCAGGCGCAGCGGATCGCCGCCGGCCTTGCACAGGGCCGCCAGCTCGTCGCAATCGTCATGGCGAATGGAAGGCACGCGTAAGTTCATAGGGTTGGCAGTCTAGTGACGGCCTCAAAGCACCGCAAGGGCAATATCAAAAAGTTTTGATATTGCTCGATAGATGGCACTTCTCACGAGATGGTTAACTCTACAAACCAATAGCGGAAAGGTTTCACCTGCCTAATCCGCCGCTATCCATTGGAAAAACGCTGCCGGATGACTATCTGTCATTGCCCCGAGGCGCTCCGGTGAGGGAAAATGCCCTCCTTTTTTCCGTTTCAATCTATTCACACCCAGGAGATCAGCGATGCCTAGCCGTCGTGAGCGTGCCAACGCCATTCGTGCCCTCAGCATGGATGCCGTGCAAAAAGCCAACAGCGGCCATCCCGGTGCACCTATGGGTATGGCAGATATCGCCGAAGTGCTTTGGCGCGACTACCTCAAGCACAACCCGAGCAATCCATCCTTCGCCGACCGTGACCGCTTCGTGCTGTCCAACGGCCACGGCTCGATGTTGATCTATTCGCTGCTGCACCTGACCGGTTACGACCTGTCGATCGAAGACCTCAAGCAGTTCCGTCAACTGCACAGCCGCACCCCGGGTCACCCGGAATTCGGCTATACCCCTGGCGTCGAGACCACCACTGGCCCGTTGGGTCAGGGCCTGGCCAACGCCGTGGGTTTCGCGCTGGCGGAAAAAGTCCTGGCGGCGCAGTTCAACCGTCCGAGCCACAACATCGTTGACCACCACACCTACGTGTTCTTGGGTGATGGCTGCATGATGGAAGGCATTTCCCACGAAGTCGCTTCCCTGGCCGGTACGTTGGGTCTGGGCAAGCTGATCGCCTTCTACGATGACAACGGTATCTCCATCGACGGCGAAGTCGAAGGCTGGTTCACCGATGACACGCCGAAGCGTTTCGAAGCCTACAACTGGCAAGTGATCCGCAACGTTGACGGTCACGACCCGGAAGAGATCAAGACCGCCATCGAAACCGCTCGCAAGAGCGCGCAGCCGACGCTGATCTGCTGCAAGACCACCATCGGTTTCGGCTCGCCGAACAAGCAAGGCAAAGAAGACTGCCACGGCGCCCCACTGGGTGACGCGGAAATCGCCTTGACCCGTCAGGCGCTGAACTGGAACCACGGTCCATTCGAAATCCCGGCCGACATCTATGCCGAGTGGGATGCCAAGGAATCCGGCCGCGCTGTAGAAGCCGAGTGGGATCAGCGTTTCGCTGCCTACTCCGCCGCGTTCCCGACCGAAGCCAACGAGCTGATCCGTCGTCTGAGCGGTGAACTGCCAGCAGACTTCTCCGAAAAAGCCTCGGCTTACATCGCTGAAGTCGCTGCCAAAGGCGAAACCATCGCCAGCCGTAAAGCCAGCCAGAACACCCTGAACGCGTTCGGCCCGCTGCTGCCGGAATTGCTCGGCGGTTCGGCTGACCTGGCTGGTTCCAACTTGACCCTGTGGAAAGGTTGCAAGGGCGTCAGCGCTGAAGATGCCAGCGGCAACTACATGTACTACGGCGTGCGCGAGTTCGGCATGACCGCCATCATGAACGGCGTCACCCTGCACGGCGGCCTGGTGCCTTACGGCGCTACCTTCCTGATGTTCATGGAATACGCTCGCAATGCTGTGCGCATGTCGGCGCTGATGAAGAAGCAAGTGATCCACGTCTACACCCACGACTCCATCGGTCTGGGCGAAGACGGCCCGACGCACCAGCCGATCGAGCAGCTGACCAGCCTGCGTACCACGCCGAACCTCGACACCTGGCGTCCAGCCGATGCCGTTGAATCGGCCGTGGCCTGGAAAAACGCTCTGGAGCGCAAGGACGGTCCATCGGCGCTGATCTTCTCGCGTCAGAACCTGCAGCACCAAACCCGTGATGCTGGCCAGATCGCCGACATCAGCCGCGGTGGCTACGTGCTGAAGGACTGCGCAGGCGAGCCTGAGCTGATTCTGATTGCGACCGGTTCGGAAGTCGGCCTGGCTGTTCAAGCCTTCGACAAACTGACCGAGCAGGGCCGCAAGGTGCGCGTGGTTTCGATGCCTTGCACCAGCGTGTTCGATGCTCAGGATGCTGGCTACAAGCAAGCCGTCCTGCCGTTGCAGGTCAGCGCGCGTATCGCGATCGAAGCGGCTCACGCCGACTTCTGGTTCAAGTACGTGGGTCTGGAAGGTCGCGTGATCGGCATGACCACTTACGGTGAGTCGGCGCCTGCGCCAGCACTGTTCGAGGAATTCGGCTTCACCCTGGAAAACATCCTGGGGCAGGCTGAAGAGCTGCTGGAAGACTAAGGCACAGCGCGGTGATCTAACGGTCACCGCAGTTCCATGTGGGAGCTGGCTTGCCAGCGATAGCGTCCGTTCAGTCAGCATCTATGTTGATGCGAATGGCCCTATCGCTGGCAAGCCAGCTCCCACAAGGGTTGTGTTGCAACAAACATTACGTCTGCCTGCGTACTATCGAGAACCCCATGCCTCAACCGCGTCCTTACAAAGTTGCACTCAACGGCTACGGCCGGATTGGTCGTTGCGTCTTGCGTGCGTTGTTTGAGCGAGGCGAGAAAGCCGGGTTTGAAATTGTTGCGATCAACGATCTGGCCGACATGGCCAGCATCGAATACCTGACACGCTTCGACTCTACCCACGGCCGGTTCCCCGGCGAAGTGCGGGTCGAGGGCGATTGTCTGCATATTAATGGCAACTGCGTGAAGGTCCTGCGCAGTGCCACCCCCGAAGGCATCGATTGGGCGTCGCTGGACGTCGATCTGGTGCTCGAATGCTCCGGCGCCTACAACACCCGTGAAGACGGCCAGCGTTTCCTGAACGCCGGCGCGCCGCGTGTGCTGTTCTCGCAGCCGATGGCCAGCGAGGCGGATGTCGACGCCACCATCGTTTACGGCGTCAATCAGGACTGCCTGACCGGCGACGAACTGCTGGTGTCCAACGCCTCCTGCACCACCAACTGCGGCGTGCCGCTGTTGCGTCTGCTCGACAAGGCGATCGGCCTTGATTACGTGTCGATCACCACGATTCACTCGGCGATGAACGATCAGCCGGTCATCGACGCCTATCACCACGAAGACCTGCGCCGCACCCGTTCGGCGTTCCAGTCGGTGATCCCGGTGTCCACTGGTCTGGCGCGCGGTATCGAGCGCCTGCTGCCGGAACTTGCCGGCCGAATTCAAGCCAAAGCCGTACGCGTGCCGACGGTCAACGTGTCGTGCCTCGACATCACGATGCAGACCGCCACGGCGACCGACGCCACTGAGGTCAACCGGATCCTGCGTGAAGCCGCCACCAGCGGCCCGCTCAAGGGTCTTTTGGCCTACACCGAATTGCCTCACGCCAGTTGTGATTTCAACCACGACCCACATTCGGCCATCGTCGATGCCAGTCAGACCCGCGTTTCCGGCCCACGGCTGGTGAACATCCTGGCCTGGTTCGACAACGAGTGGGGTTTTGCCAACCGAATGCTGGACGTTGCAGAACACTATCTGCAAACAGCAATTTCAAAAAAACCGTAGGAAGTGCGACCCATGACCGTGTTGAAGATGTCCGACCTCGATCTGCAAGGTAAGCGCGTATTGATCCGCGAAGACCTCAACGTCCCAGTCAAGGACGGTGTTGTCACCAGCGATGCGCGAATCCTGGCTTCGCTGCCGACCATCAAGCTGGCCCTGGAAAAAGGTGCCGCCGTCATGGTGTGCTCGCACCTTGGCCGTCCGACCGAAGGCGAGTTCTCGGCCGAGAACAGTCTCAAGCCAGTCGCTGACTACCTGAGCAAGGCGCTCGGCCGTGAAGTGCCGCTGGTAGCCGATTACCTGGGCGGCGTTGAAGTCAAGGCCGGCGACATCGTGCTGTTCGAAAACGTGCGCTTCAACAAGGGCGAGAAAAAGAACGCTGACGAACTGGCCCAGCAATACGCCGCCCTGTGCGACGTGTTCGTGATGGATGCGTTCGGCACCGCTCACCGCGCCGAGGGTTCGACCCACGGCGTGGCCAAATTTGCCAAAGTCGCCGCCGCTGGCCCACTGCTGGCCGCCGAGCTGGATGCTCTGGGAAAAGCGCTGGGCGCGCCTGCGCAACCAATGGCTGCCATCGTTGCCGGCTCCAAGGTCTCGACCAAACTCGACGTACTGAACAGCCTGAGCCAGATCTGCGATCAACTGATCGTCGGCGGCGGTATCGCCAACACCTTCCTTGCCGCTGCCGGTCATCCGGTAGGCAAGTCGCTGTACGAACCGGATCTGCTCGACACCGCGCGCGCCATCGCCGCCAAGGTCAGCGTGCCGCTGCCCGTTGATGTTGTGGTTGCCAAGGAATTCGCCGAGTCCGCTGAAGCCACCGTCAAGCTCATCGCTAACGTTGCCGCCGACGACATGATTCTGGACATCGGCCCGCAAACCGCAGCCAACTTCGCCGAACTGCTGAAATCGTCGAAAACCATTCTGTGGAACGGCCCGGTCGGCGTGTTCGAGTTCGATCAGTTCGGCAACGGCACCAAAGTGCTGGCTCAGGCCATTGCCGACAGCGATGCGTTCTCGATTGCCGGCGGTGGCGACACCCTGGCGGCCATCGATAAATATGGCGTGGCTGAAAAGATCTCCTACATTTCCACCGGTGGCGGCGCGTTCCTCGAGTTCGTCGAAGGCAAAGTGCTGCCAGCCGTTGAAGTCCTGGAAAGCCGGGCCAAGGCCTGAGGCCGCCCGTTTGGCCAGGCAAAGGAGTGTTCACATGGTCAAGTCGTTAGCATTGTTGTTGCTGACCGGTACGCTGGCGGCCTGCGGGAGCAACCCGAAGGCCGAGCCTACGCCTGCGCCTGACGCGGTGCACAAAGGCTGTTATCAGGCCGACTGGCAGGCCGAGACCAACCCGGTGCTGAACAAGCGTTCCGGGCCGGACGGTCTGGACAAATACGAGACGCAAACCCCGGCCAAGGAACATGGTTGTCCTTGACGGGTCTGACTCTTTAACTCAGGACTGGCGGCGTGCGTCGTCAGTCGAGGAACACGGATGAAAGGCTTGATCGCCATTGCGGCGTTGGCATTGTTGGGCGGTTGCGCGCAGTTGAACCTGTTTCAGTCGTCCGCCCCTGCGGATAACTGGACCACCTGGACCTGCGACAGCCAGGCCAAAGTGCTCTGGCGTTACGCCGATGCCGGCCAAAAGGAAGTCGACGTTCGACTGGGTGGCGGTGATCAGGTCTATCGCCTGAAAGAAGAGCCGGGCGCCTCGGGCACGCTGTACAGCGACGGCATGCTGGCGTTTCACGTCAAGGGTGAGGAAGGCCTGGTGTATTGGGTCGCCACCAATGACCTGATCGGCCGCGGCTGCAAAGCCGAGTAACACGATTGAATTGATGTACGGAGATCCAAATGTGGGAGCGAGCCTGCTCGCGAAAGCAATCTTATTGCCGATGATGCAGTGTCTGTCAGACCGCTTTCGCGAGCAGGCTCGCTCCCACAGGGGTTCTGTGTTGTTCACAAGATTTTGGTACCACCGAATCACCAGGCCGGGCCTCAACCCCCGATCTGCAATCACTTGAATAGCCGCCGCCGCTCCGGCAGGCTGGCACGATTAACGACCCAAACCGGGAGAGACACACACAATGGCACTTATCAGCATGCGCCAGATGTTGGACCACGCAGCCGAGTTCGGCTACGGCGTTCCAGCTTTCAACGTCAACAACCTTGAGCAGATGCGCGCCATCATGGAAGCCGCTGACAAGACTGACTCCCCGGTGATCGTCCAGGCTTCGGCCGGCGCCCGTAAATACGCCGGCGCGCCATTCCTGCGTCACCTGATCCTGGCCGCGATCGAAGAATTCCCGCACATCCCGGTGTGCATGCACCAGGACCACGGCACCAGCCCTGACGTCTGCCAGCGTTCGATCCAACTGGGCTTCAGCTCGGTGATGATGGACGGTTCCCTCGGCGAAGACGGCAAGACCCCGACCGACTACGACTACAACGTCCGCGTCACTCAGCAGACCGTAGCCATGGCTCACGCCTGCGGCGTTTCGGTAGAAGGCGAGCTGGGCTGCCTGGGTTCGCTGGAAACCGGTATGGCCGGTGAAGAAGACGGCATCGGCGCCGAAGGCGTTCTGGATCACAGCCAAATGCTGACCGACCCGGAAGAAGCCGCTGACTTCGTCAAGCGCACCCAGGTCGACGCATTGGCCATCGCCATCGGCACCAGCCACGGCGCCTACAAGTTCACCAAGCCACCTACCGGCGACGTGCTGGCCATCGACCGCATCAAGGAAATCCACAAACGCATCCCGAACACCCACCTGGTGATGCACGGTTCCTCGTCGGTGCCACAAGAGTGGCTGGCGATCATCAACCAGTACGGCGGCGACATCAAAGAAACCTACGGCGTACCGGTTGAAGAAATCGTCGAAGGCATCAAGTACGGCGTGCGCAAGGTCAACATCGACACCGACCTGCGCCTGGCATCCACCGGTGCCATGCGTCGCCTGATGGCCACCAACCCGAGCGAATTCGACCCACGTAAATTCTTCGGTGCGACCGTTACTGCAATGCGTGATGTATGTATCGCGCGTTATGAAGCGTTCGGTACTGCCGGTAATGCTTCGAAGATCAAGCCGATCTCGCTTGAAGCGATGTATCAGCGTTATCTGAAGGGTGAGTTGAACGCCAAGGTTAACTAAGCCTTAGCGTTAAACCATTGAATCAAGAAACCCGCCGAGAGGCGGGTTTTTTGTGGGGGCGGGTCGCTGTTAAATATCCAGCGAATAATTAAGAAGGGCGGCGGCAAAAACTGAGTGCAACACCTGACCTTTCCGGTACGGTGCTGCCCCTATGTCTTATACCGAACTCAGCGTTGAAGAGCGCGCCACCATTCAAATCGGTCGTACCCAAGGCTTCAGCCTG
>NZ_JAENSQ010000024.1:0-91634 GCF_016613125.1 Pseudomonas sp. MF6776
CAAGCGCTTCGACTTCAAATGCCCCATCGAGGTGATGGGAGAGGTCATGCAAAACTCCATGGCAATGCGGCATGATGCTCCGGCTTCAATTCAATAACCGTGTTGCACTCAGCTCCTGCAACCGCCATCTCTAAAATTGCACTCTTACCGGTAGATGACTTCCCGGTAATCACATTAAGTCCCGGATAAAACGGGACATAGTGAACCTTGTCTTGATTATCAATGATGCCAATATACTTTACGAAGCACTTCATAGCGACTTCAGCCCCAACGTCCTGTAAATGGAAACAACTTCGATATCAGCAAAAATAGCCGCCAGCTTCTTGCTCATCTTCAAAAGATCAGCACGTGCGCTCTTTTCGTGGATCTGACTAATAGAGGTCAATGCCATGCCCTCTCCCATCGCAACCCTTTTCTCAGTCAGTAATATTTGCAACGCAGAATTGGTGAGGGACTTGAACTCCTGAACACGAACATCCAAGCCAATAAGGCGGCGATGATCATCGCACATCGTTCTCAACGTGCTTCTTTTGTTCGCTCCTTTTAAAAAAGCCTGCATGGGCGGATAGAGCAATAAGGGCAAAATCAGATAGCTGAGTAGTATGCCGTTTTCTTTTACCTCAGCTTCGTCGTGAAATGCATGCAGCAAGGGAGCCATGGCAAATGGCGTACGGTGCAATGTGTAAATATGATCAGCAGCACCCGTTGTCATTTCCACAGCCTCCAATGAAACTCGTCATCCTTGTCTTCTGGCTGGATCTCCGCCAGCAGATGATAAACACCGTTACGAAACTCAAGTGTCGTATTTTCAAAGCTACAGAGCTGTTCGGCTTCCAAGGCATGCCTTGCATGGTAAAACTTCAGCGACTCAAGCCTCAGTTCATCCGGTTCGCTAACCTTACGAACCTCGATCATTTGCTGGGCCCGGTGACTCAGGTGACTGTTCAGTTGATTGCTTTGGTAACGGGCTATATCTGGCTTCTGAAGTCGACACTCACCTAGCAGCTCAGAAATCGTCTGCTCGGCTATTAATTTATGCAAAGCCGCCTTCTTGATATAATCGTCCCCACCTACTTCCTGAATTTTCTTAACAAACGCATGCCCCATAAGGTCGGAAACATTGATAGTTCGTTTCAGGTAGTTGGTGTCGACTTCCGGAAATTTATTTGAAAACTTCATGTGCCGAGCATTGAGCTCGCTGAATTTGTCGTCAAACATCAACCGGGTTATTTTCCATCCGTTCGCCACAAGCTCAGTACTGCTCATGAACCCCAACAACTCATCAATGAACTGTTGCTGCTTGTCAGTGCGGATAGCCGTCAATTGGTTCTTTTTGAATCGATGCAGACGCCCTACCAACGTTTCCGCATTGGTGGTTATCACAACCTTTTCGAGAATCTGGATCAGATCCCCCCGGCGCGCAGAATCCATAACAAGGCGCTGAAGTTTCAGAGAAGCAGGAATGCTGGTCTTTTTTGAAGCGGCGAATCGCTCTTCTGTGCCCTGGAGAATCGCTTCCATCGCGGATACTTTGTCCGCCACTGTCCGAGTGTTCCAGCCGGCCAGAGTGGCTTGATTACCAAACTCCTGGGTGGTCAGCAAGACTAACGTCTTGTACGCCGTGTGGTCGAACTTTTCGTTCATCCAGTTTTTTAGGGTGTTCCAGAAATTCGAATGCCCATCAGTGAGGTCACCGGTATAAAACTTTACTTCAACCTGGGCCTTGCCGGGGACAGTCACATCCCCATACACCTCCAACCAAACGCACTCATCTTTCTCAAGCTCAAAACAATGATCAACCGCGACAAGCAACTGATATTGGAGCGCCTCGAAAAGCTTCGTCGCATCGACGTTCAGCTTGCTATCCATACAATTTCCACGGCCGTCTTCGAGACCCAATGATTTTTCCGTATCAATTTATCGGAGCTCGAAGAGATTTCCATTGTGAAGTGAATGCCATTGCTAGATCGCGCTTTGAACCAGCCCAGCAGACCACTGTATATAATTACAGGCTATATAAATTGGATCACATCCATGGTAACAGCACTATAAACATGGTCGCAAAGCGCTATTACTCTTCATGGATCGCTCTGAATGCTTTTATCGATTTGCTTGCTTTGATCGCTATGGCTGTCTTGCCCTGGATCGAGAGGGAAATGCATTCGGGATGGTCAGGTGATTAGGCGGTGTTCCCGAGCAGAATTCTAAGGGTATGAGCCCAACCATGACTTCATTATCCAATGCCCCTGTTCGCTGCAAGATATGAGCTTTGGAAACAGGTAATGGATGCAACACGGTGGTAAAAATGCGAAAACGTAAACCCTGAAACCCAGTAATTACGAGGGTTTTGGACTTGGTGACGCCTTCAGGAGGGGAGTGACCGGGGTTGCGAGGACGATTGGGTTTACAAAAGGCTGAAAAATAATTGGAAAAGGGGCTTGTTTACGTTTTAGATCTAGTGAATGCTATAAATACGACAGAAGAACTCAAGTCATCGGCTGGAGACCCAAGCTTCACGGGCTCTCAAGCGTCAAAGCGGTTTTTCAGGTGCTTGGAACGGTAAAACGAAAGAAGTTTACCTACCAACAAAAGAGAAACTAGCGTTTCGGTGAAGCGATCACACAGCACCACCGCACCGCGGGCCAGTGCCGGGCGAATCACCTCGGCCAGATGCTGAGCACGCGCGGCGAACACCAGCAGCAGTTCGGTATCCGGGTTCATGACTTCGTCGGCCGGGGCCAGCAGCACATCGCGAATCCGCTCTGCCAGTGGCGTACCGCCGGGCTCGCGGGTCAGCACGACCTCGACACCGGCGGCGCGCAAACGCTCGGCGAGGTATTCGCGATTGGTGCTCTTGCCGGCGCCTTCCGGGCCTTCCAGGGTGATAAACAAGCCAGTCACAGGCAGTCCTTAATAAAAGTCATTGCGTGTTTTGTGGTGCGTCGGCGTCAGGAGTCGGCGCGGATTCCTCAGTCGGAACCTGCGGCAGCGACTCGGGCGCAGTATTAGGCGATGCCGCAGGAATCGACTCCTCGGCGGCCGGTGCCGCTTCCGGCGTAGTTGCCGGCGCCGGGCTGGAGCGGTAATCGGCACGGCGCTTGAGCTGAAATTCACGCACCGCATTGTTATGCGCATCGAGATCGTCAGAGAACACATGGCTACCGTCGCCACGGGCAACAAAGTAGAGGCTGGTGCCTCCCACCGGGTTCAGCGCCGCGTGAATGGCTTCACGCCCGACCATCGCAATCGGCGTCGGCGGCAAGCCGGGAATCACGTAAGTGTTATACGGCGTCGGCTCCTTGAGGTGAGCGCGGGTCAACTTGCCGGTGTAGCGATCGCCCAAACCATAGATCACTGTCGGATCGGTCTGCAGCTGCATGCCCAGCGCCATCCGGCGCACAAAAACCCCGGCAATCTCGCCGCGCTCCTGCGGTACACCGGTTTCCTTCTCGACCAGGGACGCCATGATCAGCGCTTGATAGGGTTCTTTGTACGGCGCATCGGCAGCGCGTTTTTCCCACTCTTTGGCCAGCACTTCGTCGAGACGCTCAAAAGCCTTTTTCAGCAGCTCGGTATCGGACACGCCGCGCACGAAGCGATAGGTATCGGGGAAGAAACGGCCTTCCGGGAACAGACCTTTGTGGCCAATCTTCGCCATCACGTCGCTGTCGCTCAAACCATTGATGGTCTGTTCGATTTTTGCATCTTTCGCCAGCGCAGCACGCACTTGGTGGAAATTCCAGCCCTCAACCAGCGTCAGGCTGTACTGAACCACGTCGCCACGCTTCCACGAATCGATCAGACCGTTGACGGTCATCCCGGGCTGCATGCGGTATTCGCCAGTGTGGATCGGCGTGCCAGCAAGATTGAAACGCCAATAGACCCGTAGCCAGAAAGCGTCTTTGATGACGCCATCGCTTTCGAGTCCAAGGAAGGTACGGGTCGGTGTAGAGCCTTTCGGCACATCCAGCAGTTCTTCCTGCGTGATGTTCAGGGGCTGTTCCAGCGCGGAGTGGATCTTCCAGGCGCTGGCGCCCAACAGCAGCCCCGCCAGAACCAGTCCGGTTTCCAGCAGCAGCAATAATTTACGTCTCACAAATCAGGCATCCAGTAGGGCGCGGGCAATGGCTTGCAGTTTACGGGTGAGCGGGCCAACCGGCCAGCTCAGTGCAGCGTAGGCGCGTACCGGCCAGACGCCATATACGCTGTTGCAGACAAACACTTCATCGGCCCATTGCAGCTGTTCCAGGCCGATATCAACGGTTTGGGTGGGGATGGCCAATGACTCGGCCTGAAACAATATTTCCGCGCGCATCACACCGGCGACACCGCAGCGTTTCAGATCGGGCGTGATCAACACACCATCGCGCACCAGAAACACATTGCTGAACACCCCTTCGATCACTCGACCGGCCTGATCGAGCATCAAGCCCTCAGCGTGCTCGCTGTCTTGCCATTCGGCGCGGGCGAGTACTTGTTCCAGTCGATTGAGGTGTTTGAGTCCGGCAAGCAATGGCTGCCTGGACAGACGCGTATTGCACGGAAACAGGCGGATGCCATGTTCGGCATGCGCAGCAGGATAAGCCGCCGGCGGATTGCCTTGCAGAATGCGTCGACCCGGCGCCGCAGGGTCAGGCGCGTAACCGCGCAAACCGTCGC
Organism: Pseudomonas sp. MF6776; assembly: GCF_016613125.1. NCBI lineage: Bacteria > Pseudomonadati > Pseudomonadota > Gammaproteobacteria > Pseudomonadales > Pseudomonadaceae > Pseudomonas > Pseudomonas sp. MF6776. Next base: position 4,660 of record NZ_JAENSQ010000024.1, read on the forward strand.
CACGGGTGAGGATGAGTTTAAGCACACCCTCGTCCATCGCGGCAGCGTAGCTCAGCAGTTCGTGGCGAATCATTTCGATATCGGCAGCGATAGCCAGACGCGAGCAGCCATCGGCCAGCCGCGTCATGTGTCGATCAAGCAATACTGGCTGGCCGTCACGCACGGCAATGGTCTCGAACAGACCATCGCCGTAAGCCAGGCCGCGGTCTTTCAGCGACAGAGTGTCAGCCGGTTGACCGTCGACCCAGCTGTCCATCAACCTGCGAACCGACGGAACGCCAAGGTACCGTTGGTGCCGCCAAAGCCGAAGGAGTTCGACAGCACGACATCGATGTCCATGTTGCGCGCGGTGTGCGGCACGAAATCGAGATCACAGCCTTCGTCCGGCTCATCAAGGTTGATGGTTGGCGGCGCCACCTGGCTGTTGATTGCCAGGATGCTGAAGATCGCCTCGACCGCTCCGGCCGCACCCAGCAGGTGGCCCGTCATGGACTTGGTGGAGCTGACCGCCAGTTTATAGGCGTGCTCACCGAACACCGACCTGATCGCGTTGGCCTCGGCAAGGTCGCCGGCCGGGGTCGAGGTACCGTGGGCATTGATGTATTGCACTTGATCGGCGTTGATCTTCGCGTCGCGCAAGGCGTTGGTGATGCAGCGAGCTGCACCCGCGCCGTCGGCAGGTGGCGAAGTCATGTGGAACGCATCGCCACTGGTGCCGAAACCGATCAGCTCGGCGTAGATGGTCGCGCCGCGCGCCTTGGCGTGTTCGAGTTCTTCAAGCACCAGTGCACCGGCACCGTCGGACAGTACGAAACCGTCACGCCCCTTGTCCCAGGGACGGCTGGCGCGAGTTGGCTCGTCGTTGCGGGTCGACAGCGCACGGGACGCGCCGAAGCCGCCCATGCCCAGACCGCATGCGGCCATTTCGGCACCGCCGGCAATCATCACGTCGGCTTCGTCGTACATGATGTTGCGCGCCGCCATGCCGATGCAGTGCGTACCGGTGGTACACGCTGTAGCAATGGCGTAGTTAGGCCCCTGTGCGCCCAGATGGATGGACAGGAAACCGGAAATCATATTGATGATCGAGCCTGGCACGAAGAATGGCGAGATTCGACGCGGGCCCGTCTCATGCAAAGTACGGCTGGTTTCTTCGATATTGGTCAGACCGCCGATGCCCGAACCCATGGCCACGCCAATGCGCTCGCGGTTGGCGTCAGTGACTTCCAGGCCAGCGTTGCGTACGGCTTGAAAGCCAGCCGCGAGACCGTACTGAATGAACAGGTCGAGCTTGCGCGCTTCCTTGACCGACAGGTATTCCTCGACATTGAAGCCCTTTACCGAGCCGCCAAAGCGGGTGGAATAGGCAGAAAGGTCGGTGTGTTCGATCAGACCAATGCCACTGCGGCCAGCCAGAATGCCCTGCCAACTGCTTGGCACATCCGTGCCCAGTGGCGACAACATACCCATACCGGTGACTACGACGCGTCTACGCGACACAGCACTCTCCTTTTTCAAATGACGACTTTGCATCAGGCCTAAAGAAAAAACCGCACGCCGTGATGGCAGTGCGGTTTTTCCATGACAGCAAGCAACGATTACAAGCTATTAAGCCTGGTGGTTTGTAACGTAATCGATTGCAGCTTGTACAGTAGTGATCTTCTCAGCTTCTTCGTCAGGGATTTCGGTCTCGAATTCCTCTTCCAGAGCCATCACCAGCTCAACGGTGTCAAGGGAGTCGGCACCCAGGTCTTCTACGAAGGAAGCGGTGTTAACCACTTCTTCTTCTTTAACACCCAGTTGCTCGGCAACGATTTTCTTGACGCGCTCTTCGATGGTGCTCATACCTTGTTTTCACTCCTAATGGACAAATTCAGGCAGCTGGCCAGTGGGTAAGTGTATAGAAAGACTTTTCAGTTTTTCAACTGAAAGCTTCACTCCTCAAACCCTGCAGCCCTCTGCCTATAAATAGATTGCAGCTTTATAACGGATTTTAGACAGCTCGTATGACATTTTTTTGAAGCAATCCGTCACATTTTACTTACATGTACATCCCACCGTTCACCGGGATTGTAGCCCCAGTAACGTATGCCGCACCGTCGGATGCAAGAAAAGCGACCACAGACGCGATCTCTTGAGCTTGTCCCAGACGACCCAGCGGAATCTGCGTCTGCAAGGCTTCACGCTGTGCTTCAGGCAGTTCGCGGGTCATATCGGTGTCGATAAACCCTGGGGTTACCGAGTTGACCGTAATCGAACGCGAACCGACTTCACGCGCCATTGCACGGCTGAAACCTTCCAGACCGGCCTTGGCGGCTGCATAGTTTACTTGGCCTGCGTTGCCCATGGCACCCACCACCGAGCCAATACTGATAATTCGACCCCAACGGGCTTTGGTCATGCCGCGCAGAACGCCCTTGGACAGGCGATACAGACTGTTCAGGTTGGTATCGATCACGTCGTACCATTCGTCATCTTTCATGCGCATCATCAGGTTATCGCGGGTGATGCCGGCATTATTGACCAAAATCGCCGGTGCACCGAACTGCTCCTGAATGGTCGCGATCACTTTGCTGACGGATTCGTCGCTGGTGACGTTGAGTTCCAGACCGGTACCCTGAATGCCGTGCTCTTTGAGCGTGGCGGCAATCGCCTCGGCACCCTTGGCGGAGGTTGCGGTACCCACAACGATGGCGCCCTGACGGCCCAGTTCCAGTGCGATAGCCTGGCCGATACCGCGGCTTGCACCGGTGACCAGTGCAACTTTACCTTGCAGACTCATGCAAGTTTCTCCTGATTCAGGCCTGCGCTGCACGAGCGGCAGCGAAGGCGTCTGGGGTATTGAGGTTGGAAGTCGAAACGCCTTCGGCGCAACGTTTGTTCAGACCAGCCAGTACTTTGCCCGGACCACATTCGACCAGATTGGTCGCGCCCTTGGCGGCCAGTGTCTGTACGGACTCGACCCAGCGTACTGGCTTGTAGAGTTGTTCGAGCAGATCACGCTTGAGGGTTTCCAGATCGGCCGGCACTTGTGCGCTGACGTTCTGTACCACCGGGATCTGCGGCGCCTGCCAGTTAATGGCGGCAATGGACTCGGCAAAGCGCTCGGCAGCCGGACGCATCAGCTCGCAGTGCGACGGCACGCTCACCGGCAGCGGCAGGGCACGCTTGGCGCCACGCGCCTTGCAGCCCTCAATGGCGCGCTCGACGGCAGCCTTGGCACCGGCCACTACAACCTGACCCGGGGAGTTGAAGTTGACGGCGCTGACCACTTCGCCCTGTGCCGCTTCAGCACAGGCCGCCAGCACGTCAGCGTCTTCCAGACCCAGAATGGCAGCCATGCCGCCCTGCCCGGCCGGAACCGCTTCCTGCATCAGCTGGCCACGGCGCTCAACGAGCTTTACCGCATCAGCCAGACTCAGGCTGCCGGCAGCCACCAGCGCGCTGTACTCACCCAGGCTGTGACCGGCAACAAATGCCGGACGCGCACCACCTTCAGCCAGCCACAGACGCCACAAGGCGATCGATGCGGTCAGAATGGCCGGCTGGGTTTTGTCGGTTTGATTAAGCAGCTCTTCCGGCCCCTGCTGGGTCAGTGCCCACAGGTCATAGCCCAGAGCAGCGGAGGCTTCTTGGAAAGTTTCGAGGATCAATGGATGTTGCGCGCCCAGCTCGGCCAGCATGCCGAGGGACTGCGAACCTTGTCCTGGAAAGACGAATGCGAGGGAAGCAGACATGTAACAAGCCCCTAATGATCTTGTCGTCGGAAAATGACGCCCCACTGGGGGACGCAAGAAACTGACAGTTGGATGGCCCTTTGAACCGGGCGGTCACATTTAAGCATTGTCCGACGAAAACGCCTAAGACAACAAATCCTCCAGACGCCCATGAAGGCGCTCGGGCAGGTTCTCCTGAATCTCGATCAGCGCACGCTGAATCGCACTCTGAAAGCCCTGAACTCCCGCCGAACCGTGGCTTTTCACCACAATGCCCTGCAAGCCAAGGAAGCTTGCGCCATTGTGTCGCGCCGGTGCCAGATCTGCCTGCAAGCGTTTCATCAATGGCAGCGCCAAGGCACCGATTGCGCGCGAAGCCATGTTCTTTTTGAACAGCGCCTCAATGCGCGCAGCAATCATCGTGGCCAGGCCTTCACTGGACTTGAGCAGAATGTTGCCGACAAACCCGTCGCACACCACCACATCCGCCTCACCGCGATACAGGCCGTCACCTTCGACAAAACCGATGTAGTTAATGCCTCTGGCCGCCTGCAACAGCGTTGCCGCCAACTTGACCTGTTGATTGCCCTTGATGTCTTCGGTGCCGATGTTCAGCAACGCCACCCGAGGGCGAGCAATACCCAGCGTCTGCGCCGCCACCGAACCCATCACCGCAAACTGCAACAGATGCTCCGCACTGCAATCGACGTTGGCGCCAAGATCAAGCAACTGGCAATAACCTTTCTGCGTCGGAATGGCGGCAACCATCGCGGGACGATCGATACCCGGCAAGGTCTTCAGCACATAGCGCGACAGCGCCATCAACGCTCCGGTGTTGCCGGCACTGACACAGGCTTGAGCCTTGCCATCACGCACCAGTTCAAGGGCAACACGCATCGACGAGTCCGGCTTGCCACGCAGGGCCTGAGTCGGTTTTTCGTCCATGGTGATGACTTCGCTGGCCGCAACAATCGTCAGGCGCGCGCGATCGGCAGCCGATTGGCCATTGATCAATTCTTCAAGAAGGGAGGGTTGACCGACGAGGGTCAGGTGCAGCGAGGGTGTAGCAGACAGGCAAGCAAGGCTGGCCTGAACAATGCTGCGGGGACCGAAGTCCCCGCCCATTGCGTCAATCGCGATGACTTGAGCAGACAAGTGATTACTCGTCAGCGCCCTTGTCGATCACTTTACGGCCACGGTATACGCCTTCTGGCGATACGTGGTGGCGCAGGTGAATTTCACCAGTGGTTTTTTCTACAGACAGAGTGCTCGCCGTCAGGGCGTCGTGCGAACGACGCATGTCACGGGCAGAGCGGGATTTTTTGTTCTGCTGAACAGCCATAATTGATTAACTCCTAAACGTTTGGGTCACGCTTTAACTGCGCCAATACACTGAACGGGTTGGACCGCGTTACCTCGTCCTCGCTCGGTTCGGGCTCATCTGACCCCGCCGGCTGCTGGCATTCTTCCGGATGATGAGCAGGCACGATAGGCAAGGCAAGCAAAAGCTCCTCCTCGACCAGTGACTGCAGATCCAATGGATCTTCGCCCAGTTCCAGCACGTCATAACCTTTCGGTAACGACTGGGTATTCGCACCCTCCTTAACCACAGCGTAACTGCATTCGCTGTGGATCGGCAGGGTGACCAGCTCAAGACAACGCTGGCAAACCATTTTGACCTCGGTGTCGATAAAGCTGTGGATTACCACAGATTTACGTTCATCTCGTTCAAAAACGAATTTCGCCTGCACCGTACCGACAGTGTCGGAAAGCGGGTCGCAGAGTCTCTTCAAATCGGCCAGTAGCAGCTCACCCTGGATGGTGGTGCCACGATCAGCCAATTTGCGCGGGTCAACGTGAGGTGGAATCGGGTCATTCAACATAGGCGCAGCATTATAGGGATGCCCCCACCCATGTCAAAGGAAATTGTGCCCTGTCCGTCACTTGCGTGCCTCCGCTAGAATTCACATCTGCCTCAGGAGACGCAAATGCTGCCTTTATTACTTGCTTCAAGCTCGACTTATCGCCGGGAATTGCTCTCCCGCCTCCACCTGCCATTCGTCTGCAGCTCGCCAGATATCGATGAAAGCCACCGTCCCGGCGAACCGGCAATCGAGCTGGTCAAACGTCTTGCCGAACAAAAGGCCCGAGCACTGGCCGACAGCCACCCCGCTCATCTGATTATTGGCTCCGACCAGGTGGCCGTACTCGGCGACCGGATCATCGGCAAGCCGCACACCTTCGACAAGGCCCGCGAGCAACTGATGGCCGCCAGCGGCGCCAGCGTGACTTTTCTCACCGGCCTTGCGCTGCTCAATAGCCAGACAGGGCAATGCCAGGTCGACTGCGTACCGTTCACCGTGCACATGCGCCAGCTCGATCAGGCACGGGTCGAGCGTTACTTGCACATCGAGCAGCCTTACGACTGCGCGGGCAGCTTCAAGGCTGAAGGTCTGGGCGTGAGCCTGTTCCAGTCCACCGAAGGCCCTGACGCTACCAGCCTGATCGGCCTGCCACTGATTCGCCTGATCGACATGCTGCTACTTGAAGGCGTACAGATTCCTTAAAGCAAAAAATCGCAGCCAGCGGCAGCTCTTACAGGGTTCGCGTCATCGCAAATAATGCGAATGAACATCGAACCTGCAGGCGCTGCCGCAGACTGCGATCTTTTGATCGCTACAACCAATTAACGCAACGATGGCCCGTGGAAGCCCATCCACATCGCCAACTGCTCGGCCACACTGGCGCCAAGTTTCTTCGAGAAGCGGTCAAACGGCGACTCCTGGACGGTGAAGTCCACCAACTCTTTCTCGCCGACCACATCACGCGCAACCGAACTGGCACTGCCCAGACCATCGATCAAGCCCAGCGGCAGCGCCTGCTCGCCAGACCAGACCAGCCCGGAGAACAGTTCCGGATGCTCTTTGTCCTTCAGGCGATCGCCACGGCCCTGCTTGACGCTGTTGATGAACTGCTTGTGCGTGGTGTCCAGCACACTTTGCCAGAACGCCGTTTCTTCAGGCTTCTGCGGCTGGAACGGATCAAGGAACGATTTGTGCTCGCCAGACGTGTACGTGCGACGCTCGACTCCCAGCTTCTCCATGGTGCCGACAAAGCCGTAACCGGCCGCCGTTACACCAATGGAGCCCACCAGACTCGCCTTGTCGGCATAGATCTGATCCGCAGCACTGGCGATGTAATACGCACCAGACGCGCCGAGATCGGAAATCACCGCATACAGCTTGATCTCGGGGTGCAAGCCACGCAGACGCTTGATCTCGTCATACACATAACCGGACTGCACAGGACTACCGCCCGGACTGTTGATCCGCAGGATGACACCCTTGACCTTCTTGTCCTCGAACGCAGCGCGCAGGCTGCCGACAATGTTGTCGGCACTGGCCGGTTCTTTGTCGGCGATCACGCCGGTGATGTCGATCAGCGCGGTGTAGTTCTCGCCGCGAGTCGCGCTTTTTTCCATGTCCATCAGCGGCGTGAACAGAATCAGCGCGACAAACAGGTAAACAAATGTCAGCAGCTTGAAGAAAATCCCCCAACGCCGCGAACGACGTTGTTCCTGCACACCCGCCAGAAGGGTCTTTTCCAGCAGCTTCCAGCTCTTCTCGTCACCGTCGTCGGCACTTGCCTTGGCCGGTGCTTTCCATTCGTCGGTCATGCCATCCACCCCAGCAAAAACGTATTAAGCCTGCTGTGCCAGCCAGGCATGCAATTCGGAAAAACGGTCGATCGACAGACGCGGCTCGAACTGTTGCAACGATTCGATCGATTGCGCGCCATAACTGACAGCTACCGAATCCATCCCCGCGTTACGCGCCATCAGCAGATCGAAGGACGAATCCCCGACCATCAGCGCCTGTTCGGCACGCACACCGCAATGAGCAAGTATCTGCTCCAGCATCAGAGGGTGCGGCTTGCTCGCAGTTTCATCGGCCGCGCGGGTAATGTCGAAATACTCTTCCCAGCCATTGGCCTTGAGCACCCGATCCAGTCCGCGCCGATTCTTGCCGGTCGCAACAGCGAGGTGATAACCCTGCTCACGAAAGGACGCCATTGATTCGACGACCCCCTCAAACAGCGGCGAAGGCACAGCCTCTGCCGCAATGTAGTGATCAGCGTAATACTCACGAAACAAGGTCATTTCGGCGTCGCTGATTTCGGGATACAAGGTGCGGATCGCCTCGGGCAAGCCAAGACCGATGATGCCTTTGACGGCAAAATCATCACGCAATTGGAAACCGGAGCGCCCGGACGCCGAATGCATGGCCTCGACGATCCGATGAATGGAATCGGCCAGCGTGCCGTCCCAATCGAAAATCAGCAGTTTGTAATCAGATGGGCGCACTCAATCGCTCCACGGTCTTGGCCCACATTTCATCGACCGGCGCCTGCAGGGTCAGCTTGTCGCCATCCGGCAGCGGCACGGTCAGCATGTAAGCATGCAGGAACAGGCGCTTGCCGCCCAGATCGCGGATTTCCTTGGTGAAACCCTCGTCGCCATACTTGCTGTCACCAGCAATGCAATGCCCGGCATGCAGGGTGTGAACGCGAATCTGGTGGGTGCGACCGGTCACAGGCTTGGCTTCGACCATGGTCGCGAAGTCGCCAAAGCGGCGCAGCACCTTGAACAGGGTCAGGGCCTCTTTGCCTTCTTCATTGACTTCAACCATGCGCTCGCCGGAACGCAAGTTGCTCTTGAGCAATGGTGCGCTGACTTTCTTGATCGAGGTCGCCCAGTTGCCGCGCACCAGCGCCATGTAGCGCTTGTCGATGCCATCGCCGCGTAACTGCTCGTGCAAATGACGGAGCATGCTGCGCTTCTTGGCAATCATCAGCAGGCCGGAAGTGTCGCGGTCGAGACGGTGAACCAGTTCCAGCTCTTTGGTATCCGGACGCAACTGACGAAAGGCTTCGATCACACCGAAGTTCAAGCCGCTGCCACCGTGAACCGCAATGCCCGCAGGCTTGTTGATCACGATCAGGGCTTTGTCTTCGAAGACAATCGAGGCTTCCAGGCGCTGCAACAGGCCCTGGGCCAGAGGCACCGGTTCGTCACGCTCAGGCACGCGAACGGGCGGCACGCGCACGATATCACCGGCCTGCAGCTTGTATTCGGGCTTGATCCGACCTTTGTTCACACGCACTTCGCCTTTGCGCAAAATGCGGTAAATCAAAGTCTTGGGCACACCTTTGAGCCGGGCGAGGAGAAAATTGTCGATTCGTTGGCCGGCATACTCCGGCGAGACTTCAAGCAGTTGAACGCCTGGAGTCGAAGGGGCAGTAGTTGTCATGGCGCGGATGATAACAATTTTTATGGATTTGAAGCACTTAATCATTGCTGCTATAGTCGCGAACGCCGCCAAAAGCGGCCTGGACAGCGGCACCACGGTCAAAAACCGGCCCTGACCAACGCAATTCACCAGGACGCGAGGCCGTCCTACGGGGCTTTCGCTACGTAACGGTGGAGTTTGCAGTTGTAACAAGCGCAGGTGACATAAGGCCTGAATCACACCGCCGAGCAGAGTTTTTACTCGCCTGGCAGGCAAACATTCAAGGCCAGTTCACAAAGTGCAGTCAGCTGTGAATGACCCCGAGCGAAGGCTTCGGAAACAACGCCTAAATTAGCCATGATGCGTGACCTCCCCTTTCGGAGCTCACGGTAAATGCCAACCCGTTGCGGATTCTGCGCGCGGCAGCACCCGAATTATCAGGGATACGTGTAGGGTGGAGATGCACAACCGCTGGACTGTGTAGCATTAGGCTTTATCAAGACGCTTCATCTCGTCCACAGCCGCTGGTTGATTCCTCCTCCTGACTGAGTGCTTAAGTAGCCACAGCAAGCAGGACGCGTACGTCGCGGTCTCGGCCCAATTGGTCGCAATCGCTAGACACGGGAATGGCCAACCACTCCCGACGCACCTGACACCGACCGTGAGAAGTCGTGTGTGCCGAACGCCGTTTCCGGCAGCCCGGAAACCGACGGTACTACATGAAAAGAATGCTGATTAACGCAACTCAACCCGAAGAGTTGCGTGTTGCACTGGTAGATGGTCAACGCCTCTACGACCTGGACATCGAATCCGGTGCACGCGAGCAGAAAAAAGCCAATATCTATAAAGGCAAGATCACTCGCATCGAACCAAGCCTTGAGGCTGCCTTTGTCGACTTCGGCTCTGAGCGCCACGGCTTCCTGCCCCTCAAAGAAATCTCCCGCGAATACTTCAAGAAAGCCCCTGAAGGCCGCGTCAACATCAAGGACGTCCTGAGCGAAGGCCAGGAAGTCATCGTTCAGGTCGAGAAAGAAGAACGTGGCAACAAGGGCGCAGCCCTGACCACCTTCATCAGCCTGGCCGGTCGTTACCTCGTACTGATGCCGAACAACCCGCGTGCCGGCGGTATCTCCCGTCGCATCGAAGGCGAAGAGCGCAACGAACTGCGTGAAGCGCTGAACGGTCTGGTTGCTCCAGCCGACATGGGTCTGATCGTGCGCACTGCAGGCCTTGGCCGCAGCAGCGAAGAAATGCAGTGGGACCTCGATTACCTGCTGCAACTCTGGACCGCCATCAAAGAAGCCTCGCTGGATCGCGCCGCGCCATTCCTGATCTACCAGGAAAGCAACGTGATCATCCGCGCTATCCGCGATTACTTGCGCCAGGACATCGGCGAAGTGCTGATCGACAGCGTTGAAGCCCAGGACGAAGCCCTGACCTTCATCCGCCAGGTGATGCCGCAGTACGCCAGCAAGATCAAGCTGTACGAAGACAGCGTTCCGCTGTTCAACCGCTTCCAGATCGAAAGCCAGATCGAGACCGCTTTCCAGCGCGTCGTCGAACTGCCTTCCGGCGGCTCCATCGTTATCGATCCGACCGAAGCCCTGGTGTCCATCGACATCAACTCGGCCCGTGCCACCAAAGGCAGCGACATCGAAGAAACCGCCCTGCAGACCAACCTTGAAGCGGCTGAAGAAATCGCCCGTCAGTTGCGCCTGCGCGACATCGGCGGCCTGATCGTCATCGACTTCATCGACATGACCCCTGCCAAGAACCAGCGCGCCGTGGAAGAGAAAGTCCGCGAATGCCTGGAAGCCGACCGCGCTCGCGTGCAGATCGGCCGTATCTCGCGCTTCGGCCTGCTGGAAATGTCCCGTCAGCGCCTGCGTCCATCGCTGGGCGAAAGCAGCGGCATCGTTTGCCCGCGTTGCAACGGCACCGGCATCATCCGCGACGTTGAATCGCTGTCGCTGGCGATCCTGCGCCTGATCGAAGAAGAAGCACTGAAAGACCGCACCGCCGAAGTCCGCGCCCAGGTGCCGATCCCGGTTGCTGCGTTCCTGCTCAACGAAAAACGTAACTCGATCACCAAGATCGAACTGCGCACCCGTGCCCGCATCATCATTCTGCCGAACGATCACCTCGAAACCCCGCACTTCGAAGTTCAGCGTCTGCGTGATGACAGCCCGGAAGCCGCGACCAACCAGTCCAGCTACGAAATCGCTGCAGCCGCTGCCGAAGTCGAAGAAGTCCAGCCAGCCGCTGCGACCCGCACCCTGGTTCGCCAGGAAGCCGCGGTCAAGACTGCTCCGGCTCGCGCCAACGCTCCGGTTCCGACCGAAGTTGCAGCACCTGCCGCACCAGCGCCTGCTCCAGCTGCCATACCAGAACCAAGCCTGTTCAAAGGTCTGGTGAAGTCGCTGGTCAGCCTGTTCGCTACCAAGGAAGAGCCAGCCGCTCCGGTGGTGGTTGAAAAACCGGCCACCGAACGCCCGGCCCGTAACGAAGAGCGCCGCAACGGTCGTCAGCAGAGCCGCAACCGTAACGGTCGCCGCGATGAAGAACGCAAGCCGCGCGAAGAACGTGCACCGCGTGAAGAGCGCGCCCCACGTGAGCCGCGTGAAGAGCGTCAGCCTCGTGAAGCCCGTGAAGTTCGCGAGCCTCGTGAAGCCCGCACCGAAGCGCCAGCCGCCCGCGAAGAACGCGCACCACGCGCCCCGCGTGAAGAGCGTGCACCACGCGCTCCACGTGAAGATCGCAAGCCACGTGGCGAGCGTGAAGAACGTGTTCGTGAACTGCGCGAGCCACTGGATGCCGCTCCAGCTGTAGCCGCAGCCGCTGCCGTGACCGCTGAAGAGCGTCCGGCCCGCCAGCCACGTGAAGAGCGCGCACCGCGTCCACCGCGTGAAGAACGTCAACCGCGCGCCGAGCAGGCCGCTGCTGCCGTTGCCGATGAAGAAGAAGTCATCAGCAACGAAGAGCAACTGCCGGAAGACGGTTCGGAGAGCGCCGAAGGCGATCGCCCACGTCGTCGCTCCCGCGGTCAGCGTCGTCGCAGCAACCGTCGTGAGCGTCAGCGTGATGCCAATGGCAACGTGATCGAAGGTTCGGAAGAGTCCGAGTCCGACGAAAACGCTGAAGGCCCAAGCACTGCCGATCTGGCCGCTGGCCTGGCCGTGACTACCGCCGTTGCCAGCAGCGTGATCAGCGCTCCGGCTGAAGCACAAGCTCACGAGCAAGCCGAACGTGCCACCGCCGCTACTCTGGAAACTGCTCCAGTAGAAGCACCGGTTGTTGAAGCCACCACTCCAGTGGAAGTGACAGCAGCTCCGGAAGTTGAAGTAGCACCGGTTCGCGAAACCAAGGCTCAGTTTGAAGCTTTTGCTGAACCTGCCGCCGAACCTGCACCAGTCGTCGAGGCGCCAGTCGTCGCTGCAGAGCCGGTTGTCGAAACCGTCGCTGAAACCGTGACCGAAACCGTGCGTGAAGTTCGCGAAGAGCAGACTGCATTCAACTGGGTAGCTGAGCCTGCCGCCGCTGAAACACCAGCGCCTGCATACGAAGCACCAGTGGTTGAAGAAGCCAAGGTTGCCGAACCGGCTCCAGCGCCAATCGTTGAAGCGCCAGTCGTCGAGGCTCCAGTGGTTGCCGAAGCACCAGCCCCAGTGGTTGAAACTGCACCGGTCAGCGCGCTGACGCCAAGCGGCCGCGCGCCGAACGACCCGCGTGAAGTGCGTCGTCGCAAGCGTGAAGAAGAGCGTCTGGCGAAGGAAGCCGAGCTGGCAGCAGCTTCTGCTCCGGTTGTTGCCGAGCCAGTGGTTGCTGAAGTGATTGAGGCAGCTCCTGCCCCGACTGCCGAAGAAGCTACCGTTGAATCGGTAATCGCTGAAGCGCCACGCTCCGTTCAGGACGCGGCACAGCAACACGAAGAGGCCCAGGAAAAAGAACACGAGCCTAAACCACTCGTCTGATTCCGTAAGCCACTAAAAAGCCCCGCCTGAGCAATCAGGCGGGGCTTTTTTATGCGGTTTGGAAGATCAAAGATCGCAGCCTTCGGCAGCTCCTACAGGGGATCGCATTTACATGATCGTTCCCAGGTGGAGCGTGGGTACGATCAATATCAGGGATGCGATCCCCCTGTAGGAGCTGCCGAAGGCTGCGATCTTTTGACTTTGCTGTTACTTAAATACCAGAGCTTCAGGAACGTCGATATCCCACAACACCCCTGGATCATCCACCAACACTTCCACCACCCTTCCCTGCTTGAACAAAGGCCTGGCTCCGCGATCACCGCTCAACGCCAGCAACCCCGAGCCAAACGAACGCCCAAACCCCACAGGATGCCCAAACTCGCCATCCTGCACCGGCACACTCACCGCATCGTCCGCCATCGCCGCCATCACCCGCTCGATACTCGACGGCAAGATAAACGGCATATCTCCCAGCACGATCAGCCAGCCATCAACATCCGGACACGCCGCCACGCCTGCGGCAATGCTGTCGCCCATGCCGGTCGACTCGATCAAGACCACATCACAGCCATAAGCCTGCGCCATGCGCATCGCCTGCGGTCGCGCTTCAGTCGTCACCAGCACGCGCTTGTCGAGACTGGCCGGCAGGTTCACCAGCACGTGCTCGATCACCGAACGCACGGCGCCGTCGCGACCGGTACAATCGGCCAGCAACTTGTCCTTGTCCGCGCCCGCCACCTGGCGAAAGCGGCTGCCCTCGCCTGCTGCCAACACGATCACTGCGACGGAGTGACTCATGCGCCCTCCACTGGCTTTTTCTGTTTCAACTCGACCCCGTTCTTGATCGCCACGATCTCCGCGAGCAAGGACAAGGCAATTTCCGCCGGCGAGTGACTGCCGATGTGCAGACCGATCGGCCCATGCAAACGCTTGATCGCGTCGACTGACAAGCCTAGCTGAGCGAGATTCTCCCGGCGTTTCTGACTGTTGACCCGTGAACCCAGTGCGCCGACATAAAAGGCCGGCGAATCGAGCGCAGTGAGCAACGCCATGTCGTCCAGCCGCGGATCGTGGGTCAGCGCGACAATCGCCGTGCGCTCGTCGGTCTGGATGTTCAGCACCGCATCATCCGGCATACCCGGAACGAAACGACCATGCTGTTCTTCCCAGCCGTAGACGAACTCGGTGCGCGGATCGCAGATCAGCACCTCGAAATCCAGCAGTCGCGCCATGTCCGCCACATACCGCGACAACTGACCGGCGCCGATCAACAGCAGACGCCAGCGCGGGCCGTAAATCGCGCGCAGGGTTTTGCCATCGAACTCCAGCGCGTCGGATTTGCTCGCGGGCGTCAACACCACTTCACCCGTTTCAATGTTCAACTCACGGGCAACGATCTCGTGGGCTTCACATCGCGCAAGCAGTTCGGCGACCCACCCCGGGTCGCCGACCCGCTCTTCTGTCAGGCGCAACGTGCCGCCACACGGCAAGCCGAACCGCGCCGCCTCTTCACGCGTGACGCCATAGGTGATCAGTTGCACCGGTGGCCCGTCGGTGGCAATGCGCCCGTCGTGCAGCCGGGCAATCAAGTCATCCTCGACACAGCCGCCGGACACCGAGCCAATTACCACGCCGTCCTCGCGCAAGGCGAGCATGGCGCCGGGCGACCGCGGCGCCGTGCCCCAGGTCTGCACCACACTGAACAGCACCACCCGCTGACCGGCGCGGCGCCATTCAAGCACGCTGCGCAGGACATTCAGATCCACGCTGTCCATCAGGTTTGTGCCTTCTGCCAGCCCTGCAACTGATAACGCACCGGCAGGTTGCGGATGCGTTTGCCGGTAGCGGCGAAGATCGCATTGCACAGTGCCGGCGCAATCGGCGGTACGCCCGGCTCACCGACGCCGCCCAACGGCACATCGCCCGGTGGCGTGACCAGGTGCACGGCAACTTCCTTCGGCGCCAGCGACATGCGCGCCACTTCGTACATATGGAAATTGTCCTGCTGAACCTTGCCGTCCTTGAAGCTGATTTCACCCAGCACGGCGTTACCCAGGCCCATCACGCAAGCGCCCTCGAACTGCGAGCGAATACGTTCAGGATTGATCTGCGGCCCGCAATCCACGGCGATGTCGGCCTTGTGCACGATCAGCGTGCCATCGTCCTTGACCTCGACTTCAATCACCGCCGCCACGTAAGTGACGAAGCTGTAATGCACCGCCAGCCCCAGGCCACGACCCTTTGGCAGTTGACGACCCCAACCGGCTGCCTTGGCCGCGGTTTCCAGCACGGCGCGCATACGGCCGGTATCGATCGGATAACGCTCAGGGGATTCGCCGTAGTTCCACTCTTCGCTCAAGGTACGAGGATCGATCTGCCGGTCCGGGCCAAGCAGCTTGATCTGATATTTGAGCGGATCCACACCGGCCTTGTGCGCCAGTTCATCGACGAAACTCTGGATCGCGAAACCATGAGGAATGTTCGACACCGAGCGATACCAGCCGACCCGTGTGTGTACCCTCGCTTCCGGGTTTTCCAGACGCACATTGGGAATGGCGTAGGCCATGTTGGTGAAGCCCATGCCCAGTTCGAACGCGGCTTCGTGGTTCATGCCCGGCGCAAACAGCGCGGTGATGCTCGGCGCCACGGTGCGATGCAACCAGCCGGACGGCATGCCGTCCTTGCCCACGCCCGCCTTCAGGTATTCGGCGGACACGGTATGGAAATACGAGTTGTGCACGTCGTCCTCGCGCGTCCACTGCACCCGCACGGCCTTGCCAGGAAACTCCTTGGCGAGGATCGCCGCTTCAATGACGAAGTCCGGTTTCGACTTGCGCCCGAAACCGCCACCCAGCAGCGTCACATTGACTGTGACGTTATCGAATGGCAGCCCCAGGCGCTCAGCGATGCGTTCACGCGTCACCTGCGGTGCCTGGCTCGGCGCCCATGCCTCGCAAACGCCGTTGTTGAAACGGGCGATGGCCACCATCGGCTCCATCGGTGCCTGCGCCAGATGCGGCAAATAATAAGAAGCTTCCAGGCTGCTGGCAGCACTGCTCAGCGCCTTGTCGATATCGCCGGTGTTGCGCACCACTTTGCCGGGCTTCAGCGACGCGGCTTCCAGTTCCTTGCGATAAGCGATCGAGTCGTAACTGGCGTTCGGGCCATCGTCCCATTCGATCTTCAGCGCCTCGCGACCCTTGATTGCCGCCCAGGTGTTGCTGGCAACCACGGCCACCCCGCCCAACGGTTGAAACTCCGAAGGCAGTGGACGGCCTTCGATCTGCATGACTTTTATCACGCCAGGCACTTTCAGCGCCGCGCTGTCATCCAGCGATTTGACCTTGCCGCCGTACACCGCCGGACGGGCGATGGTCGCGTACAGCATGCCGTCGAAATGCACGTCGGCGCCGTATACCGCGCGGCCTTTGACGATGTCGTCACCGTCGATGGCTTTGGTGCCTTCCTTGCCGATATAGCGAAATTCCGACGGCTGCTTGAGGCGCAGACTGTCGCGCGCCGGTACCGCCAACGCACTGGCTGCAGCGGCGAGCTCGCCATAACCCAGCTCACGCCCGGACGGCTTGTGAATGACTTTATGCAATTGCGCATGGCATTCGCCCACCGGCACCTTCCATTGCGCTGCCGCCGCTTGCTCAAGCATCGTACGGGCTGCCGCGCCGCAACGGCGCATCGGCTCGTACCAGTGACGCATGCTGCGCGAACCGTCGGTGTCCTGATTGCCGAAACGCACTTCATCGCCAGGCGCCTGCTGCACTTTGACGTGCGCCCAATCAGCCTCCAGTTCGTCGGCGACAACCATGGTCAGACTGGTGCGTACGCCCTGGCCCATCTCGGAACGGTTGCACACAACAGTCACCGTGCCGTCGGTGGCGATGCTGATGTAGACCTTCGGATCGTCGATCCAGCCATTGGGCATGCCATCGGCACCGAACTGCTTAGGCTTGTCTTCGGCCAACGCATCCTGCCAACCCCAACTCGCCGCCAGCACCAATGCACCGGTGGCGGTTGCGCCTTTAAGGAAGCCACGGCGACTGAGATTGCTCAGGGCGAAATCATTCGGCAGGCGACTCATGCCTTGGCCTCCTTCAGGTGGGTGGAAGCCTGGCGGATCGCGGTTTTGATCCGGTTATAGGTGCCGCAGCGGCAAATGTTGCCGACCATGGCTTCTTCGATCTGCTCGTCGCTCGGGTCGGGATTGGTCTTGAGCAAAGCGGTGGCCGACATGATCTGCCCGCCCTGACAAAAACCGCACTGGGCCACGGCGCTGTCGAGCCAGGCTTGCTGGACGACTTGCCCGACAGGGTCGGCGTGCAGGTTGTCGATAGTAGTGACGTTCTGGCCGACTACCGAGCCGATCGGCGTGATGCAACTGCGCGCCGGCAAACCATCGATATGAATGGTGCAAGCGCCGCACAGGCCCATGCCGCAACCGAATTTGGTGCCGTTGTAACCGGCGATATCACGAATCGCCCACAACAGCGGCATGTCTTCGGTGACATCGAGTGAATGGTCTTGGCCATTGAGTTTCAGGGTAATCATGGGCACGCCCGCATATTTTTGGAGGTTATGGGGTCGAGCAATCTGCCGCCGGAAAGTCAGCGGTGGGTTCGCGCAGATCGACTCAGGCTAATGGGCTCTCTTGTGCCGACGGAAAGGTCTGCACCGGGCCTTTGGTGGAGCAAATGAACGGTATCGTTAGCTCGCTAAGTTAACCCAGGATTAACAAAAAAGCCCTGCTGAGACAGGGCTTTTCAGTTACGAGCTTTTAGCTACATGCTGCAAAGTTGCTAGCTATAAGCTACAAGCTGCAAGAAAAAGCGGTTTGGCACTCATGACGCAGTGTAGCTTGCCGCTTGAAGCTTATAGCTTGTAGCTGCCTCAATACCGATTGGGCTCCATTTCCAGTTCGACATTGAAACGTTCGCTAATGTCTTTCTGGATACGCTGCGCCAAGTCGAGCAACTGCAGGCCGGTCGCCGCGCCGTAGTTGACCAGCACCAGCGCCTGCAACTTATGCACGCCAGCATCGGCCTCACGGAAACCTTTCCAGCCGGCACGTTCGATCAGCCAACCGGCGGCGAGTTTCATCTGCCCGTCCGGTTGGGCGTAGGCCACCAGATCCGGATGCAGCTTCTTGATCTGCGCCACCAGCGCTGCCGGCACCAACGGATTCTTGAAAAAGCTGCCGGCATTGCCGAGCACTGCCGGGTCCGGCAGTTTTTCGCTGCGGATGCTGCAGATTGCGCGGCTGACGTCAGTGGGCGTCGGTTGCTCGATACCCTGCTCGGTCAGGCGCTGACGCACCGGGCCGTATTCCAGATGCAGATGCGCGGCGCGGTCGAGCGTAAAACGCACCCGCAGAATCAGCCAACGCCCCGGTTGCTGCTTGAACACGCTGTCACGATAGGCAAAGTTGCATTCTTCGAGGCTGAAATCGCGCAGTTCGCCAGTGTGGCGATCCAGCGCGGTGAGCCCGGCGAACACATCCTTGATCTCGACGCCGTAGGCACCGATGTTTTGCATCGGCGCAGCGCCAACGGTGCCGGGGATCAGGCTGAGATTTTCCAGCCCGGATAATCCCTGCGCCAAAGTGTGCTGCACAAAGGGATGCCACGGCTCGCCCGCTTCGGCTTCGATCACCACGCGACTGCCGTCATCGCTGATCACGCGGATACCGCGCGTGGCCATGCGCAGCACCAGCGCCGCAATGTCAGCGGTCAGCAGCAAGTTGCTGCCGCCACCGATTACCAGCAGAGGCACATCGTGAGACTCGGCATACGCCAGCGCTTCGCGGACATCGGCGTCGCAATGGGCTTCGGCGAACAGCTGCGCGTGAACGTCCACGCCAAAACTGTTGAACGGTTTCAGGGAAACCCGGGGTTGCACCAGCAGACTCATAACCGGCCCTTTACTTCGATCAGCAGTTGGTCACAGGCCGCTTCGATCAGATCCAGCACCTGCTCGAAACCCTGGTCGCCGTCGTAATACGGATCAGGCACTTCATCGACGACACCGGCATAACGCCGCAGGAACAGATCCAGCTCGGCCTTGCCAGTGGACGGTTGCAGCGCCTTGAGGTTGCGCAGGTTGCTGTTGTCCATGGCCAGGATCAAATCGTAAGTGGCGAAATCGGCACGGCTGACTTGCTGCGCGCGCTGCGCCGACAAATCATAACCGCGCACCTTGGCCGCCGCCTGGCTACGCTTGTCAGGCGCGTTGCCAACGTGCCAGTCACCGGTGCCGGCGGAGGCCACTTCGACCTGATCGGCCAGCCCCGCTTGACGCAGTTTGTGGCGCAACACCCCTTCGGCCGTGGGCGAACGGCAAATGTTGCCCAGGCACACAAACAAAACCCGCATCAAGCCTCCAGCAGGCGACGAACGCGCTCAAGGTCTTCGACGGTGTCGACACCGGTCGGCGGCGCGATCAGCGCGTCGGCGACATGAATCCGCACGCCGTGCCACAGGGCACGCAGTTGCTCCAGCGATTCAGTGTTTTCAAGCCAGCACGGCCCCCAACTGACGAAGTCCTGAAGGAATCCGGCGCGGTAGGCATAAATGCCGATGTGGCGACGATACGGTACGCCATCAGGCAATTGCTCGCGGCTCTTGGCAAATGCATCGCGCGCCCATGGCAAGGTTGCACGGCTGAAGGTCAGCGCCAAGCCATTAAGATCGCTGACGACCTTGACCACGTTCGGGTTGAACAGGGTTTCCACATCTTCGATCGGCTCGGCCAGCGTGGCCATGCGCGCTTCGGTGTGGGCCGCGAGGTTGGCGGCGACCTGATCGATCACGCTTGGCGGAATCAGCGGCTCGTCGCCCTGCACATTGACCACGATTGCGTCAGGCTCAAGGCCCAGTTTCGCCGCGACTTCGGCCAGACGATCGGTGCCGGAGTTGTGATCTTCACGGGTCAGTACCACTTCGGCGCCAAAGCTTTTGCAAGCCTCGACGATGCGCGCATCGTCGGTTGCCACTACCACACGAGTGGCGCTGCTTTTGCTCGCCTGTTCCCAGACGTGCTGGATCATCGGCTTGCCGGCAATGTCCAGCAGCGGTTTACCCGGCAGCCGTGTCGAAGCGTAACGCGACGGGATGACAACGGTGAAGGCAGTGGTCATTTATCCAGACGCTCATCGGTGGTCAGGGTGCGGGCTTCACTTTCGAGCATGACCGGGATGCCGTCACGGATCGGGTACGCCAGGCCGGCGCCCTTGCTGATCAGTTCGGTCTTGTCGGCGCTGAGCTTGAGCGGGCCTTTGCAGATAGGGCACGCGAGGATGTCGAGCAATTTGGTGTCCATGAACATTCCCTGAATAAAAGAGTTAAGGCAAAAGACGATCCGGCAACAGGCGTATCAGCTGTGTGTCGAACCAGGCCACGAAGGCCGGCGACGGCACGGCATCGACCGCCAGATACCACCAGTCGGCAGCCGCGAAGGCACGGCACTTCACCGCGTCCTTTTCAGTCATCACCAACGGCAATGACGGTGTGAAATTCAAGGCCTGCACGCTGTACTCGGCGTGATCGGCAAACGCATGGGGGACTGGCCGCCAGTCTAGCGCTTCGAGGGTATTGAAGAAACGTTGCGGATTACCGATCCCGGCCACCGCATGCAGCGCCTGCCCGGCCGAAAAATGATCAAGCGGCTTGCGTTCGCCACTGCGCAGATTGATCAGCGCGGTGGGTTGCAGGCGGAAAGCGAAACCGTCGTCGCGGTCCTCGGTGGCACCGTTGAACAGCACGCCGTCAACGCTTTGCAGACGTTCGATCGGCTCGCGCAAAGGACCTGCCGGCAAGCAGCGCTTATTGCCCAGGCCACGGGCGGCGTCGATCAGCACCAGCTCCAGATCCCGCGCCAGTCGGTAGTGCTGCATGCCATCGTCGGAGAGGATCAGATCCAGCGGTTCACTGGCGCACAAGGCTTTGACGGCGGCGCTGCGATTGGGGTCGATCATCAGCGGTACGCCCGTGCGTTGCACGATCAGCAATGGTTCGTCGCCAGCAATGTCGGCGCTTTGATCGGCCTCGACTCGCCAGGGCAACTGCGGTGGTTTGGCGCCGTAACCACGACTGACCACGCCGACGCGCAACCCCCTGCGCCGGCAATGCTCGATCAACCAGAGAATCATCGGCGTCTTGCCGGTGCCGCCGACCGTGATGTTGCCAACCACGATCAATGGCACTGGCGGCTGATAGATTTCGCCTTCACCGTCGAGAAAACGCTGGCGCTTGCCGATGACGACGCGCCGATAGAGCATTTCCAGCGGCCGCAACAGCGTCAGGGCCGGGTGCCCCTGATACCATGCGGCGAGCAAACGATCGGACAGGCTCATCAGGATTTAGGCGCCGCCTCGACCGTGGTCATGCGCAGATGGCTGAAACCGAGCTTGCCGGCCGCGTCCATGGCGGTGATCACTGATTGATGCTGAGCCTTGCCATCGGCACTGATCGACAACGGCATGCTGGTATCGCCGTTGGATTCTTTCTGCATGGCTTCCATCAGCGTGGCCAGATCGTTTTTCGGCAAAATCTTGTTATTCACCGAAAACACGCCCTCGGCGCTGATGGCGACATCCAGTTGCTTGAGTTGCTGATCTTCGGCCGGCGAGCCGCTGACCGCTTCCGGCAGATCCACGCGCAATTGGGTTTCGCGAGTAAATGTGGTGGTCACGACGAAAAACAGCAGGAGGATGAACACCACGTCGATCAGCGACGCAAGGTTGATGTCTACGGTTTCCCGGGGCTTGCGACGGAATTTCACGCGCGGCCCTCAGCCAGGTCGACGTCACGGTCGCCCTGCACCACTTCAACCAGTTTGATCGCTTCCTGCTCCATGCCCACCACCAGCTCATCGATGCGGCGTTGCAGGAAACGGTGGAAGAACACCGCCGGAATACCGACCATCAGGCCCGCAGCCGTGGTGATCAGCGCTTTGGAGATACCACCGGCCAGAACCGAGGCGTTGGTGGTCATGCCGGAACCGGTGAACGCGCTGAAAATGTCGATCATGCCGAGCACGGTGCCGAGCAAACCCAGCAACGGCGCCATGGCGGCGATGGTGCCGAGTGCATTGATGTAGCGCTCGAGCTCGTGAATGACCCGGGCAGCGGCCTCTTCGATGCACTCTTTCATGATCTCGCGACCATGCTTGGAGTTGGCCAGGCCTGCGGCGAGGATTTCCCCCAGCGGCGAATTGGCGCGCAGTTCCTTGAGTTTTTCTTTATTGAGCTGCTTGTCCTTGATCCAGACCCAGACCTGGCCCAACAAGTGCTCGGGGGTGACGCGACTGGCGCGCAGGGTCCACAGGCGCTCGGCGACAATCGCCATGGCCGCGATGGAACTCAGAATGATCGGCAGCATCATCCAGCCGCCGGATTTGACCAATTCCCACACAGTGACAGTCCCCTCGAAAAAGTGCGCCACTTTACCATATAGGGTAAAGATTAAGACCCGCCGCTCCGACGACCGTGATGTCGCCTCCACGCTTGCCTCGCTCAATGGGAGGACAGCGGCGGTTCACGCCAGAAACGCAGGTACTGGCGCATTGTCCACGGTGGCTTGAACGCCCCAAGTTGCAGATGAATGGCACCGTGCTCGACGCTGTCGTAAATACGCAGCCCTTGCTGGCGATAACGCGCAATGACGGTCGGATGCGGATGACCGAACGAGTTGCCTTGGCCCCGAGATATCAAGACTGCGTCGGGTTTCAACGCTTTGAGCAATGCCATCGATGATGAACTGCGGCTGCCGTGGTGCGGGGCTTGCAGCCATTGAGTAGCCACGTTCAGAGGGCCTTGCAGAAAGACTCGCTCGGCGTGTTTATCAATATCGCCGGTCAGCAGCAGGCGCTCACCATTGGCCTCGATCTGCAACACGCAGGAGCGCTGATTGCTGTCCTGAGCGTCCGCCCATTGCCAGAGTTGAAAACTGACACCGTCCCACTGCCATTGCCGGCCACTTTCACACGCCTGCGCGTTCAGTTCGGCTGGCAGCCCCGGCGGATCGCCGCTGATGACTTGCTTCACCTGCAAACGGCGCGCAACGGCCAAAGCACCACCGGCATGATCGGCGTCGGCATGGCTGAGCAGCATCAGGTCCAGTGTCTCGACATTCAATTTGCGCAGGGCCGGCAAGACAACACGTTCGCCAAGATCGAAATCGCGGAACCGCGGCCCGGCATCGTAGAGCAGCGCGTGATGACGAGTACGGATCAGAATCGCCAGGCCCTGGCCGACATCGAGTTGCCAGACATCGGCCAGTCCGGCGTCCAGCCGCTCCCGGGGTGGCATGACCAGAATCAACAACAATGGCCAGCCCAAGGGACGCAGCGGTACCCCTCGCGGCAACAGCAACAGCGCGGCACCGAGACTGCCGATAGCCAACGCCCAACCGGGAAGCGACGGCGCAATCCACGCCGGCCACTGCCCGGCGATCAGCGCCAGGCCGCGGAACAGCCAGTCGATCAAACCACCCGCCAGCCACAACAGCCCTTCGCCGACATACGGCACTGGCAACAACAGAGTCCCAAGCAATGCCGGGGGCAGTACCACCAGACTGACCCAAGGCACCGCCAGCAAATTCGCCAACGGCCCACTGAGGCTGATCGGCAGATTCAGCGCCAACAACACCGGGCAGAGGCCGATCGCGATCAACCACTGCGCTCGCGTCCAGGTCTGCCACCAGCGCCATGCCCCAAGGCGCCCGCCAAAGGTGAAGATCAGCACCGCCACCGCCGCAAATGACAACCAGAGGCCGGGGCGCAGACTGGCCAGCGGATCCAGCAACAGCACGCCATTAAACGCCAGCAACAGTGGCCACCAGGCGCCGAGATGCCGAAAGCGCAGGCGCCACAACAGCACCAGCCCGACCATCACGCAGGCCCGTCGCACCGGCACATCAAATCCGGCGAGCAAGCCGTAACCCAGTGCCGCGGCGAAGGCCAGACCACAGGCCCAAGGCAGCCACGGCCAACGCAGCGGCCACAGACCAAATCGGGCCAGCCCGGCGACCAGCAAGTACATCACCGCCGCCAGCATGCCGATGTGCTGGCCGGAAATCACCAGCAAATGAACGGTGCCGGTGTCTTGCAGAGTCTGCCAATCCTCGCGACTCAGGCCCGAGCCATCGCCCAGGACCAGCGCCGCCAGCGCCCCTCCCCGGCCCTGCGCGTCGACCGCCAGCAAGCGCTGACGAATGCTGTCGCGCCACGCCCATCGCGCCTCGCCAAGGCGCTGACCCTCCTTGACCGTGCCCGTTGCGCCAATGCGTTGGGCGAGTAGCCAGGCTTCGTAATCAAAGGCGTCCGGATTGAGTAAACCGCCCGGGCGCTTTAGCTTGACCGCCAGGCGCCAGCGCTCGCCGCTGTTGACCGGCGGCCCGGCGTACCAGGCCAGGCGCATCAGTGACGGCAGTTTGCCGTGGCGCGAATGGGCGTCCGCCAACTCGAAACGAACCACGCCGTCGCTGTTTTGCGGCAACCCGACCACGCGCCCTTCGAGCCAACGGGTCTCGCCATCCAGCGCCACCGGCAAGCGATCCTGCAACGCCCAATGCGCGCTGACGCAAGCCCAGGTGAAACCAAAAAGCAGAAAAGCCAATGGATAGCTGCGAAACGGCAGCAGCATCAAAGCCACGACCGCCAGCAACACCATCAACCAGACCGGCGGTAAGGCCGGCATAAATATCGGAGCAAGCAAACCGACTGCCAGCGCCATCATCCCTGTGCGCATAAGCCCGTCCTTGAGAGTCCCGAACTTAGGCATAGCGGGTATTTGGCACGACCGCCGTCAACAATTGTCACAAAGTCTGAATGGGCCGTTCATGGAATCCAGACATACTTGCCGCCTTAACCGACCGAGAAGCCTTATGCCCCGGCGCTTATTCAAACGTTACATGCCCGACCCGACGAGCATCAGGGAACACAAATCCTTACGCTTTCTCGGCAAGTTGCTGCATGACCCAAACCTCTGGCACCTCAATCGCCACTCGGTGGCCCGAGGGATGGCGGTTGGGCTGTTCGCCGCTTTCCTGCCGATTCCCGCTCAGATGCTGGTCGCCGCGGCACTGGCAGTCGTGGTGCGAGGCAACATGCCGATTGCCGTCAGCCTGGTGTGGCTGACCAATCCGATCACCATGCCGGCGGTGTTTTTCTGCACCTATCAGGCCGGCGCCTGGTTGATGGACGTGCCGGCGCGGCACTTGCCGGATGAGCTGACCTGGGAATGGATCAGCAGTGAACTGTCGACGCTGTGGCAACCGTTTTTGCTGGGCTCGGTAGTGGTCGGGCTGGTGCTTGGCGTCATCGCCTATTTCGGCGTGATGATGTATTGGCGCTGGTGGGTGTCCCGGCAATGGGCGCGGCGCAAGAAAAAACGCATGTCGTGAATGCAAAACGGCCTCCGCAATGGAGGCCGTTTTTTGTGTTGCCTGAACTGACAACAATCCCACTGTAGGAGCTGCCGAAGGCTGCGATCTTTTGATCTTGCCTTTAAAAACCAGATCAAAAGATCGCAGCCTTCGGCAGCTCCTACACGGGCATTACGTACGCATCCCGCGCCCACTCACCAGCAACCGCGCACAGCCGATATACAACACCACCGTCGCCACCAGCATGAACGTGATCGCGATGCCGATGCGGATATCCGACACCCCGAGAATGCCGTAACGGAACGCATTGACCATGTGCAACACCGGGTTCGCCATCGACACGGTCTGCCAGAACGGCGGCAGCAGAGTGATCGAGTAAAACACGCCACCCAGATACGTCAGGGGTGTCAGCACGAAGGTCGGGATAATCGAAATATCATCGAAGTTGCGTGCAAACACGGCGTTGATGAAGCCCAGCAGCGAGAAAATCGTCGCCGTCAGCACCACCACCAGAATGGTCACGCCCAGGTGATGCACCTGCAAATCAGTAAAGAACAGCGACAGGATGGTCACGATCACCCCGACCATCAAACCGCGCAACACGCCACCGCAGGTGTAGCCGATCAGAATCGTGTGCGGTGATACCGGCGAGACCATCAGTTCTTCAATCGAGCGCTGGAATTTGCTGCCGAAGAAGCTCGAGACCACGTTGCCATAGGAGTTGGTGATCACCGACATCATGATCAGCCCCGGCACGATGTACTCCATGTAAGTGAAGCCGCCCATCTCGCCGATCTGCCGACCGATCAGGTTGCCGAAGATCACGAAGTACAAAACCATGGTGATCGCCGGCGGCAGCAGCGTCTGCGGCCAGATCCGCGTGAAGCGTTTGACCTCGCGGTAAACGATGGTCTGGAGGGCGACGAGGTTGGGACGGAACTCGGAACTCATACCGCCACCTTCGACAGATTTTTCTCCACCAGGGACACGAATAGCTCCTCAAGGCGATTGGTTTTGTTACGCAGGCTCAGGACTTCGATGTTCTGCAACGCCAATTGGCCGAACAGCGCGGTAATGCCCATCGATTTGTCGACCTGGACTTCCAGCGTGTGCGCATCCACCAGACGCGCCGGATAGCCGACCAGTTGCGGTGCGGCAGCCAGATCACCTTTCAGGTCGAGCAGGAAGGTTTCCACATGCAACTGACCGAGCAGTTGACGCATGCTGGTGTTCTCGACAATGGTGCCGTGATCGATGATGCCGATGTTGCGGCACAGTTGCTCAGCCTCTTCCAGATAGTGCGTGGTGAGGATGATGGTGATGCCTTTCTGATTAAGTTCGGTGAGGAACGTCCACATCGAACGGCGTAGCTCGATGTCGACGCCGGCAGTCGGTTCATCGAGGATCAGCAGACGCGGCTCATGCACCAGCGCGCGGGCAATCATCAGCCGCCGCTTCATGCCGCCGGACAGCGAACGCGACGGCACATCGCGTTTGTCCCACAGACCGAGCTGGGTCAGGTACTGCTCGGCACGCTCCTTGGCGATCTTCGCCGGAATGCCGTAGTAACCGGCCTGGGTCACGACGATGTCGAAAGTCTTTTCGAACTGGTTGAAGTTGAATTCCTGGGGCACCACGCCAATCGAGCGCTTGAGCTGCGCAGGGTTCTTGTCCAGGTCATGACCGAAGATATTCACCGTGCCGCTGGTCTTGTTCACCAGAGTCGAGAGAATGCCGATGGTCGTGGATTTGCCGGCGCCGTTGGGGCCGAGCAAGGCGAAAAAGTCACCTTCGGCGACGTCCAGATCGATACCACTCAAGGCCTGGAACCCGTTGCCGTAGGTTTTGGTTAGCTGCCGGATGGACAGAGCGGAACTCATATCTGATTTACGCACCATGGTGAAGGGAAGAAAGAACTGAATAAGGGCGCGCGACGGCGAATTCAACCGCGGCGCAAGAGCGCAATGGTGCGTGCCGCCGCCGCACAAGTACAGTCAAGCGTGTCGATAGTAGGTATTAAGTCAACGCGGTCATAACTGCTTTGCGGTAAGCCGGACGCTGCTTCAGGCGCTCGTACCAGGCTTGCAGATGCGGTTGCGGCGCGCGCTCGATGGGCATCTCGAACCAGGCATAAATGAAACTGCCGAGCGGGATATCGCCCATGCCGATTTCGTCACCGGACAAGTAGGGTTTGTCGGCGAGGGCCTGATCGGCCATGGCCAGCAACTCGGTGCACTCCTTGATCGCGGCGCGGATGGCCGGCCAATCCTGCTGGTCCGCCGGAGTACGCAACACGCCCCAGAACACGGTGCGGAAAGGGCTGGCAAAACTCGCAGTAGCCCAGTCCATCCACTTGTCGGCAATCGCGCGCGCTTGCGGATCTGCCGGATACCAGTTGCTGGCCGGCGCATGCTTGGCCAACAGATAGCGGACGATGGCATTGGATTCCCACAGCACGAAACCGTCATCTTCGATCACCGGCACCCGACCGTTCGGGTTCATCGCCCGGTACTCAGGCGTGTCGACCACGCCGAATGCGCCACCGGCATCAAGCGCCTCGTAATCCAGGCCCAATTCCTCGGCGGCCCAAAGCGGCTTTCTGACATTCGATGAGTTTTTCCGTCCCCAGATCTTCAGCATGACCGCCTCTTTGCACTTGAGTGGGCAGGCAGCATACGCCGGATCAGACTCTCCTGACATCACTCTGCATGTCGCCCAACAGTGGCGGCAAGTGATCACCGAACAGGTGCGGATAGCATTTTTCCAGGTGTTCGAAGAAGAAGGTTTCCGGCACATCGGTGAACTGGCCGTGATCGACCAGATACTCCATCAGTTGCGCGCCGTCACGGTTGAACGGGTGAAAAACACTGTCATTGATGCCATCGAATTCCAGCGGTGCGACGTTGAACATCTCGCAGAGTTGCTGGTTGAACGCTGGGGTCGCCTTGACCCAGCGACCATCGAGTAATAGCTCCGTGTAGCCGTGCATGGCGAACACATCGCTTTTCAGCAGTTCAAGCAATCGCGGGGTCGACAGGTGATTTCTGACATCCGCCAGGCCGATGCGCGCAGGAATACCGCAATGGCGCGCGCAGGCGGCAAGCAGCGTGGCTTTGGGCACGCAGTAACTCTCCCCCGTCGCCAGCGCATAGCTGCCGCACAAGGTTTGCGGGTCACGGCTGAAGGTGTACGGGTTGTAACGCACTGCCTCGCGCACGGCGTAATAAAGGCTGATCGCCTGCGCCAGCGGATCGCGGCTGGCACCACGATGCAATTCGGCGAACTCCATCACCGCCGGGTGGTCACTATCGATGAAGCGGCCGGGATTCAGATACTCGCGCATGACGACAGATCTCCTGGGTGAGAGCCGAGTCTAGCGATAGCCAAAGCACAGAGATAACGACGTTTCGGCCAAACTTGGACGCAAAGGCGCGGGATAAGCGAACGATTTCCCACACGTGTTGCCCACCGAACCTACGAAAACCATCCGGGGTTTCCCACGATTTCAATCACCATGCTCTGACCACCCGGTTTCGCAGATGCCGTCTAAGCTGTGGAGGGTCGATTTGCCTTGGTTCACGGAGGACTGAATATGCTGTTGTTGTGGATACTGGTTTTGATCATTGGTGTGGCGTACCTCGCCCACCGGCGCGTCGCCCCGCTGCCCGCGCTGGGCATCGTTGCTGTTTATCTGGTGGCCATGGGGATTTTCAGCCACGCGCCAGGCTTGCTGCTGCTGGTGCTCTGGGTCGTCCTGGCGGTAGTCGCGGCCCCCTTGCTGCTGCCCGACCTGCGCCGTAAACATTTCAGTGCGCCGCTGTTCAACTGGTTCCAGAAGACCCTGCCGCCAATGTCCCAGACCGAACGCGACGCGATCGATGCCGGCACCGTGTGGTGGGATGGCGAGCTGTTCAGTGGTCGTCCGGACTGGGACAAACTGCTGGCTTATCCCAAGGTTCAATTGAGCGAAGAAGAACAGGCGTTCATTGATGGCCCGACCGAAGAACTCTGCGCAATGGTCACGGACTGGCAGATCGGTCAGTCGATGGACCTGCCGCCAGAAGCCTGGACGCACATCAAGGAGCACGGCTTCTTCGCCCTGATCATTCCCAAGGAATTCGGCGGCAAAGGCTTTTCGGCCTATGCCCACTCGCAAGTGGCAATGAAGCTCGCCACGCGCAGCGGCGACCTCGCTTCCACCGTGATGGTGCCCAACTCCCTCGGCCCGGCCGAACTGCTGCTGCATTACGGCACCGACGAACAACGTAATCACTATCTGCCACGGCTGGCCCGAGGCGACGATATCCCGTGCTTCGCCCTCACCGGACCACTGGCCGGTTCCGACGCCGGCGCGATGCCCGACACCGGGATCATCTGCAAAGGCCAATGGGAAGGCGAGGAAGTTCTCGGCCTGCGCCTGAACTGGGAGAAGCGCTACATCACCCTCGGCCCGGTGGCCACCCTGCTCGGCCTCGCGTTCAAGGCCTATGACCCGGATCACCTGCTGGGCGACAAGACCGACCTCGGTATCAGCCTGGCGCTGATTCCGACCGATACAGCCGGCGTGGAAATCGGCCGTCGGCACTTGCCACTGGGGGCTGCGTTCATGAACGGGCCGAACTCGGGCAAAGACGTGTTCATCCCGCTGGACTTCCTGATCGGCGGTCAGGAAATGCTCGGCAAAGGCTGGATGATGCTGATGAACTGCCTATCGGTCGGGCGCTCGATTTCGTTGCCTGCCGTCGGCACCGGCGCGGCCAAGTTCACCAGCCTGGTGACCGGCCAGTACGCGCAGATTCGCGAGCAATTCAACGTGCCGCTGTCGGCATTCGAAGGTATTCAGGAAGCGCTGGCACGCATCGGCGGTAACGCGTGGATGATGGACGCCGCGCGGATGCTCACCGCCAACGCTGTGGATCTGGGCGAAAAACCTTCGGTGCTGTCAGCGATCCTCAAGTATCACCTCACCGAACGCGGTCGCGAATGCATCAGCCACGCCATGGATGTACACGGCGGCAAGGCGATCATCATGGGCCCGAACAATTACCTGGGACGCAGCTGGAACGGTGCACCGATCTTCATCACCGTGGAAGGCGCGAACATTCTCTCGCGCAACCTGATGATCTTCGGCCAGGGTGCCATTCGCTGCCACCCGTTCGTGCTCAAGGAAATGGCCCTGGCCGGTCGCGAGGACAAGGACCAGGCACTGAAAGAGTTCGATGGCCTGCTGCTCAAACACATCGGCTTCGCCGTGGGCAACGCCGCCAGTACGCTGGTGCTGAACCTCGGCTTCGGTCATTTCGAAAAAGCACCGGGCGACAAGATCAGTCAGGGTTACTTCCGCGCACTCAATCGTCAGGCGGCGGCGTTCGCCATGCTCGCCGACTTCAGCATGATGCTACTGGGCGGCGAACTGAAACGTCGCGAACGCCTGTCGGCACGCCTGGGTGATGTATTGAGCAATCTGTATCTGGCGTCGGCCTCGCTCAAGCGTTATCACGATCTGGATTCGCCGGCCTACATGGAGCCGTTGTTCAGATGGGCCATGGAAGAAAGCCTTGGCCAGTCGGAACGGGCGCTGGATGAACTGCTCAGCAACTTCCCGAACAAGGTCTTCGGATGCCTGTTGCGCGTGATCGTGTTCCCGTTCGGTCGTCGTCACAAAGGCCCGTCGGACAAACTCGGTGCCGAAGTGGCAGGTGTCATCGGCCGCGCCAAAGGTGATCCGGCGCTGGAAGAACTGCTTGCCGGCTGCTATCGCCCGCAATCGGCGGACGATGCTGTCGGTGCGCTGCAACACGCCAGCGATCTGCTGAATGCCGCGCAGCCACTGCACAAAAAACTGCACACTTCGTTGAAAAGCGGCCAGGTCCAACCGGTGGCGGGCGAGCACGCCATTGATGCGGCCCTGGAAGCAGGTGTGTTGCAACCGCTTGAAGCGCAGAGCCTGCGCGATGCCGAAGCAGCACGGCGCAAGGTGATCGATGTCGATGACTTCGACAAAGAAGAACTGCTGCTGACAGAGGGCAAAGTGCGCTGATCGGCGCTACCGCCTAACCGTTAGCCGTGAAAAAAGGGCGCAGGAGCTTTATACTCCTGCGCCCGTTTTGCTCTTGAGGACTTATTTCGTGTCCAACGTCGTTGCCGATCATCTTGTGTTACTCGACCATCTGCGCAGTATTCTGGTCGCCGTAGGTGAGGCCGAACAGGTTCCCGAAGAAAGCCATGCCTTGTTCCTGGAGCGCTTCGACGAATTGCTCGCTTCACTGCCAATCGAACCGATCGAAAGCCAATACCTGGGCCAGGACATCCTGACTCAAGTGATCAGCCGCTATCCGCAGATTGCCCACCTGATTCCACGGGATCTGCTGTGGTTCTTTGCCGGCGATTGCCTGCACTACCTGTCTGATGAAGAGATCGACATGTATCAGGCTCTGGAAGAGCGTCGCTTCGAAGCTGAACAGAACGATGAGCCGTTCGACTGGAATCAGGAAAAACAGCTGTTGGCGATGTCCGCTCAGGACAGCAAGCACTGATTTTTATCTGCTGAAGATCAAAAGATCGCAGCCTTCGGCAGCTCCTACAGGAGAGTACGTTCCCATGTAGGAGCTGCCGAAGGCTGCGATCTTTTGCTTTTGCGCTACAACAACCCCTCGCTTTCCGGTAACTCATACGCCATCGCTGCGTTGATAACGTCACCCGATTTCCCCGGCTTACTCAACGTCGGCTCTTTCTCCAGACACGCCACCAGATAGTCGATAAACACCCGCAACTTTGGCGGCAGGTAGCGCGTTGGCGAATGCAGCAACCACAACCCCCCGTGGTATGAAGCCAGGAACGTCCAGTCTGGCAGCACCTGCACCACTAACTTCTGCTCCAGTGCATAGCGCGCGGTGAAATACGGCAGGCTGCCAATACCAATGTGCTGCAACACCGCGCCCAGGCGCACACCGGTGTGATTGGCAGCATAGCGCCCGCGCACCCCCACCGTTACTGCTTTGGTGCCCTTCTTGAATTTCCAGCGCGCATCGCTTGGGGTTTCGCCCAGATAAATGCAGCTGTGATTGAGCAAATCGTGGGGATGCGTCGGCGTACCGTGCTCGGCCAGATATTGCGGGGAAGCGCACAGCAAATGATCGATGGTCAGCAGTTGCCGCCCAACCAACCCGGCCGGTGGCCGATCCGTGATGCGGATCGCCAGATCGACATGGTCGTCAATCAGGTCGACCTGCCGGTCTTCCAGCAACAACTCGACATCGACCTTGGGGTAACGCCGCAGAAACTCGGGCATGTGCGGATGAATCACGAAACGCCCCACCGCCTTCGGCACACTGACGCGTATCAGGCCCTCGGCCTCATGGGTGAACTGGCCGCTGATCTCCATCACCGACTTGGCGGCGCTGACCATCTCCTGACAACGCTTGAACACCTCTTCCCCGCCGTCACTCAGCCGCAGCTTACGCGTGGTGCGCTGTAACAGCCGCGTAGCCAAAGCCTTTTCCAGCCGAGAAATGCTGCGACTGACCGCCGATGGAGAAGAGCCGAGCTGGCGCGCCGCCTCAGAAAAGCTGCCGGTCTCCACCACCTTGACGAAAATCGCCATTTCGCCAAGCAGTGGTAGCGGTAGATTGATGCTCACAGCGCACAAGTCCTTTGATGTTTGAACGGATTATCACGTTATTGCACGATTCATATAATAAAAACAGAAACTTTAATAAGGGCATGGAATATGACGCTTCGCCTCTTTTTCCATAGTGATGACCTCAAGGCCAATGTGGAAGTCCTCGACTGCACGCCCCAAGAGAACGAATTCGCAGTAGTGCTGCGCGCCACTTTGTTCCATCCGCAAGGTGGCGGCCAGCCGTGTGATACCGGCTGGATTGGCGAGAGTCTGGTGCTGCGCGTGGTGCAGGAACCGGATCGAATCATCCACTTCGTTGACCGACCGGTACCGCTCGGCATGACCTGCATCCGCGTCGACGAACAGCGCCGCTGTTTTAATACCCGCATGCACTCGGCCGGTCATTTGATCGGGCATTTCATTCAGACGCTGGGCTGGACGCCGATCAAGGCGCACCACTGGCCAGACGAAGGACGCGTGCAATTCAAGCCGGGCGATGACGCGCAGGAGATCGACGCGCAATCCGTTCAACTCGGTATCGATCAATGGGTAGAACACGATCTGCCACGCCTGACGTCACTGCGCGACGGCGCGCGGGAAATCGGTTTTGGCGAGCTGCCGGCCTATGGCTGCGGCGGCACCCACGTACGTAGCCTGAAGGATTTGGGCACAGTCACGATCGCGTCCCTTTCGCAGAAGAAAGGCACGCTGTCCGTCCACTACAGCGTGGATTGAGCATTTCGGCCACTGCCCCGCGCAGTGGCCGGCGCGGGGGAACCGCACGCGCGGATTCCGTTGACTATCGATAGATGGACCTAAAAAAAAATGATGCTAGACGTCGAGCGTCTCGATGAGACGTGCATAAAAAAACTGGCCAACGAAGAAGTCCTCGCCATCCGCGTCAAAGGCTTTTTGCCCGAGCCGCTGGCGATCCAGATTGGCGACAGGATTCTTGCTCCAGGCTTTGAGGGCTACATCAACGCACCGAGTATCGGCCGCATCGGCATGGCGTTTTATGAAGCGGAAAACCAGCCGCTACTGATCGAGGATTATTTCGAACGGGCCACCAGCAACATCGCAGAACTGCGTCAGCGCTGTGCGCCCTACTCTTCGCCTGTCGACACGCTGCGTTGCATGCTCGACGAATCCTGGCCAGCCGGCGCACATCTGGAAAACCTCTACGGACGCAAAATGTATGTCGGTCTTTCGCGCGTGGTGAAACCCGGCGTGTGCTTCCTGGCCCACCACGACATTTTCGCCAAGGACGCGCCAGAGAGTTTTCAGGCCCGCAGCCTCGAGGCGCAATTTGCCTGCAACGTATACCTGAACATGCCGACTGAGGGCGGCGCGTTGCAAATGTGGGATGACGACATTACGCCGGATCAATTCGACGAAATGCGCGGCGATAGCTACGGCATCGATCCGGCACTGCTCGGCCCGCCAACCCTGGAAGTACAGCCTGAGCCCGGCGATTTCATCATGTTCAATTCGCGCTGCATGCACTCGGTCACGCCGGGCGTGGCCGATCCGCGCTTGAGCCTTTCCTTCTTTGTCGGCTACCGCGGCAATGCTTCACCCCTGACCTTCTGGAGCTGAGATGTTATCGAACTACCTGGGCGAGTTTTTGGCGCTGGCCACCATTCACTTTCTGGCCGTTGTCGCTCCCGGACCGGATTTCGCTGTCACCATTCGCCAGAGTGTGCGTTTTGGACGCTTGGTCGGGATTTGCACGGCATTGGGTATCGGCGCCGGCATTTCCGTACATGTGCTGTACACCTTGCTGGGCGTCGGCGCATTAATGCATACCACCCCGTGGCTGTTGACGGTCGCCAAGGTGATTGGCGGTGCCTACATTTTGTATCTGGGTATCAGCCTGCTGCGCAGCAAGCCGAAATCGACACTCGAAGGTGACAAAACTGCCGATGAACCCGTCGCCGAACAAACGTTGTTCAAAGCCTTCAGTACCGGTTTTCTGACTAATGCCACCAACCCCAAAGCCACGCTGTTCTTCCTCGCGATATTCACCACCATCATCAGCGCCAGCACACCGCTGAAGATTCAAGCGCTTTACGGTGTGTGGATGTGTTTTGTGAATGCGCTGTGGTTTGTGGTGGTCGCGCTGTTTTTTTCGAGCAGCAAGGTACGGTTGTTGTTCATGCGCATGGGGCACTGGTTCGAACGCACCATGGGCGTTGTGCTGATTCTGTTTGCCGGTCGACTGATGCTGTCCTGGTAATCTGTCCCGCAACGCAAAAAGGCCCACCGATTTTCATCGGTGGGCCTTTTTTTGCCTGGAGATACCTGGGAGAAGAATCCAAATAACACGCATACAAAAACGCCGCTCATCACTGAGCGGCGTTTTTGTGAATTTGGAGCGGGAAACGAGACTCGAACTCGCGACCCCGACCTTGGCAAGGTCGTGCTCTACCAACTGAGCTATTCCCGCAAATGGCGTCCCCTAGGGGACTCGAACCCCTGTTACCGCCGTGAAAGGGCGGTGTCCTAGGCCACTAGACGAAGGGGACACGCTACCCGGAACACATGGTGTGTGTTTCGGTGTCCAGATCCGAGCCCGAAGACTTGGTTCTGGTTTCACTCAGCCCCGCCCGAAAGCAGTGCTGTTTAAAAATGGAGCGGGAAACGAGACTCGAACTCGCGACCCCGACCTTGGCAAGGTCGTGCTCTACCAACTGAGCTATTCCCGCATTGGCGTCCCCTAGGGGACTCGAACCCCTGTTACCGCCGTGAAAGGGCGGTGTCCTAGGCCACTAGACGAAGGGGACACACTACAACATTCACTCCCTACCGCGTTTCGCTGTGTGCTTTACGCTGTAAGTGGCGCGCATTCTATGGATGGATTGGGAGGTCGTCAACCCCCTGATATAAATTTATTTAAATCAATGACTTCGACCTGCTTTAAGGCACCGATCCGACTTTTCCGTCGCCCGACGATTGACGCCTATATTCCGGCAGTCGCCAAGACGTTATAGTCCACCGCACAGTGATGGCAATCTGCACATCATGCGCCAGCATTCATATAAGCGGTGTATGGCCGATACAGATAGAACCCGCCGCGCCAGCTCGTCGAACGGCGCTAGGCGCGTAAATCTCCAACCACTACACTCGCATGCGAACCCTATAAAGAGGTCTTACCGGTGACACCACTCATGATCACCCTGCTAGTAGTAGCCGGGATCGCAATTCTGATCGCCATTGGCTACATGAACCATGTGGTGGAAAACAACAAACTGGAAAAGGCCCGCACCAAAGTCGAACTCAACGACCGACTGCGCCGTTGCGGTGAACTGACCGAGACCTTCCCCGGCCAGTTCATGACACCGGCCCTCAAGCTGTTACTGACTCGTCTGGAACTCAACGTCTGCCAGCGCCTGCTGAACCTTGAGAAAACCAGCGCAGCCACCAAAGCCCGCATCACCGAACTGAATGCACTGGTAGCCCAAGGCGAATCGATCCCGGTCAACAATCCACCGGCGCCGATCCTGACCGAAGCCAAAGCCAAAGACGTACGCTTCCTCCTCGAAGCCCTGCACGGCCAGATCACCCGCGCCGCCCATGACGGCTTCCTGCCACCGAACGAAGCCAAACAATGGATTCGCGAAGTCCGCCACATTCTGGTACTGCTGCACATCGAGTTCTTCAACAACCTCGGCCAACAGTCCCTGCAACAAAACCAACCCGGCCAGGCCCGCCTCGCCTTCGAACGCGGCGTGCAATACCTGCGCAAACAACAAGACCCGAAAATGTATGCCGAACAACTGGAGTACCTGGAGAAACTGCTGGCTCGCGCCAACGCCCAGGTCATGGACAAAATCGCTCCAGTGGAAGGTGAAGAGAACCAACTGACTGCAGGGCTCAAAGACGTTGAAGCCGATGCGGACTGGAAGAAAAAAGTCATCTACGACTGATCGCAGATGCTGAAAGAGAAGCCACCGATAGGTGGCTTTTTTGTGGGCTGATGTTGGTGTTTCATTTGCACAAGCAAGGCGAATGACAGATCGCCATCGCGAGCAGGCTCACACCTACAGTTTGGAATGGATGCATTCAACTAGGAATTGGCCAGCTCACACAAAGAGCAACAGCAAAATCAAAAGATCGCAGCCTTCGGCAGCTCCTACAGGGAGTCCCCACCGAGAGATTGGTTGGCTGGCAGACCCGCTCCCAAATACAAGCAAAACAGCAAGCAGCACCACCGCGGCGCAGCCGCCCCACTCAACAGAATGAGCGTTAGCTCGACTGCAGCTCTTGATCTACAAGGCCCCGTCGGCAGGCTGAGAGGATGGATCCCGGAACGAAGGAACCCCGAGCCCCAGCGAGCGGGCCGAACGTTGGGGCCCAGACCTTTGGTTCCTTTGGAGCGTTTGCCAAAGGGACTCGCTGTAAAAGCGAAACCGCCAGCCGCAACACCAAAAAAAACGGATATTCCCCCCAACCCCCACAACATGGTCGGCCCAAAGGCCGCCAAGTCAAAAGCGTCAAAGCCGAAAATGCCCAACCATCCCCCGCAACTCACTCCCCAACTGCGCCAGCTCAATACTCGAAGCCGCGTTCCCACGCATCGCAATCGACGACTGATCCGCACTCGCGCGAATACTCGTCACACTGCGATTGATCTCCTCCGCCACCGAACTCTGCTCCTCCGCCGCCGCCGCAATCTGCTGATTCATCTGCTGAATCAACGAAACCGCCGCCGCAATACTCCCCAACGCACTTTCAGTCTGCAACGCATCACTTACCGCGAGCTTCACCAACTCACCGCTGCTTTGAATTTGCTGCACCGACGAATGCGCCGCCGAGCGCAACGCGCTGACCAGCCGCTCAATTTCTTCGGTCGATTGCTGCGTGCGTCGAGCCAATGCGCGAACCTCATCGGCCACCACCGCAAAGCCCCTGCCCTGCTCCCCGGCCCGCGCCGCTTCGATCGCCGCGTTCAATGCCAACAGATTGGTCTGCTCGGCAACGCTTTTGATCACACTCAGCACCGTACCGATATTCTGGATTTCGGCACTGAGACTCTCGATGCTTGAGCTGGCCGAATTCGCCGATTCCGCCAGTTGCTCGATCCGCGCCATGCTCTGGCGCACCACCTGCTGACCACTCTCGACCTTGCCATCCGCCGTCTGCGCCGCAAACGCCGCTTCTTCAGCGTTGCGCGCGACATCGTGGACGGTGGCGGTCATCTGGTTCATGGCCGTGGCCACCTGTTCGGTTTCTTCCTTCTGACTGCTGACCTCAAGATTGGTCTGCTCGGTGACTGCCGACAGCGACTGCGCGGAGCTGGCCAATTGTTCGATACCGGCCTGCAACCCACTGACAATTGTGCTCAACCCCGCGCCCATCTGCTGCATCGCCAACATCAGTTGACCAATCTCGTCACGGCGGGTGACCTCCACGGTCGCACTCAAATCACCGGCCGCAATGCGCTGCGCGACATTGATCACACTGCGCAACGGCGCGACGATCAGCCGAGTAATCAGCCACGCCGCAATCAAACCGACCAACAGCGCCAATGCCGAAGAACCCACAATCAACAGTGAATTCTTTTTCAGCTCGGCCTGCATGGCGGCGTCTTCGGCAACGTAAGCCTGATCCACCCGCTCCATCACTTGTGCCGCGCGCTGATGCAATTGCTCGTAGACAGTTTTTTCCTGTTCGAGCAATCCGGTGTACTCGGCCAGCTTGTCGTTGAAACCGGCAATGTGCCCCGAGACTTCATTAAGCACCGTCAGATACCCATCGTCCTTGACCGTGGACTTCAGCGCTTCGGCCTGGCTCTGCGCTTGCGCGGCCTGTTCGATATTGCCCTTGCCAGCGCTGTCATCGCCCTTGCGACTTTGATCCAGACGAACCCGCGCCTCATTCATCGCTTGCAGCATCAGCCTCGACACCTGGCTGATCTGATTGGCCTGTTCGATGAACTGCGCACCGTCCTTGCCTTCGGTGTCCTTCAAGGTATAGGCACCGTCGTCCGCCAGCCCGGCCTGCAACACGTCGAGGTTGTTGGCCACGCTTGAGACCGACCAACTGGCCATTTCCAGCGCCAGATCCTTGGTCTGGGTCAACGAAACAAACTCGTCGAACGCCTTGCGATAGGCGCCCAGCGACTGCTCGACATCCAGCATGACCGGGACGTTGGCCGGCGATTGCGCCTTGAGCTCGTTGGCCAGGGCAATCAAGCCATCCACGCCCTCACGCAAGGCGTCGGCCGTTTTCGGATTACCGCGCAAGGCATACTCCTGCTCGAGCAAACGCACCTTGAGCAGGCCGCTATTGAGCGAGGACATCTGTTTCAGTCCGTCGAACCGGTGGCTGATGGTTTGCAGGGACCAGACGCCAATCGCCGCCACCAGTGCGGTCAGCAGCAAAACCAGCACAAACCCGATACCCAGTTTTTTCGCCATACCGAGGTTGGCAAAACGTCCTTGCACGGCCGAAATCATTGCGCGTAGTCCCCTGCCAAAGTCAGTTGACGAAGAGTCGCAATGGCCATGAACA
Source organism: Pseudomonas sp. MF6776 (assembly GCF_016613125.1). Classification (NCBI taxonomy): domain Bacteria; kingdom Pseudomonadati; phylum Pseudomonadota; class Gammaproteobacteria; order Pseudomonadales; family Pseudomonadaceae; genus Pseudomonas; species Pseudomonas sp. MF6776. Next base: position 44,164 of record NZ_JAENSQ010000024.1, read on the forward strand.
AGCACAAGTCTCTGGCGTCGGAATAATGGCAAAAAGCTACGCCTGCGTCGTTTTCAGAACATTTGAGGTCGATCCGAACCGGTATGCCGAAAAAACTGTCGAGCCCGCGGATCACAGGCGTAAGCCACGTTGATGCGATGCCAGTCGCCACCTTCGCCACTGGGGCTGAAGGCGTCCGGGGCGGACAGCAAAACACCGCAACGCTGAGCCTGTGCGCGCACTCGCGCCTGATCCGCTACCCGCGCACGTGCCCAGATGAACAAGCCGCCAGTCGGTTTGCCGAACACTTCCCAGTCGGCGTCTTCCAGTGCCTGCAACGCCGCGGCGCGATCGGCATTCAAACGCTGCCGCTGGCGCTGCACCAGTTTGCGATAAGCACCGGTCGCCATCAGGTTGGCCAGCGCCGCCTCGGAAAACCTTGAGGCCCCCAGACCACTGATCATCTTGACCTGGGCAAGCCGCGCAACAATCTCGCTGTCGGCGAGAACAAATCCGACCCTTAACGAACTGCTGAGTGTCTTGGAAAAACTGCCGACATAAATCACCCGCCCTTCATCGTCGAGCGCCGCCAGTCGAGTACCGTTGCCCGTGTGCAGGTCGGCGTAGACATCGTCTTCGATCACGCGCAAATCGTAGGTCTTGCTCAATTGCACGATGCGCTGCGCCACCGCCGGCGTCAGGCAACTGCCAGTCGGGTTCTGGTGATGGCTGTTGATGAACAACGCCCTGGGCTGAAACTGGCGCAGCAACGCCTCGAGCGCGACGGTATCTGGCCCGCTCGGGGTGCGCTGCACTTCAAGCATCTGCACCCCGTGCAGCCGCAACAGGTCGAACAGCGGCGCGTAACCGGGGGTTTCGACTACCACGCAGTCGCCGGCCTTGAACAAGGTTCGAACGATCAGGTCCAGCGCGTGACTGGCGCCGCTCGTGCTCAGCAACTGCGTGCTGCGAGCCTCGATACCGAACAGTCGCAGGCGTTTGACGATCTGCTCGCGCAATGCCGCAAGGCCCAGCGGCGTGCTGTAGTTGAACAGGCTGGCCATGTCGGTGCGCGCCACCTCTCGCAGCGCATAGCTGAGATCGTCAGGCTCGCGCCAGCTCTGCGGCAAACCGCCGCCGCCAAGTTTCAAACCACTCGCGGCCCCACACACCGCATCACACCAGGCAAGCCGGTCCTCGAAGGGCACCGACTCATCCTCTGCGTTCGCCGTCGACGGCGACGCTGCCACGATAAATCCCGCGCCCTGACGGGTGGTCAGGACGCCCTGCGAAACCAACCGCTCGCACGCCTCGACGACACACGACTGGCTGAGCAGATTACCCCGGGCGATTTGCCGAACCGAGGGCAAACGGGTGGCTGGCGGTACCCCGCTTTGCAGGATCCACTCAGTCAGCCCGTCAACAATCTGCTGTACGACGGGCACCATTGCCTGTCGGTCAATTCTCAATTCCATGAGCAAGCAAACTCCTGTCCGTTTTGCTGGCGGCAGTTAATCACAGCCACGCGGCACAGGCTGTGCGACAACGCCGTCAAAAGCGACTGTTCTAATCATTTGATACACATTGTTTAGTGGTTTAAGTGAACTCAACGCAGCCCATAAAAAAACCCGCACGAATGCGGGTTTTTTCAGCCATGTGATTCAGAACGCGGTAACGCCACCATCCACCGCCAACGAATGGCCCGTGGTGAACGCTGCACCGTCGCTGCACAGGTACAACACCGCGCTGGCGATTTCCTCGACCTTGCCGATGCGCCCCACCGGATGCATGGCATTAGCGAACTCGCCTTTCTTCGGATCGGCCTCATAGGCACGACGGAACATGTCGGTGTCGATGACTGCCGGACACACCGCGTTGACGCGGATTTTCTTCTTCGCGTACTCGATAGCCGCCGACTTGGTCAGACCGATCACCGCGTGTTTCGACGCGGCATAAATGCTCATCTTCGGCGCCGCCCCCAGGCCTGCCACCGAGGCGGTGTTGACGATCGCTCCGCCCCCCTGAGCCAGCAACAGCGGCAACTGATATTTCATGCACAGCCAGACGCCTTTGACATTGACGCCCATGATCGCGTCGAACTCGTCCATGGAACCGTCGGCCAGTTTGCCCTTCTCGATTTCGATCCCGGCATTGTTGAAGGCATAGTCGAGACGGCCGTAGGTATTGATCACCTCGTCCATCAGATTTTTCACTTCGCTTTCGACGGTAACGTTGCAGCGCACGAAGGTAGCGTCTCCGCCGGCTGTACGAATAAGCGCGACAGTGCCCTCCCCTCCGGCAGTATCCAGATCGGCCACCACCACTTTCAGACCTTCGGCGGCGAATGCCTGGGCCGTGGCGCGGCCGATGCCGTTGGCGGCTCCCGTGACTACGGCGACCTGACCGGAAAACGTCATGCTCATTGTTATGTCCTCGAACGGATAGATGCAGGGGGGCTGTGTAGACATGCAGCGCAGTTGCAGCATAGCGACAAGGGTTTGCCGGACGTCAGCACTATCAGAGGGCTGTTTATGCGCCCATGCGTCGCAGTGATAAATCCATGCCTATGACTATCACTGCATTGGATCGGCGAGCATTCGCCGCATCAGCCAACCTTGCGGCATCGCCCATGAAGGTCTATCAACAAGGCTTCATTCAACTTGAGTGCCTGTCATGACTTCCCAGACCAATCGCCAGTTCCTGCTCGCCAAACGCCCGGTGGGTGCCGCCACCCGCGAGACCTTCACCTATCAGGAAGTGCCGGTCGGAGAACCTGCGGCAGGACAGATTCTGGTCAAGAACGAATACCTGTCCCTCGACCCGGCCATGCGCGGCTGGATGAATGAAGGCAAGTCCTACATTCCGCCGGTCGGTATCGGCGAAGTCATGCGCGCCTTGGGCGTAGGCAAAGTCGTCGCATCGAACAATCCGGGCTTTGCAGTCGGGGACTACGTCAACGGCGCCCTTGGCGTGCAGGATTACTTCCTCGGCGAGCCCAGAGGTTTCTACAAAGTCGATCCGAAACTGGCGCCGTTGCCGGTTTATCTCTCTGCGCTGGGCATGACCGGCATGACCGCCTACTTCGCCCTGCTCGATGTCGGCGCACCGAAGGCCGGCGAAACCGTGGTGCTTTCCGGCGCGGCCGGTGCGGTGGGCAGCATTGCCGGCCAGATCGCCAAGATCAAAGGTTGCCGCGTGGTCGGCATTGCTGGCGGTGCCGACAAGTGCAAATTCCTTATTGATGAATTGGGCTTCGACGGCGCCATCGACTACAAGAGCGAAGACGTGGTTGCAGGGCTTAAACGTGAATGCCCGAAAGGCGTCGACGTCTATTTCGATAACGTCGGCGGCGATATTCTCGACGCGGTGCTGAGCCGTTTGAACATGAAGGCGCGAGTGGTGATCTGCGGTGCGATCAGCCAATACAACAACAAGGAGGCGATCAAAGGCCCGGCCAACTACCTGTCGCTGCTGGTCAACCGTGCGCGGATGGAAGGTTTTGTGGTGATGGACCATGCCGCACAATTCGCTGCCGCCGGACAGGAAATGGCCGGCTGGATGGCCAAGGGCGAACTCAAGAGCAAGGAAGATATTGTCGAGGGGCTGGAGACGTTCCCGGAGACGCTGATGAAATTGTTCAGCGGAGAGAATTTCGGCAAGTTGGTGTTGAAGGTCTAAAGCAAAGTCAAAAGCTCAGCCTGTAGGCAGCCCATGCAGGAGCTGCCGAAGGCTGCGATCTTTTTACCGCTTGCAGCCATTTATATCAGCTGAGGGAAGATCAAAAGATCGCAGGCTGCACCAGCTCCTACAGGGTTTTGTGCAGGGTCTGATCAGGCGATTTCGGCGACGACGGAAGCCAACGCCTGCGCCGGATCAGCCGCCTGGCTGATCGGACGGCCGATCACCAGGTAATCGGAGCCTGCATCCAGCGCCTGACGCGGGGTCAGAATGCGCCGTTGATCGTCCTGCGCGCTGCCCGCCGGGCGAATCCCCGGGGTCACCAGTTGCAGCGACGGATGCGCAGTTTTCAGCGCCTGGGCTTCCAGTGCCGAGCACACCAGACCATCCATCCCGGCTTTCTCGGCCAATGCTGCCAGACGCAGAACCTGCTCTTGCGGCTCAATATCCAGACCAATACCTGCCAGGTCTTCGCGCTCCATGCTGGTCAGCACAGTGACGCCGATCAGCAGCGGCTGCGGACCGCTACGCTTGTCCAATACTTCACGGCAGGCCGCCATCATGCGCATACCGCCGGAGCAGTGAACGTTGACCATCCACACGCCCATCTCGGCAGCCGCTTTTACGGCCATCGCAGTGGTGTTGGGAATATCGTGGAATTTCAGATCAAGGAATACTTCAAAACCCTTGTCACGCAGGGTGCCGACGATTTCAGCGGCGCAACTGGTGAACAGCTCCTTGCCCACTTTGACCCGGCACAGTTTCGGGTCCAACTGGTCGGCCAGCTTCAGTGCGGCGTCACGGGTGGGGAAATCCAGGGCGACGATGATAGGAGTCTGGCAGACGGACATTGGGAGGGCTCTCAGGCAGGTCGAAATCGGCGCGCATTGTAGCGGAACCGGCGGCGGCGCGGCACCCGATGATCGGTAAAATCGTCGCACCAGCCGAGATCAGCATAGCGCTCGCTGCTATTGTGTCGACTTCGATACACAACCGACATGTCGCCAACACGCGCCCGCGCTAGCCTCGCCAGCCGCAATACGTCCTTACATCAGCACTTCCCGCCTCACCGCCGGACGCCTATGCTGAAACCACCACCTCGCAGCCCATCTTTGTGGTTGGCGGCCTACTGGCAGATGAACAGCCCCATGCACAACACCCAAACCACCGTGACGGATGAGCAAAAAGACGACAAGCGCTGGAGCATTCGTGCACTGATCGTCGACGACGACGTGCCGATCCGCGAGTTGATGATCGACTACCTCGCGCGTTTCAACATCCATGCGAGCGGCGTCACCGATGGCACAGCGATGCGCCAGGCCATGCAAGCCGAGCATTTCGATGTGGTGGTGCTGGACCTGATGCTGCCCGGCGAAGACGGTTTGTCGCTGTGCCGCTGGCTGCGCGCCGAATCGGACATCCCGATCCTGATGCTCACCGCACGCTGCGAACCCACCGACCGCATCATCGGCCTGGAACTCGGCGCCGACGACTACATGGCCAAACCGTTCGAACCGCGCGAACTCGTCGCGCGGATCCAGACCATCCTGCGCCGCGTGCGCGATGATCGCACCGAGCAGCGGGCGAACATCCGCTTCGACAACTGGCGCCTGAACAGCGTCCTGCGCCAACTGGTCGCCGACGACGGCCTGGTGGTGCCGCTGTCCAACGCCGAATTTCGCCTGCTCTGGGTGTTTATCGAACGTCCGCGTCGGGTGCTCAGCCGCGAACAATTGCTCGACGCTGCGCGCGGTCGCTCAATCGAAGCGTTCGACCGCAGCATCGATTTGCTGGTCTCGCGCCTGCGACAGAAACTCGGCGATGATCCGAAAGCCCCGCAGTTGATCAAAACCGTACGCGGTGAAGGTTACCTGTTCGACGCCCGAGACATCGGCTGATGCGGGCGCGCTTCGACACGCTGTTCGGCCGGCTGTTTGGCGTGCTGTTCGTGGCGATCGTCCTGGCGCACTTGCTCGCTTTTACCTGGTTCCGCCTCTACGGCCCGCCCCCGCCTCCGCCGCCACCGGAATTCTCCCAAACCATCGAAGGCCAACCGTCGCCGCACGATTCTCGCTACCCGCCACGCCCAACGCGCCCCTGGTTCGGTGGCCCGATCGTGCCGCTGACTTTTCAGTTCATCACCTTGATGGTCGCCGCCTGGTACGGCGCCAAGTTGCTCAGTCGGCCGATCCAACGCCTGAGCGACGCCGCCGAACGTCTCAGCGAAGACCTCGACAGCCCCCCGCTGGACGAGTCAGGCCCACGCGAGGCGCGGCAAGCGGCGCATACCTTCAACCTGATGCAGCGGCGCATTCGAGAACAAGTCCAGCAACGTGCGCGCATGCTCGGCGCAGTGTCCCATGACCTGCGCACCCCCTTGTCACGACTGAAATTGCGCCTGGAGAACATCAGCGACGACAAACTGCAAAGCCAGATGCGGCAGGATTTGAACGACATGATCGCCATGCTCGACGCCACCCTCACCTACCTGCATGAGCAACGCACCAGCGAAGCCCTGCAGCTGATGGACGTGCAGGCGCTGGTCGAATCATTGTGCGAAAACGCTCAGGATCAAGGTGCGGACGTACACGTCAGCGGACATTGCGCACCGCTGCCGGTACAACCGATGGCACTGCGTTCCTGCCTCAACAACCTGATGGATAACGCCCTGCGTTACGCCGGGCAGGCGCGCATCGAATTGCACGATCAGCGCGAGCAACTGCTGATCTGCGTGATCGACCATGGGCCGGGGATTGCCGAGGACAAACGTGAAGCGGTGTTCGAGCCATTCTTTCGTCTGGAAGGATCGCGCAACCGCAATTCCGGTGGCGTCGGGCTGGGCATGACCATCGCCCGGGAAGCCGCGCAGCGACTGGGCGGGCAATTGAATCTGGAAGAAACACCGGGCGGTGGTCTCACCGCCATCATTCGCCTGCCGCGCACCTGAAAAGCCCCCATCCCGGTAGGCGTGAGCCTGCCGGGATGGGGGCTTTTCAGTCGACATCAAGATCGACGGATATACCCCAAGCCAAAAACCTTGAAGCGTCCTTAAACCCGAGCCTGACTCTTACTCCAATCCGTCAACAAACTATAAGCCACCGCCAAAAGCGTAGGCCCGATAAACAGCCCGATAAACCCGAACGCAATCAACCCGCCAAACACCCCAAGCAACACAATCACCAACGGCAAATTCCCGCCTCGGCTGATCAGATACGGCTTGAGCACGTTATCAACGCCACTGATGATAAACGTCCCCCAGATACCCAAAAATACCGCCATCCCATACTCGCCCTTCCAGGCCAGCCAGGCGGTGGCCGGCACCCACACCAACGGTGGCCCCATCGGAATCAGACTCAGCAGAAACGTGACGATACCCAGCACCAACGCCCCGGGCACCCCGGCAATCAGGAACCCGATCAACGCCAGAACCGCCTGCGCCGCTGCCGTGCCGATCACCCCGTTGACCACTCGCTGCACGGTCCCGGCAACCAGTTCGATATAGTACCCGGCGCGATCGCCAATCAAACGCTCCAGCAAACCGTGCACGAACGCCGCCAGACGCGGCCCGTCGCGATAGAAAAAGAACACAAAGACAATGCTCAGTGACAGCTCGAGAATCCCGCCGCCGATCTGCGCACTGCGCGCCAGCAACCAGTTACCGACCTGCCCCAGATAAGGCTTGATCGACACCATCAACGCGGCGCCCTGCTGATCGATGCTGTCCCAAATGCCGACCAGCCGTTCGCCCACAAGCGGAACACTGCCGAGCCAGGTCGGCGCCTCCGGCAAACCATCGACCTGCACGTCCTTGATGAACGCCGTCGCGTCACGCACGTGATCGGCCAGGTTGAAGCCCAGCCAGACCAACGGTACCGCCACCAACAACATCCAGCCCAGGGTCAGAACCGCCGCCGCCAGCGATTCACGGCCATTGAGCAGCCGGGTCAAAAGACGCATCAGCGGCCAACTGGCGAACGCCAGTACTGCGCCCCAGAACAGCGCCGACCAGAACGGCGCCATCACCCACAGGCTGGCGCCAAACAACACCAGCAGCAGGATCTGCACCAGCAGTCGATCGTTATTGAGCATGTAAGGTCTCGAAAAAGTCAGTCAGGCAAAGAGTAGGCGAACACGCGGCGCGCGCTCGCCCGATGCAGCTTATCGCAACAAATCAATGCGCAAACCTACGCCATCGACTTTGCCGGTTTCCATCCGTGCCGCACGCACGCCCTGATTGATCAATGCCTGGCGCCAGGCCTCGGCTTTCGGCCCGGACACTGTCACTCGCTGCGTGGTATCGAGATTCAGTCCACGGGAAATCAGGCGTAACCACGTGTCATCCGGGTCATTGACGAGTTTGGGGAAATCCAGCTCGCCGGTGCTCTTGAGCTGGCGCAACAGGGTCGCCGAGGTCGGCAGCAGCTCACCCAGCGGCGCAGCCGCTTCGAACTCTTCGACATGCAGATAGGCTTTGCGATTGCCGCGCGTGATGCTGTAGAGCGCCACCAGCGTGTTGTCCCGCGGCGCGGCCAGCCTCAGCAACAAGTACGCCTGTTGCTCGTCGGAACCGTACAGTTTGGCATTGCCGAACACCTCGTTGGCCCAGAGGCTGCTTTCGCCGCAGTCGCGGGCCTGGCACCAGAACAGCAACTCGGCGTCCTGCTTTTGCAGGGCCTCGCGGGCGGCGGTGAAGGCTTCGGTGGCGGCGTGTTCGGGTGGCAACTCATAAGTGACCGAGGTGGTCTGGCCACGGGCAGTGACCTGGCCGTCAAAGCGCAACTGGCCGCTGATCTTGCGGATCGAGCCCAATGGGTAAATCCGCTCCTGCTCTGCCGGAGGGCGATAGTCGACGATTTGCGCGTCGGCCAGTCGCGGCACGATCTGCAGGTCCTGACTGCCCGGCACATCGGCGGCGAACGAAATGGAACTGAAGCAGCACAGCGCCAACAGACTGAGTGATCGCATAGTCAGGCTCATCGGATCGGCATGGCTTGGCGGATCGGGGTCGTAGCGGTATAGAAATCCATCGTGGTTGTCTCCCATTTCAACCCGCCCAGCCTCGACAGTTGCCCGGTGCAAGTCAAGGAATGGCGAAGAACCGATTGAAACAGTCTGCGACAAGATCCGCACCGGGCTCGTCGTTCAGGTGCAAATGGTGCCCGCCGGGCAGCTGTTCCCGGCTAAAGGGTAGACGCTCCAGCAGCTCAGGATGTTTGGCCAGCATGCCGTCCGCCGCAACCACCAATTGTGCTGGGCAACCGATGCGCTGGACGAAGGCCATCGCCTGCTCCTGCGTCAGGCGCAGCGGCGATGGCAGGGTCAGGCGATTGTCGGTGCGCCAGGTGTAACCGCCGGGAACCGGCATCAAGCCGCGCTGGGCCAGCAACTCTGCGGCCTCCCGACTGACCGCGACCAGGCCTTTCATCCGCGCCTCGATGGCACGGTCGAGGGTGGTGTAGACCGGTTTGCGCTTCTCGCGCAGATCCAGTTGCGCTTGCAGGGCCATGCCCATGCGCTCGGCAGCGTTTTCGCCCTTGTCTGTAGGAGGAATCACCCCATCGATCAACGCCAGATGAGTGATCCGATCCGGCAACGATCCCGCCAGCACCATGGAAACAATCGCGCCCATGGAATGCCCGAGCAGGCCGAAACGCTTCCAGCCCAGTTGCTCGGCGACTTGCAGTACGTCATGGGCGTAGTCCCACAGCGCATACCCGGCGCCGTGCGGCCGATGCCCGGAATGCCCGTGCCCAGCCATGTCCAGCGCGATAATGCGCAGGCCTTTGAGCTTCGGCGCGAGACGGGCAAAGCTGTTGGCGTTGTCGAGCCAGCCATGCAAGGCGATGACCGGCACACCGTCCTCGGGTCCGAACAAATGCGCGGCCAGTTCGATATGCGGCAGGCTCAGGCGCACTTCTTCGAAGGTCGGGCTCATGCGCAATCCTTGTCCTGGCGGTTTTCCCAGCGGCTAAACAGGTTTTTCAGCAAGCGTGCCGTGTCCTGTGGACGTTCAAGGGGAAACATGTGCCCTCCGGGCATGCTCAGCGCCTCACCTTGGGCAAGCCGCGAAACGAAGCGCGTGTGATGGCGCATGACCACCCGGCTCGTGTGCCCACGCACAACCGCCAGCGGCACCTGCAACTGGCGGGTGCGGCCGGGGCTGGTGTGCGGCACGCCGCGATAAATGCTGATTTCGGTGGCCGGGTCGAAGCGCAGGCGCAGTTTGTCGCCCACCTTGTGCAAGCCATGTTGCAGGTAAGCATCGAAGCATTCCGGGTCGAACCCGCGAAACAGGCTCTTGCCCGCGAAATAGCTGCGCGCACTGGCGAGGTCGGTAAATTCTTCACGTCGGCCAAGGGTGCGGCCGGCCGGGGTCAGTCTGTCGATGAAACCGAAGCGCTTGGCCGCGCGGATCACCCATTGGTCGGTGCGAGTCAGCACCGGCGAATCGAGCATCACTACACCGCGATACAACTCAGGGCAACGCAACGCCGCATGCAGGTGCAGCACACCGCCAAAGGAGTGACCGACGCCCCACACGGGCTGATCTTGCTGCTGCAAATGGTGGATCAATTCGTCGACAAGGTTGTACCAGTTGTCATCCGCCGGAAAACGCGGGTCATGAGCGTGCTGCTCCAGATGCGCGACCCGATACTCGGGCGCCAGCGCCGCGAACAACTTGCCGTAGGTGCCCGAGGGAAACCCGTTGGCGTGGGCGAAAAAGATAGGTTGCGACATGCGGGCAAATCCATGAGCGGGAAACGTGGCGTTGATTGTCCGTAAGACCGCGCCCGGCGGCAATGACTGTAACTGCCAGGAATGGTGACAGTCTGGTCAGGGTTATGGTGTGCCAAGCAAATCCCTCCCCCTCACCCCAGACCTCTGGACGGTCCGACGTGTCTAGAGGGCCAGAGCTCTGGGGTGAGGGGCTTTTTCGATGTCACCGTGCTGGCGGCTGCTCACCTAGCGGCACTACCGCCATGGTCAACCGCGACACACAACTGGCCTTGCCCTCATCGCTGGTCAGGCGGATATCCCAGACATGCGTGGTGCGACCGATGTGAATCGGCTTGGCCACCGCTGTCACCCGGCCACTGCGCAGACCGCGCAAATGGTTGGCGTTGATCTCAAGCCCCACGCAATAAAACTTGCTGGCATCGATGCACAAATAGCTGGCCATCGAACCGACGGTTTCCGCCAGCACCACTGACGCGCCGCCGTGCAGCAAGCCATAAGGCTGATGCGTACGGTGGTCGATGACCATGCTCGCGGTCAGCGATTCTTCGTCGAACGCTTCGAAACGGATGTCGAGCACTTCGCCGATGGTGTTTTTCTGAATCGCGTTCAACTGCTCGATGTTGGGAGTGGTGCGCCACAAGCTCATCGCAGACTTCCTTTGTTGTTTTAGTCGTCGCTCAATCCTGCCACAGCACTGCCTCGCTGCGCGCGCTCCATTCTTCGAATCGGGCGCCGTAGGTGTCTTCGATGACGTTGCGTTTGATCTTCAGGGTCGGCGTGAGAAAACCGTTTTCCACCGCCCAGCTGTCCTTGACCACCACCAGCCGGCGCAGTTGCTCGTGCTTGTCGAGCACGGCGTTGACCTCCTCCAGCAGCTTTTCCAGGCTCGAATGCAGGCTCGCTCGTGGCTCTTCCTGATTGACGCTCGAGAGCACGCACAGGCCCAGCGGCGCACTCAAACCATCACCGACCACACATACCTGTTCGATGCGCGAGTGCACGGCCAAACGGTTTTCGATTGGCGCCGGGGCGACGTATTTGCCTTTGCTGGTCTTGAAGATTTCCTTCAGTCGCCCGGTCAGGCGCAAGCGCCCTTCGGCATCCTGTTCGCCCTTGTCGCCAGTGCGCAGAAAGCCGTCTGCGGTGAGGGTTTCTGCAGTTTTCTGCGGCTCCTTGAAATAGCCAAGCATGTTCGCCTGACTGCGCACCTGGACCTCGCCGGATGCATCGATGCGCACCTCGACATCCGGGCACGGTTTGCCGATCCAGCCCTGTTTGTATTCGCCGGGCAAACAGATGTGCGAGTAACCGCAACCCTCGGTCATGCCGTAGACCTCCAGCACATCGAGGCCGAGTTTCTGATACCAGGCGAGCAATGTCTGCGGCACAGGTGCTGCACCGGACAGAGCCACGCGCAAGGCGTCCAGCCCCAGGCCCGCCAACACTTTGTGCCCGACCCGCTTACCGATGAAGGGCAGACCGAGCAGCAAGTCCAGACGTTTCGCCGGGATCTTGCTGTAGACGCCCATCTGGAATTTGGTCCAGATCCGCGGCACCCCGAACATTGCTGTCGGCCGCGCCCGCTTCAGATCGGTGATGAAGGTGTCGAGGCTTTCGGCAAAGAACACTGTCTGCCCGGTATAAATCGAAGCCATTTCAACGAACATGCGTTCCGCGACGTGGCACAACGGCAGGTACGACAGCAGCCGATCGTTTTCGTTGAGCCCGAACAGTTGCGTGCCACGGCTGGTGGCGAACCCCAGATTGGCGAAACTGTGCATCACGCCTTTGGGCAGGCCAGTGGTGCCGGAAGTGTAGATGATGGTCGCCAGTTGCTCGGCGGCGGGACGCGGGTCGTCCTGGATCGGCGAACTGCGTTGCAACTCAGCCCAGCTGAAATCGAAATCGCCGGGCGGATGCAGCGGCAGGCTGATGGTCGGCAAGCCCGCCGGCACGCCGATCGACATGCTCGGCCAATCGTCAAGTTTGCCGATAAATGCGAGCACGCTCTCCGAGTGATTGAGCACTTGAGCGACGGAGTCGGCCGTCAGGTTGGGATACAGCGGCACGGAAACGTGCCCCGCCATCCAGATGGCCAGATCGGCAATGATCCAGTGCGCGCAGTTTTTCGAGATCAGGGCGATATGGCTGCCTTGCGGCAACTCCCGTGCACGCAGCCAGTGTGCGGCGCAGCGAGCCTGATGGCCAACGTCGGCCCAGGTCAGCGTCTCGACCTCGCCACCCCCGATGGGCTGCACGAGAAAGCGCTGGCGTGGATGCCGGGCTTCACGTTCGTAAAACACGTCCAGCGGCAAACGGAATGCGGCAGACATGCGACTCGCTCCTGTTTTTTTAGGTCTGGAGCAAGCGTAGTCAACCAAGCAAGTGCTTGGTTGGAATTTTTACCAAGAGAAACAAGATCAAAAGATCGCAGCCTTCGGCAGCTCTTACATGAGAATGCGATCCCATGTAGGAGCTGCCGAAGGCTGCGATCTTTTGCTTTAAGGGTGCTTGAGGCTGTTGAGAGTCATCGAGCCAATCAGCAGTTCAGCACTCTCAAGTTCAGCCAACCCCGCCGTGCCGACCTTCTCCGGCGGATACCCGGCGCCGTGCTGCAAATAGCTGAGCAAATTGCCCACCAGCGGGTTGTGACTGACCAGCAGCGCATTGCTCACCGAAACCAGCTGATCGGCGACTTTGTCCGGATCGACCTCCGGCGTCAGCCACTCGACCGTGCGGATCTCGGGCTCGAAGCCCAGCGCCTCGCGGACAATCTGCGCGGTCTGTTGCGCGCGCAGGTACGGGCTGGCGTAGATCGCGGTGATCGGTTGCCCGATCAACTGCGCAGCGCTGCGCAATGCTTCTTCACGGCCATGCTCGGTCAGCTCCCGTTCGGAGTCGGGGCAAGAGCCATAAGGCACGGCCTCACCGTGACGCAATACCCAGAGTTTCATAGCTTGGGTTCCTCATCGCGAACCGGATGCGGTGCTGGCGGCACGGCATGTGGCGCCTCACCTTCGGGCGTACGCGGCGCTGGCCAATCGGCAAACGGCCAAGGCTTCTGGTCGCTGTGAAAACTGCCGAAGCGGCCGATCTGCGCCAGAAACTGGCTCAGGCTGTCACCGAAGTTCATCAGGCTGGCGCTCGGTGCGCCATAGATCAAACGATAGATCAGTTGCACCAGCACCACTGCGCCGAGAATAAACTGCGCCACTTGCCAGACCAGCAGGTAGACGATCATCCACAACACCCGCAGGAGGATGGATTCGTACCTGGCTTCGGATTTTGATTCGTTCATGTTCAGCTCCCCTACCCGTGAATAACAGCAGTCAGTTGAAACCACTGGTGGAAATAAAGTCGACATCGGTTTTCGGCTCGGCCCGCATCAACAGTTCGATGACCTGTTCCAGCGTGCGCCCCTCGAACAGGATCGCGTGCAAGCCTGCGACCAGCGGCATGTATACGCCGACTTCCTGGGACTTGGCTTTCAACACTTTCAGGGTATTGACCCCTTCGGCGACTTCGCCGAGGCGCGATACCGCTTCTTCGAGGCTCAGGCCCTGGCCGAGGGCGAATCCGACCTGATAGTTGCGGCTTTTCGGCGACGAGCACGTGACGATCAGATCGCCAACACCCGCCAGACCGAGGAAGGTCATCGGGTTGGCGCCCTGATTCACCGCAAACCGGGTCATCTCGGCCAAGGCGCGGGTGATCAGCATGCTCTTGGTGTTCTCGCCCATCTCCAGCGCCACCGCCATGCCGGCGATGATCGCGTAAACGTTTTTCAACGCCCCGCCCAGTTCGACACCAAAACGGTCGGCGCTGGCATAAACACGAAAGGTGCGGCCATGCAGCGCGGCTTGCACCTGTTTGCACAGTTCTTCGTCTTCACTGGCGACCACCGTGGCCGTCAGCGCGTGCTCGGCGATTTCCCGCGCCAGATTCGGCCCGGACAACACGCCGATCCGCGCCTGCGGGGCGATCTCTTCGAGGATCTGGCTCATCAGCTTGAAGGTTTGGGCTTCGATGCCTTTGGTCAGGCTGACCAGCATTTTGCCGCTCAGACGCTCGGCGTGCGCGGCGAGCACTGTGCGCAGTGCGCTGGACGGCAGCGCGACAAAGCACAGATCGCAGGCATCGAGGGTCTGCTGCAAGTCGGTGACCGCCGTCACTCCCGGCAGAATCTTGATGCCTTTGAGGTAACGCGGATTTTCGCGATTGACCCGGATGGCCTCGGCCTGCTCGGGGTCACGCATCCACTGCAGGACTTGATGGCCGTTCTCGGCCAATAAATTGGCCACGGCGGTACCAAAACTTCCGCCTCCCAGGACCGCAATCGGGCGCTGCTCAGTCATATGCAATCCGTTAATCCATACCAGTGGCGATGCCGGCATTATACGGGGCGACCCGGTCGCGGCCAGCCCCTGCGTCAATAACCGGCAGTTATAGGAAGAAGACCAATAAAACCTGGGAAAATGCCCGCAACGTAACTGGAAAAGTCGCTGTCCTCGGTTAACATGCGCGCCAATTCTTCGTTCGATAGGCCGCGTCGTGTTTTTCGCTCCTCCCCCACCGCGTTCTTCCCTGCTGCTGGCGCTGTTGTTCAGCCCGGTGCTGCTGGCGGACGACCTGTTCATGGACAGCCAGGCGCTGCCGCAGGTACTGACGGCCACCCGGCTAAAACAGACGCCGGCGGAAGTGCCGGGGAGCATGACCGTACTCGACAGCGAATTGATCAGCGCCAGCGGCGCCCGCGACATCAGCGAACTGCTGCGGCTGGTGCCGGGCATGATGGTCGGCAACATCAGCGGCAATCAGGCGGCGGTCAATTACCACGGCACCAACGCCACCGAAGCGCGGCGCATGCAGGTATTGATCGACGGCCGCTCGGTGTACCGCGCAGGTCTGGCCACGGTGGACTGGAGCGATATGCCGGTGGCCATGGAGGACATCGACCGCATCGAAGTCTTTCGCGGCCCGAACACCGTCAGCTACGGCGCCAACGCGCTGATGGCGGTGGTCAATATCATCACGCGCCACCCGGCGGAAAGCCACGGCACGCGGCTGAAAATCACCCGGGGCCAGCGCGGCATTAATGACTTTTATGCCAGCCAGGGCATCGGATGGAATGGCGGTGATCTGCGTCTGTCGCTGTCCGGCCAGGAGGATGACGGTTTCGACAGCGATCGCACGGGCGCCGATTACCGTGACAGCCGCCGTTTGAACCGCTTCAGCCTCGCGGTCAGCCACACGCTGAATGACAACCAGAGCCTTGACTGGCAGGTCAACGCGAAGGACGGCAGCAATCAACGGCCTTATACCTACCGCCCGGTGTTCTCGGGGATTACTGACAGCGGCAACAATTCCGACGTTGTCGCCAAGGACTATGCCGGCTCGGTGCGCTGGAATCTCGACATCAATCCCGAGCACAGTCTCTACGTACAAGGCTCGGCGCAGCATTGGGATCGTCAGCAGGTGTGGCGCGCCTGTGATGCCGAGGTGTCCTTCAGCCCGGAGCTGACACAGCTGTGGCAGCTCAACCCGAATTACACCGAACGTTTAGCGCGCAACATCACACGCTTCACCGGCCCAGGCGCTGCGCCCGGCACGCCGCAGGAAATGGCGCTGGCCAACCAAGTGCTCGATCAGTGGCGCAACGGCGCCAGTCAGACCCTGTGCGGCGACATCGACCAAAGCGCTCGCGAGTCACGCTACGACCTCGAACTGCAAGACACCCTCAGCCTGTCCGACAGCCTGCGTCTGGTCAGCGGCCTGAACTATCGTTATGACCGCGCCAGTTCCGAGACCTACTTCAACGGCACGCTGGACGACACCACGTGGCGTGCGTTCGGCCAATTGGAGTGGCGCGCCACTGAACACTGGTTGTTACAGGGCGGTGCGATGTTCGAAGACACGCAACTGATCGGCAGTTCGCTGACCCCACGCTTCGCGATCAATTACCTGATCAACCCGCGTCACGGCCTGCGCGCGGTGTACTCGGAGGCGATCCGCTCGCCGGACATGTTCGAGAACAACGTCAACTGGAGCTATCAGGTCAGCAAATTGCGACCTTCGGCGTACGGCAAGTCTTCGGCGCGCTATTTCGTCAAGACGCGCGGCCCCGGCGATCTCGATCAGGAACACATGCGCTCGCGAGAGCTGGGCTACAACGGCTACTTCGCCGAGTGGGGTCTGGCGGTCGACGTCAAACTGTTCTACGACGAGATCACCGGGATGATCAGCGAACCTCTGCGCAACAATCAGTACATCGCCAGCAACGCCAACAGCTCACGTTTTCGCGGCACCGAAACCCAACTCGACTGGCGCGTGAACACGGTCGACCGCTTGCGCTTCACTTACGCCTACGTCGAAGCCGAAGCGAGCAATCCGCTGGATCAGCAATTTACCGCCAGTCACAGCGGTTCTGCCGGATGGCTGCGCGATTGGGGCCACGGCTGGAACAGCGCCCTCTTCTATTACGGCGACAACGCGCTCAACGGCTATCGCTTCGAGCGCGTCGACACCCGAATCGCCAAACGCATCAAGCTGGGCAAGGCCCAACTGGAACTGGCCGGCGTGCTGCAGCAGCGCCTCGATCACGAGCCGACCACGTTCGTCGACAACAATTACGACGAACGCCGCGTGATGTATGTCAGCGCCGAGCTGGAGTTCTAGGATGCGCCACGGTCTGTCAAGGAAGACGCCGACCCTCGGCCATTGGCTGGCCGGACTTGGCCTGTTTCTGACCGTGTGGCTGCACGGCATGGCGGTGCAGGCCGCCGACATTCTGTTGACCGGCGCCGAAGAAAGCCCCGGCGTGCAGGCGTTCGTCCAGGCGCTGAGCGAATTGCGCCCCACCGACAACGTGCGTTTCCAGCCCTTGGCCAGTCTGCCCGCGCCAGGCAAATTGCCGTCCAGCCTGCGCCTGATTCTGCTCGACCTGCCAAGCCTCGACTGGCGCCTGCAAGAACCTCAAGGCCCGGCGACATTGGTGCTGCGCATCAGCCGTCTGCAAGCCCGACAACGCCTCGGCGCGGCGCAACCGGCGCACCTGAGTTTGCTCTGGAGTGATCCGCCACTGAGCCGACAGCTGCAATTGATCCGACGCATCCTGCCTCAGGCGAGCCGGATTGGCGTGTTGTTCGATGAACACAGCGAGTTCCTCCTCAAAGAACTGCTTCTGGCTGCCGAGCCGCTGAATCTGCAAGTGGTCAGCCAGCGCTGGGACAACACTCACGACAGCCGCCCCCTACAAGCCGTGCTGAAAAACAGTGACGTGCTGCTGGGCCTGGATGATCCGGATCTGTACAACCCGAAGACCGCGAAAAATCTGCTGCTCAGCAGCTATTCCCGGCAAATGGCGCTGGTCGGGCCAAATGCCGCGTTCGTGCGCGCCGGCAGCCTGGCCAGCACTTACAGCGACCAGAGCGATTGGCTGAGCGTTCTCGACCGGTTGCTCGACCAGCCGCCGATCCATTGGCCGCGATCGCTCTATCCCGAACGCTTCAAGGTCTCAAGTAATGCCCAGGTCGCTCGTTCCTTGGGTATCGAACCGCTGAATGAAGCGTCTGTCGCCAGCGCGTTGGCTGAAGGAGAAAGCCGCCCATGAATTTTCGTCGTTGGGACATCAACACCCGTACCCAATTGATCAGCCTCGGTCCGGCGCTGTTGCTGACGTTGTTGTTGATCAGTTTCTTCACGTTCGTGCGCATTCAGGATTTGCGCCAGGAGCTGAACCACACCGGTCAACTGATCGCCAACCAACTGGCGCCCGCCACCGAATACGGGGTGATTTCCGGCAACAACGACGTGTTGGAAAGTCTGCTCAAGGCGACGCTGGCAACGCCCAACGTGCGCTTCCTTGAAGTACAGGACAGCGCCAACCGGATTCTGGTGTATGTCGAACAACCGGCGGATTCCCACAGTCGTCCGCATCAGGTCGAAGTGTTCCAGGCGCCGGTTCGACTGCAACGGATTGCCCTGAACAATGATTTTTTCCAGGACGCCAAAGTCAGCAGCGGCGCGGCCAGCGAGGATTATCTGGGGCGGGTGATCGTCGGTCTGTCCAACGATGCCTTCAGTCAGCGCCAACAGGAGATTCTGCTTAAGGCCGGTATTCTGGCGCTGTTCGCCCTGCTCTTTACGTTTGTCCTGGCGCGGCGTCTGGCCGGCAGCCTGTCGCAGCCGATTCGCGATATCGGCAACGCGGTGAAGGCGATCCAGGATGGCGACTTTAAAACCCCGCTGCCGATCGTCGATGACACCGAACTGGGCGCGCTGTCGCAGCACATCAACAATCTCGCTCAGGCGCTGGAGCAAGCGAGTCGTGAACAGCATCAGGCGATGGCACAGTTGATCCAGACACGCGAGGAAGCGGAAAAGGCCAACAACGCCAAATCCGACTTCCTGGCGATGATGAGCCATGAACTGCGCACGCCCATGAATGGCGTGCTCGGCATGCTGCAATTGCTGGAAACCACCGACATGACCGAGGAGCAGATCGAGTACGCCGCGCTCGCCTCGGAGTCCACTGAACACTTGCTCAAGGTCATCAACGACATCCTCGACTTTTCGCGCATCGAGCGTTCGGAGCTTGAGCTGGAACACATTCCGTTCAACCTCGCCGAACTGATCGGCGCGTGCGCCCAGTCGTTCCAGCACAGCGCAGTGCAACGTGGTCTGGCGCTCAACCTGAGGATTCCCGAAGACATGCGCGGCTTGCAGGTGCAGGGCGATCCGACGCGGATCCGGCAGATTCTGGTCAACCTGGTCGGCAATGCCTTGAAGTTCACTGAACAGGGCCGGGTCAGTATCGAGGCGCAGTGGCAGTCGCTGGATCACGAATTGCTGTGGTTCACCTGCTCGGTGCGCGACAGTGGCATCGGCATTTCCTCCGAGAGCCTGGAGCTGATGTTCAACGCCTTCCAGCAGGCCGACAGCTCGATTTCGCGACGCTACGGCGGCACCGGCCTGGGCCTGCCGATCGCCCGCACACTCGCCGAACGCATGGGCGGCACATTAAGAGCGCAGAGTGAGGAAGGTCTTGGGTCGGTGTTCACCCTGGAAATCCCGTTGGCTCTTTATAAGCAGGCATTGCCAAAACAGGTCGCACCGCGCGCATTGAACGGTGACGGCCAGGGCGCTGGACGCACTGTGTTGCTGGTTGAAGACAATCCGGTCAATCAGACGGTTATTGAAGCGATGCTGCGCAGTCTGGGCTTTACTGTCAGTGTCGCCACCGATGGCGCTCAGGCAGTGCGCAGTGCCCAGGGTAGTGAGTTCGAAGTGATTCTGATGGATTGTCGCCTGCCGATCATCGACGGCTATGAAGCAACCCGACAGATCCGCAACCTGCCCGGACGCGGCAACGTGCCGATCATCGCGCTGACCGCCAATGCCTTGCAGGGCGACCGGGAAACCTGTCTGTCGGCGGGGATGAACGATTATCTGGCCAAGCCGTTCAAACGTAATGATCTGCAGCAGATTCTGCAGCGGTGGGTGTCTTAGTGTCGGCTTTTCGAGCATCTGCGACTGGCATGAAAAGCGAAAGTGCGGCAGTCTTAGGCACCCGAACGAGCCTCAAAAGAGGCTTGATTAAAAATTTCAGTGCACAAGTGTACATTCATGTCCTTGGTGCTGTGACTTTCACCACAACGCAATAGTCTATGAGTAGGCTGCCGGTTCGAGGCATGAATGCTTCGAACGGTCGGGAAGATTTGCCCCACCTGCCGCATGGGATTATTGAGGAGCTCGCATGACCAAACAAAACGCCTTTACTCGGGAAGACCTGCTGCGCTGCAGTCGCGGTGAGCTGTTCGGCCCAGGTAACGCGCAACTGCCCGCCCCGAACATGCTGATGGTGGATCGCATCACCCATATCAGCGAAGAAGGCGGCAAGTACGGCAAAGGTGAATTGGTCGCCGAGCTGGATATCACCCCTGACCTGTGGTTCTTCGCTTGCCACTTCGAGGGCGATCCGGTGATGCCGGGCTGCCTGGGCCTGGATGCCATGTGGCAACTGGTTGGCTTCTTCCTGGGCTGGCAAGGTCTGCCGGGCCGCGGCCGTGCGCTGGGTTCGGGCGAAGTGAAATTCTTTGGCCAGGTTCTGCCGACCGCCAAGAAAGTCACCTATAACATTCAAATCAAGCGCGTCCTCAAGGGCAAGCTGAACCTGGCTATCGCTGACGGTTCGGTCTCTGTGGACGGTCGCGAAATCTACACCGCCGAAGGCCTTCGGGTCGGCGTGTTTACCTCCACTGAAAACTTCTAAGGGTTATCCGCATGCGCCGCGTCGTTATCACTGGTCTGGGTATCGTTTCTTGCCTGGGCAATGACAAAGAGACCGTCTCCGCTAACCTGCGTGCAAGTCGCCCTGGCATCCGGTTTAACCCGGAATATGCCGAAATGGGTCTGCGTAGCCAGGTTTCCGGCTCCATTGACCTTCCCCTCGAAGAGCTGATCGATCGCAAGAT
Source organism: Pseudomonas sp. MF6776 (assembly GCF_016613125.1). Taxonomy (NCBI): domain Bacteria; kingdom Pseudomonadati; phylum Pseudomonadota; class Gammaproteobacteria; order Pseudomonadales; family Pseudomonadaceae; genus Pseudomonas; species Pseudomonas sp. MF6776. The sequence continues at coordinate 65,031 of NZ_JAENSQ010000024.1, forward strand.
CTTTCGCTTCGTCGGCCACGCCGCGGCTTACGCCTACCTGGCGATGAAAGACGCGATCACTGACTCCGGCCTGACCGAAGAGCAAGTGTCCAACCCGCGTACCGGCCTGATCGCCGGCTCCGGCGGTGCTTCCACGCTGAACCAGATGGAAGCGCTGGACATCCTGCGCGAGAAAGGCGTGAAGCGCGTCGGCCCATACCGTGTAACGCGGACCATGAGCAGCACCGTTTCCGCTTGCCTGGCCACGCCATTCAAGATCAAGGGCCTGAACTACTCCATCGCTTCTGCCTGCGCCACCAGTGCTCACTGCATCGGTACCGCCATGGAACAGATCCAGATGGGCAAGCAGGACATCGTCTTCGCCGGTGGCGGTGAAGAAGAGCATTGGAGCCAATCGTTCCTGTTCGACGCGATGGGTGCCCTGTCCAGCAAGCGTAACGACACCCCGGAACAGGCCTCCCGTGCCTACGACGCCGACCGTGACGGTTTCGTCATCGCCGGTGGTGGCGGTATGGTCGTGGTTGAAGAGCTGGAACACGCTCTGGCCCGTGGCGCGAAGATCTACGCGGAAATCGTTGGCTACGGCGCGACGTCCGATGGCTACGACATGGTTGCCCCAAGTGGCGAAGGCGCGATCCGCTGCATGCAGATGGCGATGTCCACCGTTGATACCCCGATCGACTACCTGAACACCCACGGCACTTCGACTCCGGTCGGCGACGTCGCGGAAATGAAAGGTGTGCGTGAAGTGTTCGGCGACAAGGCTCCAGCGATCAGCTCGACCAAGAGCCTGTCCGGTCACTCCCTGGGCGCTGCCGGCGTTCACGAAGCGATCTACTGCATGCTGATGATGGAAGGCAACTTCATTGCCGGTTCCGCCAACATCGACGAACTGGACCCGGAAGTGGCTGACATGCCGATTCTGACCAAGACTCGCGAAAACGCTACCATCAACACCGTGATGAGCAACAGCTTCGGCTTTGGCGGCACCAACGCCACGCTGGTGATGAAGCGCTGGGAAGGCAAGTAATTCCCAAGGCTTGAGCCACACATGAAAAACGCCCCGACTGGTTCGGGGCGTTTTTTTTGGCCTGAAGAAACCTTCTCGAGAACACATACAACCTGTGGGAGCGAGCCTGCTCGCGAAGGCAATTCAACTGCCGCTATTTCCGTTGACTGGCCCACCGCTTTCGCGAGCAGGCTCGCTCCCACATTGCATTTGCGTGCTGTTGAAAATGAAACTTCTGTCATGAAACTTACCGCCCTGCGACCGAATGTCGCGGATTTAGCGGCCTGCAGCACTGTTGCAAAAAACGTAACAACACCTTGCTCGAATAAGCCGTTTACTTAGCTGCCTAACAAATTCTATAAAAGAGTCCTGCACACGCCTTGCTGCAGATAACTTGAGATTTGGAGCTAGCAGATGACTGTAAAAGTAACTGAACGCGACGATTCACACATGTCCCATGAAGGCGTAGCCGCCGGTATCCGGATCTGGGATGTGCATCAACAAGACTTGCTGGTCGGGATGTTCCACAACGAGATTGACGCCCACAACTACAAGGCCGAACTGGAAGTGCAAGAGCAGCAACGGGATTTACGATCCGCCTGAATCAACCACAGCATTGAAAACGAAAAACCCCGCGATCAGCGGGGTTTGTCGTTGTTACGGCTTGGCGATTTACCACATCAGATCGTCGGGGATCTGATAGGCCGCGTACGGATCGTCCTCGGCGTTGACCTCTTCGGTCTTCACGTTGAGTTGCACGATGCGCTGTGGGTCGCGCTCCTGGATCTTCAGGGCCGCTTCACGCGGGATCACTTCATAGCCGCCGGCATGATGCACGATCGCCAGCGAACCGCTGCTGAGCTTGTTGCGCATCAGCGTGTTGACCGAGAGGCGCTTGACCTTCTTGTCGTCAACGAAGTTGTAGTAGTCCTCGGTGGTCAGCTTCGGCAGACGCGAGACTTCGATCAATTGCTTGACCTGAGCGGCGCGCTCCTTGGCTTCGGCCTTCTCTTTCTGCTGACGGTTCAGCTCCTGATCGCGCTTGACCTTCTCGGCCATGGCTTCCTGGGCGGCGCGCTGCTGCGAGTCGTCCAGCTCGATCTGACCTTTGTGGGCCAGACGTTGCTGCTTCTGCTTGTCCTTGCTGACCTGCTTGGCCTGCTTTTGATTGACCAGGCCTGCTTTGAGCAACTGATCGCGAAGGGAAATACTCATGGTGCTTACTCACTTGGGCAGTTGCTCAGCCACAGCTGGGCAAATTCTTTTCCTGACGTTTGGCTTCACCCCACAGGGCGTCCAACTCTTCGAGGGTGCAATCTTCTATGGGACGGTGGGTGTCGCGCAATGCCTGTTCGATAAAACGGAAACGTCTTTCAAACTTGCCGTTGGCGCCACGCAGTGCAGTTTCCGGGTCAACCTTCAGATGCCGGGCCAGATTGACCACGGAAAACAGCAGATCACCGATCTCGTCAGCCACCGCTGCGGGATCGTTTTCGGACATCGCCTCGAGCACTTCATCGAGCTCTTCACGCACTTTGTCGAACACCGGCAAGGCGTCCGGCCAGTCGAACCCCACCTGCCCCGCACGCTTCTGCAGCTTGGCTGAGCGCGACAATGCAGGCAACGTGGCCGGTACGTCATCAAGCAGTGACAGTTGCTGTGGCGCGGCGGATTTCTCGGCACGCTCTTGGGCCTTGATTTCCTCCCAGCGCTGCTTGACCTGCTCTTCATTCAAACGCGGCACGTCCAGCGGCGCGTACAGGTCGCCGGTGGGGAAAACGTGGGGATGACGGCGGATCAGCTTGCGGGTGATGCTGTCGATCACACCGGCAAACTCAAAGCGCCCTTCTTCGCGCGCCAACTGGCTGTAATAGACAACCTGGAACAACAGGTCGCCAAGCTCGCCCTGCAAATGGTCGAAATCGCCGCGCTCGATGGCGTCGGCCACTTCGTAGGCTTCTTCGAGGGTATGCGGGACGATGGTTGCGTAGGTTTGCTTGATGTCCCACGGGCAACCGAACTGCGGATCGCGCAGACGGCTCATGAGATGGAGCAGGTCTTCAAGGCTGTACATCATGTTTTCTGTCTCACCACAAACCCCATGTGGGAGCGAGCCTGCTCGCGAAAGCGGTGTGTCTGCAACAAAGATGTCGACTGACACGCCCTCTTCGCGAGCAGGCTCGCTCCCACAGGGAACAATCAATTGCGTCACGGGGTGCGATTACGCCGTGTCTCGATGATGTTCGGCAACTGCGAAATCCGTCCCAGCAACCGCCCCAGTGCATCCAGACCCGGGATCTCGATGGTCAGGGACATCAGCGCAGTGTTGTCTTCCTTGTTCGAGCGGGTGTTGACCGCCAACACGTTGATCCGCTCGTTGAGCAGCACCTGCGAGACGTCACGCAGCAGACCCGAACGGTCGTAGGCGCGGATGACGATGTCCACCGGATACGTGAGCACCGGCACCGGCCCCCAGCTGACCTGAATGATCCGCTCTGGCTCGCGTCCGCCCAGTTGCAGCACCGAGGCGCAGTCCTGGCGGTGAATACTCACGCCACGGCCCTGGGTGATGTAACCGACGATCGCATCGCCCGGCAATGGCTGGCAGCAGCCGGCCATTTGCGTCATCAGGTTACCAACGCCCTGAATCTGAATGTCGCCGCGCTTGCCCGGCTTGTAGCCAGTCGCTTTGCGCGGGATCAGTTCCAGCTGTTCGTTACCGCGCTCCGGCTCGACCAGTTGCTGCGCCAGATTGACCAGTTGCGCCAGGCGCAGGTCACCGGCACCGAGGGCGGCGAACATGTCTTCGGCGGTTTTCATGTTGGCCTTCTCGGCCAACTTGTCGAAATCCACCGCCGGCAAGCCGAGGCGTGTGAGCTCGCGTTCGATCAGGGTTTTACCGGCGGCGACGTTCTGGTCACGAGCCTGCAACTTGAACCAGTGAACAATCTTCGCCCGCGCCCGCGACGTGGTGACGTAACCGAGGTTCGAGTTCAGCCAGTCTCGGCTGGGGGTGCCGTGTTTGCTGGTGATGATCTCGACTTGCTCGCCGGTCTGCAGGCTGTAGTTGAGTGGCACGATGCGCCCGTTGATCTTGGCGCCACGGCAGTTGTGACCGATTTCGGTGTGTACGCGGTAGGCGAAGTCCAGCGGTGTTGCGCCTTTCGGCAAGTCGATGGCGTGACCGTCGGGCGTGAAGATGTAGACCCGATCCGGCTCGATATCAACGCGCAGCTGTTCGGCAAGACCACCAATATCACCCAGCTCTTCATGCCACTCGAGCACCTGACGCAGCCAGGAAATTTTCTCTTCGTAGTGATTGGAACCGGATTTGACGTCAGTGCCCTTGTAACGCCAGTGCGCGCAAACCCCGAGCTCGGCTTCTTCGTGCATCGAGTGCGTACGAATCTGCACTTCCAGCACTTTGCCTTCCGGGCCGATCACGGCCGTGTGCAAAGAGCGGTAGCCGTTCTCTTTCGGGTTGGCGATGTAGTCGTCGAATTCTTTCGGGATGTGCCGCCACAGCGTGTGGACGATACCCAGCGCGGTATAGCAATCGCGCATTTCCGGGACCAGCACGCGCACCGCACGCACGTCGTAGATCTGGCTGAATTCCAGACCCTTGCGCTGCATTTTGCGCCAGATCGAATAGATGTGTTTGGCCCGACCGCTGATGTCGGCGTCGACGCCGGTGGCCTGCAATTCATCCTTGAGCTGGGTCATCACGTCGGCGATGAAACGCTCGCGATCAAGCCGTCGCTCATGGAGCAACTTGGCGATCTGCTTGTATTGATCAGGCTCCAGATAACGGAAGGACAAGTCCTCCAGTTCCCATTTGATATGACCGATGCCGAGCCGGTGCGCGAGCGGCGCATAGATGTCGAAGACTTCCCGGGCGACACGGTTACGCTTCTCGTCGTCGGCGGTTTTCACCGCACGAATGGCGCAGGTGCGTTCGGCCAGTTTGATCAGGGCAACACGCACGTCGTCGACCATGGCCACGAGCATTTTGCGCAGGTTTTCCACCTGCCCTTGCGTGCCCATGACCATGGACTGGCGCGGACTGAGGCTGGCACTGATCGCGGCCATGCGCTGCACGCCGTCGATCAGCTTGGCAACCACCGGACCAAAGCGCTGGCTGACAGCCGCGAATTCGATCTGGCCTTCGCGCACACCGCGGTACAGGACCGCGGCGACCAGCGAATCCTGATCGAGCTTGAGGTCGGCGAGAATCTCGGCGATCTCAAGGCCGGTTCTGAAACTCCCGGAGCCCTCGGCCCACAGGTTTTTCGCAGCATTGGACTGTTGTTCGGCCTCGCGAGCAAACTCGCAGGCTTCTTTCAAGGCTTCGCGATCCAGTGCCAGATCGACACTGACCGCGTGATCGAGCCAAGCCTCGAGATTGATACTGCCGTCAGTGTTGATCGGCTGGTGTGCTCTCACCTGTACCATCTTGCTTTACCTTCCCTACGACGCAGATTCAATGCGTCAAATCGCTGACCTTCGTTGCCCGTTTGCACTCGTGGGGCTAAAGCGAGCGCTGTACGGACGGACCAGACGGATCAGACGAGCCATCCTGGCTCGCTTCAAATAACGCCATGGCCTCGACATGTGCCGTCTGAGGAAACATATCGAGAATCCCGGCACGTTTTAACCGGTAGCCCTGCTTGATCAATTCGACCGTGTCGCGCGCCAGCGTTGCAGGGTTGCACGACACATACACCAACCGCTTCGCACCCAGGGTCGCCAGCTTGCGCACCACCTCGAAAGCACCGTCACGCGGTGGGTCCAAGAGTACCGCAGAAAAGCCATCTCCGATCCACTCGACACCCGTTAAAGGCTGGGATAAATCGGCTTGAAAAAACTTTGTGTTATGCAAATTGTTACTGGCGGCATTCGCAGCGGCACGTTCGACCATGGTCTGCACACCCTCCACCGCCACCACTTCGCGCACCGTTCTGGCCAGTGGCAAAGCAAAGTTGCCGAGCCCGCAGAACAGGTCCAGCACGCGCTCTTCGCTTGTCGGCTTCAGCCAGTCCAGTGCCTGCGCAACCATCGCTTCGTTGACGCCCGCGTTGACCTGGATGAAATCTCCCGGCCGGTAAGCCAGATCCAGATCCCACTGCTCCAGGCGATAACTGAGCGACTGCGTGGCATCGACCGGCTGCGGCTGGCCTTCGCCGTGCAACCACAACTGCGCTTCATGAAACTGACAGAAGTCCTTGAGGATCGTCAGATCTGCTTCAGACAACGGCGCCATGTGCCGCAGCAACACCGCCAGCGACGAGCCAGCGAACAATTCGACATGGCCCAACGCTTGCGGCTTGCTCAAACGACGGAGCATCTCCGGCAAACGGCTCATGATCGGCTGCAAGGGCTGTACCAGCACCGGGCATTCGTTAATGCCGACGATGTCCTGACTGCCGGCGGCGCGGAAACCCACTTCGAGTTTCTTCGCTTTCATGTCCCAGCGCACAGCAACGCGGGCGCGACGGCGATAGCCGAACTCGGGACCGGTCAACGGTGCTACCCACTCTTGCGGTTCGACACCGGCAACCTTGGATAATTGCTCGGCGAGCATGCGCTGTTTCAGGGCGAGCTGTTCACTGTGGGGCAAGTGCTGAACGCTGCAACCACCGCAGCGACCGGCGTGCTGACACGGCGTCGGCCGGCGCAGTTCGCTGGCCTTGAACACGCGTTCGGTGCGCGCCTCGACCACTTTGCCGTGGGCGCCGAGCACTCGCGCTTCGACCTCTTCACCGGCAAGCGCGCCGAGCACGAACCAGGTCCGGCCTTCGAAAAACGCGATACCGCGCCCGTCATTCGCCAGGCGCTCGATGTTCAAGCGCTGCTTCTTGCCAGTCGGGATTTGCGGGGCCTTGCTGCCGCCGGTGGGCTGGAAGCGCAGGCCTCTCTCTTGCTTGGCCATCAGTTGGGCGCGTCGAAGATGCCGGTCGACAAGTATCGGTCGCCACGGTCACAGATGATGGCGACGATCACCGCGTTTTCAACTTCCCGGGACAGACGCAGCATCGCTGCTACCGCACCGCCCGAGGACACGCCGCAGAAGATGCCTTCTTCGCGGGCCAGACGACGGGTGACGTCCTCGGCCTCGCTTTGCGCCATGTCGACAATGCGATCAACGCGATCGGCCTGATAGATCTTCGGCAAGTATTCCTGCGGCCAGCGGCGAATACCTGGAATGGCCGAGCCTTCCATCGGTTGCAGACCAACGATCTGCACCTTGTCGCTCTGCTCTTTCAAGTAGCGCGAGACGCCCATGATGGTCCCGGTGGTACCCATCGAGCTGACGAAGTGAGTGATGGTGCCCTCGGTCTGACGCCAGATCTCCGGGCCGGTGCTGGTGTAATGCGCTTCAGGATTGTCGCCATTGGCGAACTGATCCAGCACCTTGCCACGACCTTCGGCCTCCATGCGTTGGGCGAGATCGCGAGCGCCTTCCATGCCCTCTTCCTGACTGACCAGAATCAGCTCGGCGCCATAAGCGGTCATCGCCGCTTTGCGCTCGGCGCTGGAGTTGTCCGGCATGATCAGGATCATCTTGTAACCCTTGATCGCGGCGGCCATCGCCAACGCAATTCCGGTGTTGCCCGAGGTCGCTTCGATCAGCGTATCGCCGGCGTGAATCTGCCCGCGCAACTCGGCACGGGTGATCATCGACAGCGCCGGACGGTCCTTGACCGAACCCGCCGGGTTATTCCCTTCGAGCTTGAGCAATAAGGTGTTGCTGGTGACACCGGGCAGGCGCTGCAAACGCACCAGCGGAGTGTTGCCGACGCAATCGGCGATGGTTGGGTACTGCAGGGTCATGGCGTATTCGCAATCCAGACGTGCGGGGGCGCCTATCATACCGGCAAACCCGCGAAGGCCATATCACGCAAAGTGCGGTGCTTATGGTTTATGGGAATAAGCAGCAATTGTCTCGCCAGTGGTGAGACATTTCAGATTCAGCAGGGGTGCAAAAGGCTTCATCGCTGGCAGGCAGCTCCCACAGAATTTTGGTGTTGCTTATATACGTGCAGGCGCTGCGGCACACTGCGATCTTTCGGTCTGCCTTGATTCCCAGCCTCGTTTCACTCGAATGCTCCTACAGGGCTTGAGGGTGGGTGAAGGTTGGGTGAGCGCCGCTGGCACCTGTCGGAGCTGGCTTGCCAGCGATGGCGTCTGGGCTGACAACACCATCATCCGCCACCAACCGCAAATTCACCCGCAACCCCGCCCCGCTATTCTCCGCCCAAAGCGTTCCGCCCTGGCGCTGCACCGCATTCCTGGCGATGCTCAACCCCAGACCAAACCCGCCATCCCCCGGGCGCGAGCCGTCGAGTCGGGTGAATGGATCAAAAATCCGCTGCAGATCCGCTTCAGCCACGCCGCCGCCCTGATCTTCCAGCCACAGATGCCAGTATTCCCCGTCCCGCCGTCCTTCCAGCCGCACAATCCCGCCCTCGGGCGAATGACGAATGGCGTTGCGCAAGATGTTCTCCAGCGCCTGGGCCAAGGTGTTGAGATTGCCGCGCACCCAGCAAGAAGCCTGCACCGAGCACTGCAACTGCAGGCTCGGCCAGCCGCTTTCATAACAGGCGTTATCGGTGAGCATTTCCCACAGCGCCTGAATCTGGATCGCTTCGTCTGGCAATGGTGAGCGTTCGGTGTCGAGCCACGCCAGTTGCAGCGTGTCTTCGACCAGTCGCTGCATGCCGTCGACTTCACGACCGATACGTTCGCGCAATTGCACCAGGCCCTGTTCGCTTTCACTCGCTACCCGCAATCGGCTCAGGGGCGTGCGCAGTTCATGGGACAGGTCTCGCAGCAGTTGCTGTTGCAGGGCGACGGTGGACTGCAGACGTTCGGACATCGAGTCGAACGCCCGGGCCAGTTCACCGAGTTCGTCCGGGCGCTGGGTGATACCGCTGGACAGCCGCACATTCAATTGATCGGCACGCCAGGCATTGGCTTGTTCGCGCAGATTGTTCAGCGGCACCACCAGCAGGCGATACAGCCCCACGCACAGCAGCAAGGTGAACAACCCCGGAATCACCCCGTTGGTGATCACCCGCCAAAACAGTCGATATTTGCCCGGCAGGAAACGCTCAGGCAACTCGATCACCAGACTGCCAGCGGAAGGATCCTTGGGAAACGGTATGCGCAGCCCGGGCCGGCCCTTTTTATGAATCGGCCAATCAAGCCCGCGCAGAAAAGTCAGGCGCTGGATTTCCTGTTCGTTCAACGGATCATTGGCCAGCGACTGCAAATTGCTGTCAATCACGCCGACCCAGCCAGCTTCGCGCAATTCCATGCTCTGCAGCCAACTATCGACGCCGTCACGCCGACCTTGCTGCCACGCCCGCTCGGCTTCAGCGGCGTAACGCGTAAGGGTGTCGCGGGCGACGTCAGACAGGAACTGGTTGCGCTGCTCCATGTATCGGCCCCACGACCAACTCAGCCAGATCATTAGCAGGCAGAACGCGACCAGCAAACAGGCCAGCTTCCAGAACAGCGAATGACGCCCCGGCAGCTCAGACACTTTCATCTGCACCACTGAGCACGTAGCCCTTGCCCCACACGGTGCGTACTTCGCGCTCGGTGTAGCCGATGGCTTTGAGTTTGCGGCGGATCTGGCTGATGTGCATGTCGAGGCTGCGATCGTGCGCGGCATAGCCGCGTTGCAGAACGTGCTGATAAAGGAAGGCCTTGCTCAGGACCTCCTCGTCATTGCGATTGAGGGTTTCCAGCAGACGGAATTCGCTTCGCGTCAGGCCGGCGGGTTGCTCGCGCCAATACACGTCGCACTGTTCATCGTCGAAGCGCAGCGTGCCGGTCGCCACCTGCGCCGAGCGCCCTGGAGGACGCCGATCAAGGGCGACCCGGCGCAGGATCGCTTCGATGCGAACATGCAGTTCGGCCATGCTGAACGGCTTGGGCAGGTAATCGTCGGCGCCCAGGCGAAAACCACTGATCCGATCGGCTTCGGCACCAAGCGCCGACATCAGCAGCACTGGCGTCGAATGGCTCTGGCGCAGTTGAGTGAGCACGTTCAGACCGTCCAGCCCCGGCAAAAGGATGTCCATCAACACCACGTCGAACGGCTGGCGTTGGGCGATGTTCAGGCCTTCCTGGCCGTTCTGGCACCAGGTCACCTGAAACCCGCTGCGACCCAGATGTTCATGAACATAGGCACCCAGGACCGGATCGTCCTCGATGGAAAGAATGCGTGGCTGGCCAACGGAAACAGGAGTCATGAGTATCTGCAAGTAATTCTCAGTTAGGCGCGATTATTCAAGATTGGCGGACACCGGGCAACCCAAGGTTGCACTGTCGGACAAACGCGCCTTGCCAGGCCGAACGACAACACCGGTATTTTTCCGGAGATTGCCCGCGAGCAAATCGCTACACTGCGCCCATGTCGCGTGCCGGATGCACGCATGAGTCAACAGATCAGCGGGATGCAGGAGATAGGCGTGCTCAAGAAACTGGGAATCAAAGGTCGCGTGTTGTTGCTGACCTTGTTGCCGACCAGCCTGATGGCGCTGGTGCTGGGTGGATATTTCACCTGGACGCAGCAGTCCGACCTGCAAACCCAATTGCTCCAGCGTGGCGAAATGATCGCCGAGCAACTGGCACCCTTGGTAGCGCCGGCGATGGGCCACGGCAATGGCGAACTGCTCGAACGCATTGCCACTCAGTCCCTCGAACAACCGGACGTGCGCGCGGTGACCTTTCTCGCGCCAGATCGCTCGCCACTGGCCCACGCCGGCCCGACCATGCTCAATCAGGCGCCGAGCGGCGACAGCGCGCACTTGCAACGACGCAGCGGCAATGACGCGACCCGTTACCTGATGCCGGTCTTCGGCAAGCACCGCAACCTCGCCGGCGAACTGATCCCGGAAGAATCCGAGCGCCTGCTCGGCTGGGTTGAACTCGAGCTGTCGCACAACGGCATGTTGCTGCGCGGTTATCGCAGCCTGTTTGCCAGCCTGTTGTTGATCGCCGCGGGCCTCGCCGGTGCGGCGCTGCTCGCGTTACGCATGGGCCGCACCATCAATCGGCCGCTGAGCCAGATCAAACAGGCCGTCGCGCAACTCAAGGACGGTCACCTGGAAACCCGCCTGCCACCCCTCGGCAGTCAGGAACTGGACGAACTGGCGTCGGGCATCAACCGCATGGCCGGCACCCTGCAAAACGCCCAGGAAGAATTGCAGCACAGCGTCGATCAAGCCACTGAGGACGTGCGCCAGAACCTCGAAACCATCGAGATTCAGAACATCGAACTCGATCTGGCGCGTAAAGAGGCTCTGGAGGCGAGCCGGATCAAATCCGAATTCCTCGCCAACATGAGCCACGAAATCCGCACGCCACTCAACGGCATTCTCGGCTTCACCCACCTGTTGCAAAAAAGTGAACTGACCCCGCGCCAGCTCGACTATTTAGGCACCATCGAAAAGTCCGCCGACAGCCTGCTCGGGATCATCAACGAGATTCTCGACTTCTCGAAAATCGAGGCCGGCAAACTGGTGCTCGACCACATTCCGTTCAATCTGCGCGACTTGTTGCAAGACACCCTGACGATTCTCGCCCCCGCCGCTCACGCCAAGCAGCTGGAACTGGTCAGTCTGGTGTACCGCGACACCCCGTTGTCGCTGGTCGGTGATCCGCTGCGCCTGAAGCAGATCCTCACCAACCTGGTCAGCAACGCCATCAAGTTCACCCGCGAGGGCACCATCGTTGCCCGTGCAATGCTGGAAGAAGAGCACGATGACAGCGTGCAGCTGCGCATCAGCATCCAGGACACCGGCATCGGCCTGTCGAATCAGGACGTGCGCGCGTTGTTCCAGGCCTTCAGCCAGGCAGACAATTCGCTGTCGCGCCAGCCCGGCGGCACCGGACTGGGTCTGGTGATCTCCAAGCGCCTGATCGAACAGATGGGCGGCGAGATCGGCGTCGACAGCACGCCGGGCGAAGGTTCGGAATTCTGGATCAGCCTGAGCCTGCCCAAGGCCCGCGACGATGCCGAAGACCTGCCCTCGGCGCCGCTGCTCGGCCGCCGGGTCGCCGTGCTGGAAAACCATGAACTGGCGCGTCAGGCCTTGCAGCATCAACTGGAAGACTGCGGGCTTATGGTCACCCCGTTCAATACCCTGGAAAGCCTGACCAATGGCGTTACCGGCGCACACCAGACCGATCAGGCGATTGATCTGGCGGTGATCGGCATCACCAGTAACGACATGCTGCCCGAACGCCTGAACCAGCATATCTGGGACCTCGAACACCTGGGCTGCAAAGTGCTGGTGCTGTGCCCGACCACTGAGCAGACGCTGTTCCATCTGTCGGTGCCCAACCCGCACAGCCAACTGCAGGCCAAACCGGCCTGCACGCGCAAACTGCGCCGCGCCCTGTCGGATCTGGCCAACCCGCGTCAACCGCGTAACGAACCCGGCGAACCGCTGTCGAGTCGCGCGCCGAAAGTGCTCTGTGTCGACGACAACCCGGCCAACCTGTTGCTGGTGCAGACCTTGCTCGAAGACATGGGCGCCAAGGTATTGGCCGTGGAAAGCGGTTATGCCGCGGTCAAAGCAGTGCAGACCGAATCGTTCGATCTGGTGCTAATGGACGTGCAGATGCCGGGCATGGACGGTCGCCAGAGCACCGAAACCATCCGCCAGTGGGAAAGCGAGCGGCATTGCACACCGCTGCCGATCGTCGCCCTCACCGCCCATGCCATGGCCAACGAAAAACGTGCGTTGCTGCAAAGCGGCATGGATGACTACCTGACGAAACCGATCAGCGAGCGGCAACTGGCGCAAGTGGTGCTGAAATGGACCGGTCTGGCACTGCGCAATCAGGCACCGGAGCGCGTCAGCGAAGGTGCTGCCGGCAATCACGAACTGCCAGTGCTTGATCACGAGGAAGGTTTGCGTCTGGCTGCCGGTAAAGAAGATCTGGCGGCGGACATGCTGGCGATGCTGCTGGCTTCACTGGAGGCCGACCGCGAAGCCATCCGCAGCGCGCGCGACAACCACGACCAGAATGCACTGATTGAACGCGTGCATCGCCTGCATGGCGCCACGCGTTACTGCGGCGTACCGCAATTGCGCGCAGCCTGCCAGCGCAGTGAAACCCTGCTCAAACAGGAAGACCCGAAAGCAGCGATGGCGCTGGATGAGCTGGAACTTGCAATCAACCGACTGGCTGCGCAAGCGAAGATCAGCGCCTGATCCAGCGCAATGCCGGTCAACGCCGTCACGGCTAAAGTGGACTTGGGTGATGCAGCCCCGGTGATGCTCCAGGAGGATTCCATGCGCACGATCATTTTCAGCAGCCAGACCTACGACCGCGAGAGTTTCCTCGATGCCGATTGCCCGGCAGAGATTGAACTGCATTTTCAACCGGCCCGGCTCAGTCTCGATACGGCGGCATTGGCCGACCAGCATGAGGTGGTCTGCGCCTTTATCAATGACGACCTTAGCGCTGCAGTGCTCGAACGTCTGGCGGCGGGCGGTACCCGGCTGATTGCCTTGCGTTCGGCCGGTTACAACCATGTCGATCTGCTCGCGGCCAAACGTCTGGGGCTGGCCGTCGTGCGGGTTCCGGCCTACTCGCCGCATGCCGTGGCCGAGCATGCCGTGGCGCTGATCCTCGCCCTCAACCGTCGCCTGCACCGCGCCTACAACCGCACCCGCGAGGGTGATTTCAGTCTGCATGGCCTGACCGGTTTCGATCTGGTCGGCAAGACTGTCGGCATCGTCGGCACCGGACAGATCGGCGCCGCCTTCGCGAAAATCATGCACGGTTTCGGCTGTGAATTGCTGGCGTACGATCCGTATCCAAATCCCGATGTTCTGGCACTCGGCGCACGTTATCTGAGCCTGCCGGACTTGCTCGCGCAGTCGCGCATCATCAGCCTGCACTGCCCGCTGAACGAGCAGAGCAAACACCTGATCAATCGCGATTCATTGGCGCACATGCAAGCAGGCGCCATGCTGATCAACACCGGTCGCGGCGGGCTGGTCGACACCCCGGCGCTTATTGACGCCCTCAAGGACGGTCAACTCGGCTATCTGGGGCTGGATGTGTATGAAGAAGAAGCGCAGCTGTTTTTCGAGGATCGTTCCGACTTGCCGTTGCAGGACGATGTGCTGGCGCGTCTGCTGACCTTTCCTAACGTGATCGTCACCGCTCACCAGGCGTTCCTGACGCAAGAGGCGCTGGGCGCGATTGCTGCGACGACCCTGCGCAATATCGCGACCTGGGCGGCGGGATCACCGCAGAATCAGGTCGAAGGTTGATCGCTTAACCGCTTATTTCAGCGACGACGCCAGAATCAGCAACGCCAGCCAGCCGAAGCCGAACAACCGCTGTTTCGCCGAATGGCCGCTGCGCAGCAGGAACCAGACGAAAATCCACGGAATCAGGAACACCATGATCTTCAGCCAGCCTTCCACCGGGCGGCTGCCGTCCTCATTGATCTGCGCGGCTTGCGCAGCCTGTTGTCGACGCCGACGCCCCGCTGCAGCCGGCATGACTTTCGGCAAACCCTGCGAAGCTTGCGGCAACACCGCGGCCTCAGGTACCGCGCTGTTACGCGGCAGACTGCCGAATGAAATCGTAGAAGCCTGAGCCGGTGCGCCTGCGGTCTGCGCTTGTGCGTGGGCCTGGTGCTTTGCCATCGGAGCCCCGCAATGAATGCACGCTTTGACTTCGGAACTGATGCTCCGCTTGCATTCATAACATTCGATCAGCGCCATGTTCCGTTCCTTCAGAGTCGAGGGCGGCAGTTTGCCATGTGCGCAGGTCGATTTGAACCTGATCGAAGGTCGCACGCGTGCATCATTCTGCAATCCAGCCCGTGCTAGCATGTCGCGCATATTTGGAGGACCCATGGTCGAACACGATTTCCGCTACAATCTGATGAACCCGCAACACACCCTCACCGAATGCCGCGCCCTCGTGCCGGGCCGCTATCAGGTCACCGGCAACGGTGGCTCGATCCGCATCGGTGACGCGCTGTTGGTCACCCTCAAAGGCAGCAAGGATTTGTCCATGCGCCTGACCGTTGAAACCGTCCGCCACCTGATCAACCCGCCGGGCCAATGGACCGCGATGACCACGGGCCCGGTGTTCGGCGAACTGGCGATCCACACCTGGCAGGTCAATTGCGACAGCTGCGCCAAAGCGCTGAACTTCGAGTTTGCAGTGGACGCCAAGCTGGGCAAAACGGCAGAAAAACCGGCCGCCACCGCGCGCATTGCCGAGCTGGGCTGGAAGGCCGTTGGCGACAAGCACCTGTGCCCGAAATGCCAGGAGCCTGCGTGATGAAACGCTTTGCCCTGGCCGCTCTGGTCGGTATTGGCCTCGCGGGCTGCGCCGCCGAGCCTGTGCAACTGCAACAGAACCGCAGCTACATTCTGGAATGGATCGGCGAGCGGCCATTGATGGATTACAGCCATCTGACCGTGACCCTTGGCGATGACGGTCGTGCCTACGGTAACGGCGGCTGCAACCATTGGTTCGCGCCGTACACCCTGGATGGCGACAAGCTGACCTTCGGCAAGATCGGCAAGACCCGCAAACTGTGTGCACCGGCGCTGATGGAACAGGAACAACGGTTCCTGGAAGCGCTGGAGCATGTCGAGCGCTGGGACATTTCGCCAATCGAGCAGATGCGCTTCTGGCCGGCGCAAGGCAAACCGTTGCGCTGGTGGCTGGAAGAGGGTTGATCGCTTGAATCGCCAAGCCCCTCACCCTGGCCCTCTCCCACTGGGAGAGGGCTGAGGTGAGGGGCTTTTGAAAGCTACTTCGCAGCCTGCAACGCCTCAAGCTTCGCCATCACCCCGGCCGCCGTCTGCTCGCCCATCAGCTGTTCCCGAACCTTGCCCTTGTCGTCGATGATGTATGTCACTGGCAGCGCTTCGCTGCGTGGCAGCTCGAACAACTCCGCCGGGTCCTGCGCCAGCACGGTGAACTTGATGCCCAGTTTTTCGCTGGCACTCTTCAGCTCTTCACCCTGCACGTTGTCGAAGTTGACCCCGAACACACCGACATTCCTGCTCTTGAGCTCTTCAGCCAAGTGGTTGAGCTCCGGGATTTCGGTTCGGCACGGGCCACACCATTCAGCCCAGTAGTTGACGATTACCCATTGCTTGTCGAGGCGCTCGGATGCGACCTTCTGACCGTTCTGGTCAATCCCGTAATCGTTGCCGCAACCCCCCAGCATCAACGCCCCGATTATCGTCAATGCCGCTGCCAATCGCCGTGTCATGTCCTGTTCCTTGTGAAAATTTGAAAACGCCTGCGACCCATCGCCTCTGAAGGTTCTGGATTGCGCGCTGCACAGTTAGAATAGCCGCCACTCTACGCCAGAAGCGACCCGACATGACCGATCTGACGCTTTATCACAATCCGCGCTGCTCGAAATCCCGCGGTGCGCTGGAGCTTCTTGAAGCCCGCGGCCTGACGCCAAACGTCGTGCGCTACCTCGAAACCCCGCTGAATGCCGCGCAAATCAAGGCCCTGCTCGGCAAGCTCGGAATCAGCGCGCGGCAATTGCTGCGTACCGGGGAAGATGAATACAAAATGCTTCAGCTCGCTGACGACAGCCTCAGCGAAGCGCAGTTGATCGCCGCGATTGCCGAACATCCAAAACTGATGGAACGGCCGATTCTCGAAGCCGACGACAAAGCCGTCATCGGTCGTCCACCGGAGAACATTCTGGAGTTGCTGCCGTGAGCGCGCCGTACATTCTGGTCCTCTATTACAGCCGCAACGGCTCGACCAACGAGATGGCGCGGCAGATTGCCCGCGGTGTAGAACAGGCCGGCCTCGAAGCGCGCCTGCGTACCGTGCCGGCGATCTCCACCGAGTGCGAAGCCGTAGCGCCAGGCATCCCGGACGAAGGCGCGCTCTATGCCACCCTCGACGACCTGAAAAACTGCGCCGGCCTGGCACTGGGCAGCCCGACGCGTTTTGGCAACATGGCTGCGCCGCTCAAGTACTTCCTCGATGGCACCAGCAATCTTTGGCTGACCGGCGCGCTGGTTGGCAAACCGGCCGGCGTGTTCACCTCCACCGCCAGCCTGCACGGCGGTCAGGAAACCACCCTGCTGTCGATGATGCTGCCGCTGCTGCACCACGGCATGCTGATCACCGGCCTGCCCTACAGCGAGTCGGCGCTGCTGGAAACCCAAGGCGGCGGCACGCCGTATGGTGCCAGCCACCACGCCGGCGCGGATGGCAAAAGAGGTCTTGATCAGCACGAAGTGGCGTTGTGTCGCGCCCTCGGTCTGCGCTTGGCCAAAACCGCGCAGAAACTGGAGGGCTGAGGTGGCCAAGAAGCCGAAAGTCCTGCCCTCTGTCGAGTGGCTGGAGCCGCGCGTGAAGGCGATGCGGATCATCAGTCTGCTGAGCTTTTTCGCCCTGGCCGGATTGCTCGCCGTCTATTACCTGATATTCGCCGACCTGCATGGTGCGCGGCCGTGGGTGATTCTGCTGGTCGAACTGGTCCCGTGGCTGATCCTCGCCCCGGCGATGATCATGGGCAGCGCCCGCGGGCATTCATGGATGTGCTTTGTGGTGAATCTGTATTTCATCAAAGGCGCACTGGCCGCGTATGACCCGAACCGACAGTGGTTTGGCGTGCTGGAGATGGCGGCAAGCCTGGCGGTGTTCTGCTCGGCGCTGCTGTATGTGCGCTGGCGGTATCAGTTGAATCGCAAATTGGCTGGCGAGGGTGAAATCTCAGTCGCCTGAGCTGACGCCATCGCTGGCAAGCCAGCTCCCACAGGATCTGTGTTGGAACACTAATTTGTGATCGACGCAAAACCTGTGGGAGCTGGCTTGCCAGCGATTGGGGCGACGCGGTCTTAATGATTGACGGTGTAAGCGAGCATCATCGAAATCTGGCTCATCGCCCGCCCGCCACTCTGTTCATGCCACTGATTGAACGCGTCCTGCACAATCGCCAGATCACGCAGACTGGTCGGCACTTTGTCGACGATCTTCTGCGCATTCAGCGCCGCCACCACGTCATAGCTCGGCACAAACGTGTCCTTGCCGACCATGCGCAAAAACCGTGGCGCCGACAGCCCACCCAGTTGATGGCCACGCTTTTTCAGGTACGTCCACAGACCGACAATGTCGGTCACCGGCCAGTCGGCAATCAGCGCGCCAAAGCTGCCGCGTTCTTTTTCCTCGTCGAGAATGAACTGCGCGTTGCGCGGCACGCTTTTGAGCTTGCCCAGGTGACGGATAATCCGCGCGTCCTGCATCAATCGTTCAAGGTGTTCGGCGCTCATCAGCACGACTTTTTCCGGGTCGAATTTGAAGAACACTTCTTCGAAGGCCGGCCACTTGGCGTCTACCAGACTGTGCTTGAGGCCGGCGCGGAACACGCGCAGGGCCATGGTCGAGAGGTAGCGGTCGTCGCTGATCTTGCGCAGTTGTGCCGCAGTCTTGGGGACGGGCAGATGGGCTTCCAGTTCAGCCGCCGAACCGAAACGGTTCAGACAGTATTCGTGCAGCCACTTGTAATCGCGCATGCCCTCTCCTATTGAATAAAGCGAAGAAACCAATGTGGGAGCGAGCCTGCTCGCGAAAGCGGTGTGTCATTCAACTGATTTGTTGACTGATACTCCCTCTTCGCGAGCAGGCTCGCTCCCACATTTGAAGGTGTTTACAGGTTAACGACGTTGACGAAGCGCGAAGCGGCGGTCTCGTCAATCTTGAGGCTGGTGAAGTCGAACAGGTTGCGGTCGGCCAGTTGCGACGGGATCACGTTCTGCAGACTGCGGAAGATGCTTTCAGTTCGGCCCGGGGTCTTGCGGTCCCAGTCCTGAAGCATTTCCTTGACCACCTGACGCTGCAGATTTTCCTGCGAGCCGCAGAGATTGCACGGGATGATCGGGAATTGCTTGAGGTCCGAGTAGGCCTGGATGTCTTTCTCGCTGCAGTAGGCCAGCGGACGGATGACCACATTACGGCCGTCGTCGGCGCGCAGCTTGGGCGGCATCGCCTTGAGGCTGCCGTTGAAGAACATGTTGAGGAAGAACGTCTCGACGATGTCGTCACGGTGGTGACCGAGGGCCATTTTGGTCGCGCCGATTTCGTCAGCGAAGGTGTACAGCGTGCCGCGACGCAGACGCGAGCACAGCGAGCAGGTGGTCTTGCCTTCCGGGATCAGCTCTTTGACCACCGAATAAGTGTCTTTTTCGACGATGTGATACTCGACGCCCAGCTCTTTGAGGTAGGCCGGCAGCACGTGCTCGGGGAAGCCCGGCTGCTTTTGGTCCATGTTCACGGCGACGATCTCGAACCTGATCGGCGCAACCTTCTGAAAGTGCATCAGCACGTCGAGCATGGTGTAGCTGTCCTTGCCCCCGGACAGGCAGACCATGACCTTGTCGCCGTCTTCAATCATGTTGAAATCGGCGACAGCTTCGCCCGCCAGACGGCGCAGGCGCTTTTGCAGCTTGTTCTGGTTGACCGTAAGAGTGCCCATGACGCGAAATCCGTGAGGTGTGACGAAAGGCCGGCATTTTACGCAAAAAAATCGTGAGGGCGAAGGGCCGTCGGGCTGCGGCAAGACCCCACCGCGATTAAGCCCGGTGTTTACAGCGCAATTTGCTCTAAGCCCCTAGTGCCTGTGCGGTTAAGACCTTTCTATACTGCGACGTAAGGTCGCACACATCTGAAGACCTGAATTTGCTCGGCCACCTTGGCCCGTAGGCGCTCCGTTGGGGGGCGATGGCAATAACAAGAGGAGTGAATGGCATGATCCATCACGTAGTGGGACTTTTTACCCACCCCGATCAGGAATGGAAGGAAATCCGTGGCGACCAAGAGGAAAGCATCAGCCACATGTACCTGACGCACACGCTGATTCTGGCGGCGATCCCCGCTGTCTCGGCGTTTATCGGCACCACCCAGGTTGGCTGGGTGATTGGTAATCGCGCGCCGGTCATGCTCACCGTAGAAAGTGCGGCGTGGATGACGGTCATGTCATACCTGGCGATGCTCGGCGGGGTCGCGGTCATGGGTGCCTTCGTGCACTGGATGGCCCGCACTTATGACGCCAACCCCAGCCTGGCGCGTTGCGTGGCGTTTGCCACCTACACCGCGACGCCGCTGTTTGTCGGCGGGCTGGCGGCGCTGTATCCGCATATGTGGCTGGGCATGATCGTTGGCACGGCGGCCATCTGCTACACGGTGTACCTGTTGTACGTGGGGCTACCGACGTTCATGAATATACCGTCGGACGAAGGTTTTCTGTTTTCCAGCTCGGTATTGGCGGTGGGTCTGGTGGTGCTGGTAGCCATCATGGCGTTCACCGTGATTGTCTGGGGACTGGGCGTAGGCCCCGTCTATACCAACTGACGCAATGACTCCCCGAGAAAAACAAGATCTGCCAATACAGGCCGCCGCAAGGCGGCCTTCTCGTGTGGAGGATGACCATTCGGCGGTTCGGCGATTCGCAACGCTTGAGGGTTGCGGCATACTTGACGCCTCTGGAGATCCATCAAGCATGCCCGAGCAACTCAATACTCGCGTCGAAGACTGTTACCAACTCGCTGAATCCTTTTTCAAACGTCATTTCCAACGCCCCGTGGTGAGTCTCAAGCTGCGCGGACAAAAAGCCGGGGTCGCGCATCTGCACGAGAACCTGCTGCGCTTCAACCCTCAGCTCTACCGGGAAAACGCCGAACACTTCCTCAAGCAAACCGTGGCCCACGAAGTTGCGCACCTGATCGCCCATCAGCTGTTCGGCGACCGCATCCAGCCCCACGGCGAAGAGTGGCAACTGATCATGCGCGGCGTTTACGAACTGCCGCCGGATCGCTGCCACACTTATGCAATCAAACGCCGCAGTGTGACCCGCTACATCTACAAATGCCCGTGTGCGGAAAGTGATTTTCCGTTTTCGGCGCAGCGCCATAGCCTGGTGCGGCAAGGGCGGCGGTATCTGTGCCGCAGATGCCGCAATACGTTGGTGTTCAGTGGTGAGATGCGGGTGGAATAGTCAGTGTTGTGTTGCCCTGACTGGCCCCATCGCTGGCAAGCCAGCTCCCACAGTGTTCGAGGTGTCCACAAATTCTGTGTACGACACCGAAACCTGTGGGAGCTGGCTTGCCAGCGATGAAGCCAGAACAGGCACTAAAGAATGACTTTGGCCCGGCGCAGCTCTTCAATTTTCGAAGGACTCAACCCCAACTCTCCCAACACCTCATCCGTATGCTGTCCCAACACCGCCCCGACATGCCGTGGCGCCGGCAACCCTTGGGAAAACTTCAGCGGGCATGCCATTTGCGCCTGCGTCGAACCATCCCCGCGCGGCACTTGCGTCACCAACTCCCGCGCCTGTAATTGCGGATGTTCGGCTGCTTCGCTCAGATTCAACACCGGCTCGACACACGCATCGATCCCGGCAAACAACTCGCACAGTTCGGCAAAGTCATGCTTTTCAAACTCGACCTTCAAGGCTTCCTTGAGCGCTCGCTGATGCTCGGGCTTGGGCGACAAGCCCTGCGCCGCCAATTCCGGCCGCCCCAGTGCCGCGCACAATGGCTGCATGAATGCCGGTTCCAGACTGCCCACCGACATCCAGCGGCCATCCCGTGAACGGTAATAATCATAAAAACTGCCGCCATTGAGCATCTGGTCTTCCCAACCCGGCTCTGCACCACAGGCGAGAAAACCGGCACCGGCCATGGCATTCAGGCTGAATGCACAATCGGTCATGCTCACGTCCAGATGCGTGCCCTGCCCGGTTTGCTGACGGGCGATCACCGCAGCAAGCAGACCTATCACCCCGTGCAGCGAACCACCCGCGATATCCGCAACCTGCATGCCCAACGGCAACGGCCCGCTGTCGGCCCGGCCGGTATAACTGGCAAGGCCGGCCAGCGCCAGGTAGTTGATGTCATGCCCGGCGCGATCCCTGTACGGGCCGGTCTGGCCGTAACCGGTGATCGACACGTAAATCAGCTTCGGGTTAAGCGCCTTCAGGGCCTCGTAACCCAGGCCCAGGCGCTCCATCACACCGGGGCGAAACTGCTCGAGGACGATGTCGTAATCGGCCAGCAACTGCTTGATCAGCTCCAGCGCTTCGGGCTGTTTCAGGTCGAGCGCGAGACTGCGCTTGTTGCGGTTCAGATAAGCGTGACTGGCCGAAATCCCCTGATCATGCGGCGGCAAGACTCGCAGCAGATCCATGCGCGTCGGCGACTCGATGCGCAACACCTCGGCGCCCATGTCCGCCAGCAACAGCGAAGCAAACGGCCCCGGCAGCAGCGTCGAGAAATCGAGAATCTTCAATGAGGCCAGCGGTGCGGACATGGGCGAACTCCTTGGACGATGTCTTCAGCCTAGGCAGCGATGGCCGGTACAGCAATCACCGTAAGTGTCACCAGCCGTGACCGTTACGCTCAAATTGCGGGCATGAAAAAACCCGCCGAAGCGGGTTTTTCCTACAAGCGATGCTTACTTCACATTGACCGGAGTTGGGCCTTCAGCCACACCCAGGTCGTCTTCTTCACGCTGGTCGGAGATACCGCGACCGCCAGAGGCCAGCTCGGATTGCAGCACGTCGGTGTCCAGCTCTTTCACCCACTTGGCGACAACGATGGTCGCAACAGCGTTACCAACAAGGTTGGTCAGTGCGCGAGCTTCGGACATGAAACGGTCGATACCCAGGATCAGCGCCAGACCGGCCACCGGCAGGTGACCTACCGCCGACAGCGTAGCCGCCAGCACGATGAAGCCCGAACCGGTCACACCTGCCGCACCTTTGGAGGACAACAGCAGCACCAGCAACAGGGTGATCTGGTGGGTGATGTCCATGTGGGTGTCGGTCGCCTGAGCGATGAACACCGCAGCCATGGTCAGGTAGATCGAAGTACCGTCGAGGTTGAACGAGTAACCGGTCGGGATCACCAGACCAACTACCGATTTCTTCGCACCCAGACGCTCCATCTTGATCAGCATGCGTGGCAGTGCCGATTCAGAGGACGAAGTGCCCAGTACGATCAGCAGCTCTTCGCGGATGTAGCGAATCAGTTTCAACACACTGAAACCGTGCGCGCGGCAGATCCCACCCAACACCACCAACACAAACAGCACGCAGGTGATATAGAAGCAGATCATCAACTGGCCCAGTTGCACCAGCGAGCCGACACCGTAAGCACCGATGGTGAAAGCCATGGCACCGAACGCACCGAGCGGCGCCAGTTTCATGATCATGTTGATGATGTTGAACATCACGTGAGCGAAGCGATCAATCATGTCCAGCAGCGGACGACCATACGAACCCAGACGATGCAGGGCGTAGCCGAAGATCACCGAGAACATCAGCACTTGCAGGATATCGCCTGTGGCAAACGCGCCGACGATGGTGTTCGGGATCACGTTGAGCAGGAAGCCGACGATGCTCTGGTCTTTACTGGCCGTCACATAGGTGGCGATTTTCGAGGCATCCAGAGTGGTCACGTCGATGTGCATGCCGGCGCCCGGCTGCACGACGTTGACGACGATCAGGCCGATCAGCAAGGCAATGGTGGATACGACTTCAAAATACAGCAGCGCGTAGCCGCCGGTCTTGCCCACCGATTTCATGTTCTGCATGCCAGCGATGCCGCTGACGACGGTACAGAAGATGATCGGGGCAATGACCATTTTGATCAGTTTAATGAACCCGTCACCCAGCGGTTTGAGGGCCACACCGGTTTGCGGATAGAAGTGACCGAGCAGAATGCCGATAGCGATGGCAACGATCACCTGGAAATACAGGGATTTGTAAATTGGCTGACGAGTCGTCATTGCAAGTTTCCTCAAGAGTCCCGCGTGGCAGCATCCATCTGTTGACCGCGACACCTGAATTGCGAACCCTCCTGCACTGGAGGGATTTGTTGTTGGAACGGCACCTTGCGCACAGGCTCAACGCACGTTTCTATCGCTCATATCGCAAACGTCGTGCCACTTTGGTGCAGATGGCTACAAGCCTTTCGATATCAGGGGTTACAGGTTTTTTTCGTCACAACTCGGTTACTCAAGGGTGGCGGATATCCGCCAACTCGCCGGTTCTCGTCCTACAATTTGGCGGAAATCCGCCTTGTTCCCCTGCCACCCCCCGGCTACCATCCGACGCCTGAGGAAGGATCTGCCGCTTATGCGCGAACGCACCGTTGCCAGTCATTTCGCCCGTGCCGCCCTGGGTGGCGCACGCCGCCTGGGGTTCGATTACTCGGGCCTGCTGTTGCAACTGGGGATCAGCCCCGAACTGCTTGACGAGCCCCGTGCGCGCATCGCCCCGGAACAGTTCACCCGCCTGATCCAAAGCCTGTGGCTGGCACTGGACGACGAATACCTGGGCTTCGGCAAGGCCGCGAGCAAACCCGGCAGCTTCGCCATGATGTGCCACGCCTCGATTCACTGCCGCAACCTGGAGAAGGCCCTGCAACGCGGCCTGCTGTTTTACAGCCTGTTCCCCGACGCACCGCGCCTGACCCTGAGCCGCGAGGACGAATGGGTGCGCCTGAGCCTCGACGATTCGCAATTGTGGGACCCGGATCACTTCCTCAGCGAAAGCCTGCTGGTGATCTGGCATCGTCTCGGCAGTTGGCTGATAGGCCAGCGAATCAGCTTGGAGCAGGCGACATTCAGCTATGCGAAACCTGCTCACGGCGCCGAATACGACCTGCTGTTCCCCTGCCCCTTGGTGTTTTCAGCAGATCGAAGCAGCCTGCTGTTCCACAGCCGCTACCTGCACATGCCGTTATTGCAGGATGAACGCACCCTCAAACACTTCCTCGAACGCTCCCCCGCTGATTTGCTGTCACGCCCCGACGACGGCGACAGCCTGAGCAGCCGCCTGCGCCGCTTGCTCAGCCGCGACAGCACACGCTGGCCGGATCTCGACGCCGTGGCCGCGCACCTGCACATCAGCCCGCAAACCCTGCGCCGGCATTTGCGCGAGGAAGGCACCAGTTTTCAAGAGTTGAAGGATCAGCTGCGGCGGGATATCGCCATCTACCATTTGGGCCGCGCGGATCTGTCGTTGCAACAGATCGCTGAACAGCTGGGTTTTTCCGAACCGTCAGCGTTTCATCGGGCGTTCAAGAAGTGGACGGGGCTGACGCCGGGGGCTTATCGGGCGCAAGAGTTGTGAGACGCTAGCCCGACCAAAAATCTCAATCATTAATTACCTGAGGCGAGAAACCGAAGATTGTTTCGTTGCCACGGATCTTGCCCGCCGTTAATTGTGAGCTTGTTACCCCATGAAGCATGGTCGACTTACATGGATTTATAGCGACCTCATAACCGTGCCAGCGGTTGGTGTGCATTCATCGCTCAATGACTCGATGAATGCACATTATATTGCGTGGCATCAGCCTCCCAGACTATCAATATATTTTTGAGTAACCTGACGCACTCGGATTTCACCCAACTTGACATTGGAAATACCGACTATGCTATTGGTGTACACGTACAGCTCCAATGTTTTCTGAAGAGCTCCCGAATTTAAAAATATGTGATGTTCTTTCAGGATTCCCTGCGTAGCAGTGATGGCCTGTTCAAACCGGCCGGTATCATATTGAAGCCTCACATAGCCAGTATGGGGAGTTTCATAAGTAAAGGTAACCTGGTAGGCCTTTCCCTCAGGCAAACCTACGAAGCTTTTACGCACTTTGGTGTCGCCACCCGGCAGCGCTTCCAGAAAGTAAGCTCCCTTGATGTTAACGATATGAACACTGCTATCACTCCCCTCCCACCCGTTAAAATCGAAGTTATTAAAATCCGTAAAATCATCGAAATTATCTGTTTTGTCGTT
Source organism: Pseudomonas sp. MF6776 (assembly GCF_016613125.1). Lineage (NCBI taxonomy): Bacteria > Pseudomonadati > Pseudomonadota > Gammaproteobacteria > Pseudomonadales > Pseudomonadaceae > Pseudomonas > Pseudomonas sp. MF6776. The sequence continues at coordinate 90,875 of NZ_JAENSQ010000024.1, forward strand.
CACTTTGAGCCCCTCATGTTTTCACCGCAGTGGACATCCGGCCCTTCAAACGAGGTTCCGGTACTTCACAATAACGTCGGAGCACCCAACTGACACCTGTAAGAACTGACAGGTTTTAATAACAACAGCGACTAAAAAACCTTCTAAACCTCGAACTTCGATATAAACCAAAGGCCTTCAACGGCATTACCTTTTACTCAAATAAAAAGATGACCTGACCCGCGAAAACTGGATTTTTCCGAACCGTCGGCGTTTCATCGGGCGTTCAAGAAGTGGACGGGGCTGACCCCGGGGGCCTACCGCGCTCAAGAGCATTGAAAACGCTCACAGGTCTCGATGTGTAGTGAAAGCATGTCTGAAGATGTCGATTTAACCCCTTCGTTGGAAGTGATTCAGGCAGGTCATGTTAAGTAAATCCGGGCGCTGCGCCCCCTCGCCTCAAACTTCGATACTTCAAACCTTTCCATTCGCCATCCTTTGAAACAGACGGGGCACTTTGCCTCTATGACGTTTCACCGCTTCTCACCGGTAAGGTTCTCGCTTCATCAAAACCTTCCTCCGCGACATTTGCACAGGCCAGAAAGCCTGCCCTGCACGGAGCCTTATCAAGGAACGATCATGCTTCAAATAGCCCCTGAATTCATAGAATAAGCGCAACGCTTGAAACGAGAGGCAGAGAGCCAGCCACCGGTAGAATCCAGGCTCTCACACCGAAGGATTCAAGCGCAGATGACTACGCATTACCGGCAGCTGACTCAGG
>NZ_JAENSQ010000025.1:0-77545 GCF_016613125.1 Pseudomonas sp. MF6776
TGTTGCCATGGGGTGCTCTCCTTGCGGATAAATTTAAGGTGCCCGGGAGGCGAAATCGCCCGGTGGGTGCCTGACTGTTATCAAGGAGCGTGCCAGGTTTTGCGAAGTCCCCGGAGGGCGGGGGGCAGAGTGCTCTGGCCTGCGATTGTGAGGGTTTTTCACTGGGGAGCGAGGGCAAAAGTGCGCAAGAAGTTGCGCAGTACTGCGCAACTTCTTGCGCACTTGGCTGCAGGCCATGTGGCGTATGGGCTGTAGCGTTTCAGAGGGGTGTTTTATTATGGGGTACTGCGCAACTTCTTGCGCAGTACGGCCGAAGGCCATCATTGGCCGTGCGATGAGTCAAAAGCAAACGATCGACGACCTGCCGTTAGATTATTTTCAGCCCCAGCACTTTCGCGCACTCTTCAATCGAACGCCTCTGCGTCTCGGCATACAACCCCAACTCATCAATGGTCGAGCGCCCCAGCGCTTGTTCGAACGCCTGTCTATTGGAGTGCTCGCCATAGTGCGCCTGCGCCGCATCCCCAAGGTTCGACTGAAAAATTCCCGCTGCACTGACCGGCAGGAAATCTTCGTACACCAGCGGCTCAGCTTTCACATAACCATTGCGCAACAAATCCTCTAGCGAGGCGTCACCGAGGCTACCCGACGCCATGCCTTTTTCCGTAGCGAAGTAGCGAAAGTACGCCAGCTCATGTTCGCGCATGCCGTCGACGCTGTCGGGAAATTCGCCAAAGTGTTGAGTCATCAGCGTGTTGTAGCGTGAGGCATTGCCTTCGTTGGGGAAATCACCGAGCTCATCGCGAGCCGCATTCAGTAATCGGTCATACAGCGCCCGGCCCTTGGGTGTCAGCGCGGCGCCGCGTTGTTCGATTTCGCCAAACCGCGCACTGTGGCTGCCACGGGTTTCGCTCTGATCGATGAATGCGACTGGCTCATCCAGCGCTTTGAAACTGGTCTGGCGCAGCAGGATCGGGCATTGCCGGCGAGGTGGGCCTTCGATCACCGCTTTGGGCGTGATGCCATGGGCCGCCATCTGTTCCTGGACGATATCGATGTCCAGCGTGCGCGGGGTCAGGTGATTGATGTGTGGGCCTTTGAACGCCACGACATCGGCGATCAACCGGTGTTGGGCGCTCAACGTCTGATACTGCGCAGCGGTAACGGTTGCGCTGTGATGCCAACGAAAGGTTTCCAATGCCTGTAGGACGAATTCCTGCGATTCGGTTTCGTTGAGTCCGCCAGCCGTTTCAGCCTGGGCGATCAAACGCAGCGCCGCGTCGGTAAAGATCGAACGTTTGGCCAGGATTGACTCGGCGAAAGCGCGCAGCTCAGGGTCTTCAATCAACTCCAGCCGCAACAACGACGTGAATACTCGAAACGGACTGATTTGCAGCGCATCTTCATGCACCGCGCGAAACGCCGTCGAATGCACTGGCACGCCCGCCGGCGTCAGGTCGTAATACCCCACCGGTTGCATGCCCATGACCGCAAACAAGCGGGCGAGGGTGGCCAGTTCCGTTGCGGTGCCGACGCGGATGGCGCCATGGCGTTCCATGTGCAGGCGTTCGATTTCGCCGGTGCTGTCTAGCTGCCCGGCGATGCCTGGCTCACGGGAAAGCACGTCACGGTTGGTCTGTTCCACCAGTTCCATCAGTGCGCCGTACAGCGGCACTTCTTCGCGGTACATATCGGACATCGCTTTGGAGAAGCGTTGGCGGATCAGGTCGGGGCTGACGAAAGGCTGCACGGTCATGAAATAAATTCCTGCCACGGTCACGTATTGGATAGGAGAAAAGATCGCAGCCTTCTCCTGCGCGGGCAAACGAAGAATCCTACGAACTTCATTCTGCCAACGACTGATCCACCCGTTCGATCCAGTGCATAACCGGCGTGCGTCCGGCGCTGGCCAGGTGGCTCTGGCAACCGATGTTGGAGGTGACGATCAACTGCGGGCGGCCGCTTTCCAAGGCATTGAGGCGGTTGTCGCGCAGTTGCCGCGCCAGTGTCGGTTGGGTCAGGGAATAGGTGCCCGCCGAGCCGCAGCACAAGTGGCCGTCCGGCACCGCCGTCAGGTTGAAACCGAGGCGGGTCAGCACCGCTTCCACCGCACCGCCGAGTTTCAGCGCGTGCTGCAAGGTGCACGGGCAATGCACAGCGATCCGCTGTTCGCTGGCGGCGCAGATCTGCTCCAGCGGTTCTTGCGCGAGAACCTGCACCAGATCGATCGTCATTTCGCTGATCCGCCGTGCCTTGTCGGCATAGACCGGATCGGCCTCGAGCAGATGCCCGTAATCCTTGATGAACGCGCCGCAGCCGCTGGCGGTCTGCACGATGGCTTCGGCGCCGTTTTGCAGGTGTGGCCACCAGGCGTCGATGTTCTGCCGGGCGCGGTCGAGCCCTTTGGCCTGGGCGTCGAGGTGATAATCCAGCGCCCCACAGCAACCGGCCTCGGCTACCGGGATGACGCTGATGCCGAGTCGGTCGAGCACCCGCGCCGTGGCGTCATTGGTGTTCGGCGACAAACCCGGCTGCACGCAGCCTTCCAGCAACATGACGCGGCGCGCATGCCGAGGGACGGGACGCAACCCCGACGTCAGCATGGGCTGCGGCAGTTTGCTTTCAAACATTCGCGGCAACAGCGGCCGAAACGTGGCGCCCACCCGCAGCAAACCTTTGAACAATCGCGGATTCGGCGCCAGTGCGCGCAGGCCTTCACGCAACAAGCGTTGCGCCGCCGGACGCGGCACTGCCTGATCAACCACCGCCCGCCCGATATCGAGCAAGTTGTGATAGTCGACGCCGGACGGACAGGTGGTTTCGCAATTGCGGCACGACAGGCAGCGGTCCAGATGCAGTTGCGTCTGTGCGGTCGCCGGCGCGCCTTCGAGCACTTGCTTGATCAGATAGATGCGCCCGCGCGGGCCATCAAGCTCATCGCCGAGCAACTGATACGTCGGACACGTCGCGTTGCAAAAGCCGCAATGCACGCAGCTACGGAGAATCTTTTCCGCCTCGGCGGCGCGGGGCAATTGTCGGGATTGCTCGCTGAGGGTTGTTTGCATGGCTAAAACTCCGCGTACATCCGGCCGGTGTTGAACAGCCCTTGCGGGTCGAGTTGCGCCTTGAGTTGCCGGTGATAGCGCAGCAGTGTCGTCGGCAACGGCTGGAACGGTGACGAGGTGGCGCCATGGGTGAAGCAGGTGGCGTGGCCGCCGAGTTCCTGGGCAAGGCTATGAATGTGTTGGCTGTCGGATTTCAACCAGCGTTGCGCGCCGGCCCAGTCGATCAGTTGCGCGCCGGGCAGATCCAGCACGCCGAGATTGTTCGGCAGCGATAGGCGCCATAACGGCAGGCCTTCGTCAAAGAATGGCGAACGTTGCTCGTTCAAATCACGCCAGAACAGCGAGTCCAGCGGTTCACCACCCAGGCGTTGATGCGCCGCCGTCACCGAGCCCTCGCCACCCTCAAGGCGCAGATACAAACTGTCGCCATCGTGGCACGCAGCGCTGATCGGCAGCGGTTGCTGGCCCCATTCGGCGAGATTGGCCAGTGCCCTGGCGCAGTCGATATCCAGGCGAATACTCAGGCATTGCCGGGGTTTGGGCAGGACTTTCAGCGAGACTTCGGTGAGCACGCTGAGGCAACCGTAACTGCCGGCCATCAGCCGCGAGAGGTCATAACCGGCAACGTTTTTCATCACTTCGCCGCCGAAACGCAGGTGTTGGCCCAGACCGGTAATCACTCGTGTACCAAGAACGAAATCGCGCACCGAGCCAGACCATGGCCGCCGAGGCCCGGACAAACCCGTCGCAATCATGCCGCCGACCGTGGCGCTTTCACCGAATGCTGGCGGCTCGCACGGTAACATTTGCCCGGCGGCATCCAGTGCCGCAAGCAACTCGGACAGTGGCGTTCCGGCGCGCACGCTGACCACCAGTTCGGTCGGCTCATAGCGCACGATGCCGCGATGCACGCGAGTGTCGAGTACCTCACCGGCCACTTCGCGGCCGAGAAACGCCTTGCTGTTGCCGCCCTGAATTTTCAGCGGCGTTGCATTGGCCCGCGCTTCATTGACCTGATCGAGCAGGGCGTTGGCGCCGTCGACGTCAGCCATCAGAAGCGCTCCAGTTCGGGAAATGGCAATTGCCCGGCATGAATGTGCATCGCGCCAAACTCGGCGCAGCGGTGCAGCGTCGGGATGTTCTTGCCGGGGTTGAGCAGGCCTAGCGGGTCGAACGCGGCTTTGACGGCGTGGAACAGGGTCAATTCTTCGCTGTTGAATTGCGCGCACATCTGGTTGATTTTTTCGCGGCCGACCCCGTGTTCGCCGGTGATGCTGCCGCCGACCTGCACGCACAGTTCCAGAATTTTGCCGCCCAGGGCTTCGGCGCGGTGCAGTTCACCGGGTTGGTTGGCGTCGAACAGAATAAGTGGATGCATGTTGCCGTCGCCGGCATGGAACACATTCGCCACGCGCAAACCGTATTCCTCGCCGAGGCGGGCGATGCCTTGCAGGACGCCGGGCAATTCGCGCCGCGGAATGGTGCCGTCCATGCAGTAATAGTCCGGCGACAAGCGGCCGATGGCCGGAAAGGCGTTTTTGCGCCCGGCCCAGAAACGCACGCGTTCGGCTTCGTCACGCGCCTGACGCACCTCAGTGGCGCCGGCCTCGGTCATCACGTCGCGAACCCGCTGGCAGTCATCGTGGACATCCGCTTCGACGCCATCGAGTTCGCACAACAGAATGGCTTCGGCGTCGACCGGATAACCGGCGTGGATAAAGTCTTCGGCGGCGCGAATGGCGAGGTTGTCCATCATCTCCAAACCGCCGGGAATTATCCCCGCGGCGATGATTTCGGCCACGGCGCGTCCGGCCTTTTCCACGGAATCGAAACTGGCCAGCAGCACTTTGGCGACCTGCGGTTTGGGCAGCAGTTTGACCGTGACTTCGGTGATGATCCCCAGCAAACCTTCAGAACCGGTGAACAGCGCAAGCAAGTCGAAACCGGGTGAATCGTAGGCTTCGGAGCCCAGGGTCAGGCGTTCGCCTTCAATCGTCAGCACTTCGATTTTCAGCAGGTTGTGCACGGTCAGGCCGTACTTGAGGCAATGCACACCACCAGCGTTTTCAGCGACGTTGCCGCCAATCGAACAGGCGATCTGCGACGAGGGATCCGGCGCGTAATACAGCCCGAACGGCGCGGCGGCCTGGGAAATCGCCAGATTGCGCACGCCTGGCTGGACCCGTGCAGTGCGGGCGGCCGGGTCGATGTGGAGGATGGTGTTGAAGCGCGCCATCACCAGCAACAGGCCTTTTTCCAGGGGCAACGCGCCGCCGGAAAGACCAGTGCCGGCGCCGCGGGCGACCACCGGAACGTTTTGTTTATGGCAGAGTTCAAGCAGGGTTTGCACCTGCTCGAGACGCCGGGGCAGGGCGACCAGCATCGGGGTGGTGCGGTAGGCGGAGAGTCCATCGCATTCGTAGGGTTTGAGTTCCTCCTCGCGCCAGAGAATGTCGAGGTCAGGGATGGCGTGTTGCAAGGCCTTGAGCAGATCGGCCTTGTTGACGTCAGGCAGCCGACCGTCGAGGCGTTCGTCGTAAAGAATGTTCATTTTTGCTTGCCCAAAAACTCCCGATACAACCGCGCGGTGTCCCCCGGCTGTTCGACCATCGGCATATGCCCGACGTGGTCCCAGACATCCACCTGCAAATTGGCGATGCCTTTGCTCCAGATCGGCACGCTGCTGACATCGATCAGGCGGTCCTTGCGGCCCCACAGCAGCAGCGCCGGGCATTTGATGTCCGGCAGTTTCGGCTCCATCGGCGGGCTGGCGCGGAAATCGCGGAAGATCTCTTCCAGTTCATCGCGCTGGTTTTCATAACGCTGGGCGATCGCATCCAGCACGGGCTTAGGCACCCACGGCGGTGAGGCCATGGTCATCGCATAAAACTGCTGGAATTCTTCCCGGGAGTTGATCAGAAACGGGTTGTGCCCACGGGCCAGGTGGCGCTCCATGTCGCTGACCTCGGGGGCGGTGACGCCGGCCGGGTCGATCAACGCCAGCGAAGCGACCCGCTCCGGATACGTTGCCGCCAGCCAGGCCGCGATGTAACCGCCCATGGAGTTGCCGATCACGTGGACTTTCTCCACGCCGCAGACGTCGAGCAACTGGATCATGCGCTTGGCCTGAACCGCAATGTCATAGCCGCCACCCGCCTTGAAGCCGGTTTCACCATGGCCGGCCAGATCCGGAATGATCACCCGATACTCGCGTACGAAATGCCGGGAGAAGCGCAGCCACAGGTTTTTGTCGCCGCTATAGCCGTGCAGCATCAGGATCGCACTGGCCGCTTCATACGGCCCACCCTGCCAGGTCGAGACGGTCATCTCGGCGATCGGCACTTCGATCTTGTGCAGTTTGTACAACTTGGCCTCGATGGCCATGTTCAGGTCATACAGCCAATGGCCGACCGCCGGATAACTCAACCAGCTCCAGGCCACGAACACCGCGAGGGCGACAAACAGCAAAAGCATCGACGTCTTCCTTATACGTAGTCAGGACAAAATGTGATCGGCCGGTTTCAGCGCCCGGGTCAAACGGTGATAGCTGAAACTGAAGCCGGGAAACATCGCGATCACATGACCGCTCTTGCTTTGATACCAACTGTGGCAGCCGCCGGACTTCCAGACCGTACGCTCCATCTCCCGGTGAATCATTGCAGTGTAGGTACGTTCTGCCTCGGGGCGCACTTCGATGCTGCGCAGACCTTTGGTTTGTACGGTGCGGATGCAGTCGATGATGTAGTTCATCTGCGATTCGATGATGAACAGCGCCGAAGTGTGGCCAATGCCGGTATTGGGCCCCGTGACGATAAACAGGTTGGGAAAGTCCGGCAGGCTGGTGCCGAGGTAGGCGCGAGGATATTCGGCCCAGACATCTCTGAGCTGCACGGCGTTCTTTCCGCTGACGGGGTAGGAAATAACGCCATCGGTAGCGTCATAGCCCGTCGACCAGACGATCAGATCAACATCGATGTGCTCGCCGTCCTGGGTGTTGATTCCGTTTTCATCGATTGAGGCGATGCCCTGCTCGCGGCTGTGCAGGGTGACATTGGGCCGGGTCAGTGCCGGGTAATAGGTGCTGGAAACCAGCACTCGTTTACAGCCGATGGTGAAATCCGGCGTGAGTTTTTGCTGGAGCAGCGGATCGTGCACCTGGCGCTTGAGAAAACGCAGCGCTTGCTTTTGCACCAGGTTAATCGCCGGTTTCGAGTACTTGAAGGCGATCACGCGGGTTTCGAACTGCCAGTAAATCAGCCAGCGCAGCAGTTTGTAGGCCGGTTTCAAACCGAGTAACCAGCGCTGAAACGGCCCGAACACTCGATCGGCGCGCGGCAGCACCCAATGCGGCGTGCGCTGGAATACATGCAGTTGCTCGACCTGCGGGGCAATAACGGGAATTATCTGCGCGGCGCTGGCACCGCTGCCGACAATGGCCACGCGTTTACCGCGATAGTCGTAGCTGTGATCCCAATTGTTTGTATGAAATGTCTTGCCCTGAAAGCGATCCTGTCCAGGAAAGCGCGGGATGACCGGTTGGCTCAATGGCCCGCTCGCATTGATCAGGAACTGCGCATGGTACGTGCCCTTGGTGGTGTGGACGGCCCAGCGTTTTTCCGTGTCGTCCCATTCGACGTGTTCGACGTTGGCTTGCAGCTCCACGCGTTCACGCAGGCCGAACGTATCGATCACGTGCTCGGTATAGCGATGCAATTCCGCTTGTTCGGCGAACATCTGTGACCAGCGGTACGGCGCGAATGACAGCGAATAAAGCGGTGAGGGCACATCCACCGCCGCGCCGGGGTAGGTGTTCTGGCACCAGGTGCCACCAAAGAAATCGCGCCGTTCCAGCAGGCGAAAATCGTCGATCCCGGCCTTGAGCAGGTTGATCGCCGCGCACTGACCGCCAAATCCGCTGCCGATGATCAACACTTGATAAGTCTGCATGGGCCTCCTTCTTATAGTCGTTTTTCCGTTTTGCTCCCTTCATGTATAGCCAAAGATTTGCACTGTGGGAGCCCAAATCCATGGAAAGCATGCGTCTTTCAGGCCGCTGACCGGTGATGGCTATTTAACGTTGCCCTGTTAGACTTTGAGCACATCTGTCCTGCACTTTGCAGGTTCCGTCGTGGTCGAGGCCCTTATGGGAAATACGGGACGAAAGGGACTTTCATTGGCAAGGAGGCTGTACACCTCAAGAGTCCTCGGGCTGGTGCTTGGGCTTTTGTGTGTGTCTGTGTCGATGTACTCGCTCGATCCGCCGTTATGGGTCTGGGCGCTGATGTTGTTCAATGGTCTGGTCTGGCCCCACCTGGCCTATCAGCTGGCGCGCCGCGCTCGGGTGCCTTTTCATGCCGAACATCGCAACCTGTTGATTGACGCCTTTTTCGGCGGCTTCTGGGTTGCTGCCATGCATTTCAATCCATTACCCGCTGCCACGACCATCTCGATGATGGCAATGAACAACGTCGCCATCGGTGGGTTGCGTTTTCTGCTGGCCGGCTCTGCGGCGCAGTTGCTTGGGGTTGGCGTAGGGTTGGTGGTGTTTGCCCCGGCGTTCATCCCGCAAACCACGCCGGCGCAGATGTACGCCTGTTTCCCGCTACTGCTGTTGTACCCGCTGGCGTTGGGCTGGATCTGCTTTCGGCAGGCCTACACGCTGGGTGTGCATAAACGTGAATTGCTGGCGCTGAGTCGCACCGACAGCCTCACTGGTCTGCTCAATCACGGTGCGTGGAAGGATCAACTGGAAATCGCCTTTCAGCGTTGCATACGGCAGAAGCAGGGCGCGGCCATTGCATTGATCGACATCGACCATTTCAAGGCAATCAACGACACCTACGGGCATGTGGCCGGCGATATCGTGTTGCGACAATTGAGCAAGATGCTCAAGCAGAACCTGCGCGCGACTGACGTTGCCGGGCGTTACGGCGGCGATGAGTTCTGCGTGATTCTCCCGGAGTTGCCGCTGTTCAATGCCGCCCAGGCCATGGAAGCGTTGCGCGAGCGTTTCGCGACACTGGGTTATGAGCAGAATCCGGCGTTGAAGGTCAGTTTGAGTATTGGCCTGGCGGCGTACGATCCGGCGCACCCCGATGCGACCCGTTGGCTCAGTGATGCGGATCAGGCGCTGTATGAGGCCAAGGCGAGTGGAAGGAACCGGGTGATCTGCAATTGCGACAGTTTGCCCAAGCAGCCATTGCTGGGACTCGGCGTGAGATAAATCCCCCCGCTGGCACCACAGCGGATTTGCGGTGTGGCCGCCCCTCACCCTAGCCCTCTCCCGGGGGAGAGGGGACTGGTCGCGTTGTTTGTGGCTAATGCGCCAAGGTGCAAGATCTACTTGAATTCAAGATCCTATTCAGCGCGGTGTATCACGTCGGCGCTGGTCCCGGGCATTTCCCAATTAGTCCACTCGCCACAGTGGTTCAACTACGCACGAAAATTAGCGAAAAGTCTGACAGAGGCTCTCGTTGCGACACTCTATCGACACACTTATAGTCCCTGTTCGCGAAAACCTCCGCGACGATCTTGGCCGGTCGAATACAGCACCTGACCCATCTGGAGTGAACTTTATGACCGACCAAGTAATGCCACGCTACCTCCCCATCGACACCTACGACGCCGAATCTCCGGTGCTCTTCATCAATACCCACAAAGAACTCAGCGACATGGCGGCCTGCGCGATGCATCGGTTTGTGGTCGTGCGCGATTTGGCGGACACCTTGTCCAGCCTCAACCTCAAAGGTATTTCAGACTTTGACCTGACGCGGGTCACCAGCGCGGTGCATCTGCTGATGCGCGAAGGGTGTGCCATTCTGGATGTGATTCAGGCGCGGGCGGCTCAGCGGGAGGAGGCTTACAAAACCCCGGTTTAGCGGTGTAGCGGCAGATGCCTTCGCGAGCAGGCTCGCTCCCACAGTGGATTTGTAGTGAGCACAGAATTTGTGTTCGACACAGATCAAATGTGGGAGCGAGCCTGCTCGCGAAGAGGCCAGTTCGGCCAGCACATCACTCCTTGACGCTCATATACTCCTTGGCCCAGAGAATGTATTCCTCCGGCTGGGTATAGGTGTGCGTCAGCTCGGTGGCGCTCAAGTCCGAAGCCTGGGTAAAGATCTGTCGCTGTTCACGCAAGCTGTCGTAGGTCGCCTTGATCGCCGCAAAGTACGCGCCGTGGCCGTCGATGGTCACGCGCACACCCAGTTCGGCCAGACGTTTGTCGTCGCGCAGCGCCGGGTTGCCGTAGGTGACCAGCATCAGTGGCACGGTCAGATGTTCGGCGATCTGTTCAAGCTGATCAAAATCCTGCACCCCGACCATACAGATGCCATCGGCGCCCGCGCCCTGGTACTGGCGGGTGCGGCTGATGATTTCCTGAATCGGCAGGATCCCGGCATTGGTGCGGGCGATGATCGCCATTTCTGTATCAACACGGGCTTCCAGCGCCGCGCGAATTTTGCCAACGCCTTCGGCCACGGTGATCAGGTCGGTGGATTTGCGCCCGAATTGCGCGGGCAGCAAGGTGTCTTCGATGGTCAGGGCGGCGACGCCGGCGCGTTCCAGTTCGACGATGGTGCGCATCACGTTGAGGGCGTTGCCATAGCCGTGGTCGGCGTCGGCAATCACCGGTAATTGGGCGACGCGGCCGATGCGGGTGGCTTGTTCGGCGAACTCGCTGAGGGTGATCAGGGCAAAGTCCGGTGCGCCCAGCACCTGCAACGAGGCCACCGAGCCACCGAGAATCCCCACTTCAAAACCCAGGTCAGCGGCAATCCGGGCGGACATCGGGTCGAACACCGAAGCCGTGTGGTAGCAGGTGTCGGAGGCCAGCAGCTGACGGAAATTACGACGCAAATCTTGATGAGAAAGCCTGGTCATACGAGTTCCACCAATACCAAAGGAATGGAACGGCTTGAGCAAAGGTGTCAACGCCGAAGAATGAAAAGGCTATCACGCGAATGGGTCAAGGATCATGACGAATTTTCGAGGTTGCTGCTCACAGTGGTTCCAGTGCTGAAAGGATTCACTTCAGTGAAGCGGTTTGTCGGTGGCTTCGCGGGCATTGGCAAGCCTTCAAGCCGCAGCGGCCTGCTGCTGTTGGTTGGGCAGCATCACCGCCCGCACCGAATTCCCCGGCTGCAGTTGCAGGCGTTTGGCCGTGAGACGGTCGATGACCAGGCTGCTGCCGACCCGGCGCGCCCGAGCAACGGTGATACGACAGTTTTCCAGGCGCCGGTTGTGGATCAGCCACAGCGGTGCCTGTTCGTCCGGGCTGCCAAGGCTCAAGGACAGCTCCAGGCTGTCACGTACCGTGCGGATGTTGCGGATCGGCGCTTCAATCACCGGCCCACCGTCGAAAATATCGATGTAGCCCTTGTGGGCGAAACCCTCGGCCTGAAGGATTTTCAGCGCCGGCTCAGTGTTCGGATGCGCCTGGCCGATGGCCGCTTGCGCCTGTTCGGTGAGCAGACAGGTGTACAGCGGTTGGCGCGGCATCAGTTCGGCGATGAACGACTTGTTGCCCAGCCCCGACAGGTGATCGGCATGGCAGAAATCCATCTGGAAGAAGTGCCGGCCAAGGCTGTCCCAGAACGGCGAACAGCCCGTTTCATCTGCGCTGCCCCGCAGTTCGGCGATCATCTTCTCGCCAAACAGATGCGGAAACTCGGCAACGAACAACAGGCGCCCCAGCGACAGCAAGCGACCGTTGCTGCCGTGACGATGGTCGTGGCTCAGGAACAACGAGCACAGTTCCGATTGCCCGGTCAGTTCGTTGTTGAGGAACAATGTCGGGATCTGCCGTTGAATGCCCAGATTCGGCGCCGAACTCACGGTCAACCCGACCCGATAGTTGTACCAGGGTTCACGCAGGCCGACCGCCCCGGCCAATGCACTGACACCGACCACACGCATGTCATCGTCTTCGAGCACGAACAGATAATCGGCGTCGGCACGCTCGACCTGCTCGGCGAACGCGCGTTGTGCCCAGCGCACCCGGTGTGACAGGCGATCTTCATTGACCGGCAGGGTGGTGAACCCCGGGCCGGCCTGTTCTACCAGCGCCATCAAGGCTCGCAGGTCGCTGACTTTAACCGGGCGGACAATCATGCTGTAACTCCTTCTGCGCGCCTGTTCGGGCACTGTCGTTGGGTGCAGAACCGGGCGTGGTTCACAGGGCAATCAGCCGAATCGGGCTGCCATTGGTCACGTTCAGCGCCGCACACATCGCAGGGGTGAGGGACAGGGGTTGATCGGGTTGGTAATCCAGTTCGGCGACGATGGCGCGGAAACCGTGCAGCGCGTCATTGCTCAACAGGTAACGGCCACGGGCATCAATGTGTGGCTGTTGCTGCACAGGCGCGATCTGGCTGCGGACGATCGAGTGGATGTTCGTCGTGCGCGCATACAGCGTCGGGCCGGCGTCGAACAGGTCGATGTAGCTGTTGGTTTCAAAGCCTTCACGCTCAAGAATGTCGAAGGCTTCCTGGCCGTCCGGATGAATACGGCCAATACAGTCCCGAGCCGCTTGCGGCAGCATCGGTACATAGATCGGGTATTGCGGAAACAATTCGGCGAGAAACGCGCGGCTCTGCATTCCGCACAGTCGCTCGGCTTCGACGTAAGGCAGGTCAAAGAAATGCTTGCCCAGGGCGTCCCAGAACGGCGACTGCCCGTTTTCGTCGCTGTAGCCGACGATTTCGGTGATCACTGCTTCGGCGAAGCGTGGCGCGTGAGCCGCGATGAACAGCAATCGTGCCCGCGAGAGCAATTCGGAAAATGGCGTTCGCACCAGCGCGACGTCGATATGGAAACCGCGCAGCAGCGTGTGGTCGTTCAGGTCGTGACACAACGACAGCGCCGGCACGCCGTGCTCGATGTTCAATTCCCGCGAGGCACTGGTGAAGTGACGGTTGCGCAGGCTGTAGAAGGGTTCGTCGAAGCCGGCGGTGGCGAGAATCTCCGAGCAGCCGACCAGACGTTGACTGTCGAGGTCTTCCAGCACGAAGAAGTAGTTCTCTGGGCCTTGGGCCGTGGCGTCACTGGCAAACGAGGCACAGGAGCCGGCGATTTTCTCGCGCAGTCGCTCGCTGTCGTCCGGCAGGGAGGTTACCCCCACCAGACTGTCACGGGCCAATTGTTGGAGCTGGGTCAGGTCAGTCTGCTCGACTGGGCGTAAGACCAGCATGGATGTACTCCTGTATCAAAAGGTTCGGCAAATTTGCCGAACCTGACTATCACTGTCGGTTTCCACGCGTTAAATCGGCGGTCGCCTGATTTGTTGTCAGACGCCGCTCTTTTTCTTGTCAGCCGTTGCTTGGGTCAGGCAACGCGGTCGTGGCGCTGAACTTGTTGAGGAAGAACAGGTACACCAGGCCCAGGGCGATCCAGATCAGGCCGAGTTTCTGCGCATCGACACCCATGTTGACCATGATGGCCGCAACGATGATGAAGCCGATCACCGGGCAGATCAGGTGGCGCACAACCTGACCGGACTTTTGCCGACGCCAGTAGTAGTTGATCACTGTCAGGTGCAGCAGCATGAAACCGCTGAGCGCGCCGAAGTTGACCAGCGAGGTCAGGGTGTCGACCGAGTTGATGAACAGGTAGCAGATCAGCAGCGACAGCACCGCCACCAGATAAATGCTCATGTACGGCGTGTTGTGTTTCGGATGAACCCTGGCCAGTATTTTTGGCAGCTTGCCGTCACGGGCCATGCCGAACAGCAGGCGCGACACCGCAGATTGCGAAGTGACCGCCACAGCGATACCCCAGGACAGCGCCGTGGCGACGGCCGTGAGGGTCGCCAGCCAGCTACCGGCGGCGAGTTCGGCGATTTCATAGAACGCGGTGTCGGCGGACTTGAAGCCCAGACCGGCGGCCAGATCGGTAGCGATCCAGGTTTGCACGACGAAAATCGTGCCCATCACCACCAGCGTGATCAACGCAGCTTTGCCAACACTGCGACCCGGATCGCCCTTGATTTCTTCAGCGAGGGTGGAAATCGCATCGAAGCCCAGGAACGACAGCACGGCAATCGACACGGCTTGCATCAGCAGGGCGAAGTTAAAGGTTTGCGGGTTGTACAGCGGCGCCAACGTCAGCTCGCCGTTGCCGCCACCGTTGTGCAGGGCGGTCCAGGCATAGAACAGGAAGATGCCCAGCACGACCAGTTGCGCCAGCAGGAAGACAATGTTCATCCGTGCGGTAAACGTGATACCGCGCAAGTTGACGAAGGTAGCGCTGACAAGGAATGCCAGAATGAAGCCGACTTTCGGAATGTCCGGGTACAAGTGGTTGAGCGCCATTGCCGCGTACACGTACAGCAGCGGTGGGATCAGCAGGTAGTCAAGCAGCATCAGCCACCCGGCGATGAAGCCGACGTGTTGATTGAGGCCGCGTTGCGCGTAGGAATACACCGAGCCTGCAACCGGGAAAGCGCGGGCCATGCTGCCGTAGCTCAACGCGGTAAACACCATGGCCACCATGCCGATGATGTACGCCAGCGGCACCATCCCCGGTGCCTCGGCGTTGACGTAGCCATACACGCCGAACGGGGCGATGGGGATCATGAAGATCATCCCGTACACCACCAGGTCGGTGAGCGTCAGGCTACGTTTCAACTCTTGCTTGTAGCCGAATTCTTCAATTTCCATGAAGCGCAACTCCTTGTAAGCCAATCAGTCGTTTTTTAGTTGTTATATCGGTCCATCGTTTACAGCTTCAGCAATGCTTTCGTTACAGCAACGGCGCGAGGTATCCGGCCCAGCGCGACACCGCTTCGGGGCTGCGCAGCAAGTCGTTGCGCACCTCGATCAACACCGAATCCAGGCCGCGGGCATCGCCGTGTACCGGTACTGTCATGTCGCCCAGCGGGTCAATCCTGTACGGCTGATTGCCTGCAACTATCAGCGGATGTTTTTCCAGATCGTCGAGCAGGCGCTGGGCATACGCCCTGGCCTGGCCAAACAGCACACCGACTTCCATGGCGCGCGGCTGGCCGTAATACACCGGCGTAAAGCTGTGAATCCCGACTATGCGCACCGGTTGACCCTTGGCAATGCGCGCGTCGATCAGTGTTTGCAAGCGCGTGTGAAACGGCTTGAACAGCGTCTGCCGGCGGTACTCGCGCGTGGCTTCGTCCAGCTCACGATTGCCCGGCACCTGATAGATCTCGCTCTGCAGCGGAATGCTGTCGGGGGCATGCCGTGGCCGATTGAGGTCGATCAGTAGCCGCGAATAGTTGGCGCTCAACAGCGTGGCGCCGAGTGTTGCCGACAATTGCTCGGCCAGTTCCAGCGCACCAATGTCCCAGGCGATGTGCTCGCGGGCGGCTGTATCGTCCAGGCCCAGATTATTCAGGGCCTCGGGGATGTAGCGACTGGCGTGCTCGCACACCAGAATCAATGGATGCGTCGAGTCGGCGCGGCTCAGGTTGTAGACCGGTCTGGTAAACAATCCCAGCTCGGCGGATTCAGTACACGCGTGCATAGTGCTCACAAAGTTCAGCGATCGAGAGCTGTTCCGTCAGCGCCAGTTCCTCGGTTTTAAGGGCGTAATAACTGTCGAGCAACGGTTTGGGCAGCCATTCATTCAGGGCTGCACTGTCGCGCAGGCAATCCAGTGCCTGAGCCAGCGAGGCGGGCAGGGCGACGATGCCCCGCGCCTGACGTTGCTCGTCATTGAGTGAGTCGGGGATTTCATTGGTGATTGCGTTCAGCGCCAGACGCTGTTCGATGCCCAGCCGTCCGGCGATCAGGAGCGCGGCCATCGCCAGATGCGGCGAGGCGGTGGCGTCCATGGCGCGAAATTCCAGGTTGAACTGCTTCGCCACGGCTTTGCCGCCCAGCGTCGAGGTCGGGCAGATGCGCAACGCTGCTTCGCGGTTCTGCTGCCCCAGGCAGGCGTAAGAGGCGCTCCAGTGATTTGGCTGCAAGCGCTCGTACGAGAGCGGTGTCGGTGCGGTGATTGCACACAGCGCCGGCAAGTAATGCAGGATACCCGCTGCCCAATGCTGGCCGAGGCTCGACAGACCATTGCTGGTGCCTGCGTCGTAAAGCATCGGCTGGCCGTCCAGATCAAGCAGGCTGACGTGCAGGTGCACGCCGTTGCACATCGCATCAGCGGCGGTCTTCGGTGCGAAGCTCAGGTCCAGGCCCATTTGCCGGGCGATCTCCCGGGCAATTTCGCGCACATTCACCGCGCGGTCTGCGGCTGCGACCCCCAGCGCTGGTCGGCAAGTGATTTCGAATTGATGCTTGCCGTATTCGGGCAGAAACATTTCCGGCTCGACGCCGCCGGCACGCAGAGCGCTGAGCAGCCAGCCGCCGAACTCGGCGCCCTGACGCTGGGCTTCAAGCGAAAACGCCGGGGGTTCAGCCACGTCTGCATGCAGGTTGAATTCGTGTTCGAACGCGGCGTTGACCTGCAAGCCCAAATCGTCGCGGTAGCGCTCGACCTCATCGCGCAGCAGCGGGCGTGGACAGGCGCCGAATGGCCGACCGTCGGTTTCGCGCAGATCGCCGTGGATGAAGTCCAGCGGCGGGGCGTTCACATCCGGCCCGTTGCTCACGGTAACGCGGCTGCCCAGATCCGGGATCAAACGCAAGTCGCCATAAGCGCCCCACGGGCTGGTCGAAGCAATGGAGTCCTGCGGGGTCAGGGCGCTGTTGGCCGGCACCCAGCCACAACCGGGGGCCTGATAATGCTCAAGTTCGTCGGTGGGGAACGAGCGGCCACGGGTAATGCCGATCAGGTCAGTGGTGACGATAGTGGTCATCGGCAGCGGCGTCAGACGGGCGCTCATGGCTGCATCTCCTGCAACCGGCCGAGCACGGTGTCGGTGTCGGTGATCCAGCAGTAACCCTTGATCGCGTTCAGGCACGCGTGATGGCGTTCGGCAGTGTGGGTGGCGCAGGCGTCCTCGACCAGAGTCACCAGATAGCCACGGTCGGCAGCATCGCGCACGGCCATGTCCACGCACTGGTCGGTAACGATGCCGGCGATGATCAAATGGCGGGTCGCGAGGTTGCGCAGCACATAATCGATGTTGGTCGAGTTGAAGACCCCGGACGAGGTTTTCGGCAAATAGATTTCGTTTTCTGCAGGCGCCAGTTCGGCGATGATCTGTGCCTGCGGGCTGCCTTTGGGGACGTTCAGATTGGACAGTTTGTGGTCCAGCGAGCGGTCGCGGCCATCGGCGGTAAGGCTCTCTATGACGGTGTGCAGCACGTTCTGTTGCGCTGCGCGAAAGCCATTCAGCAGACGTTGTTGATTGGGCACGACCTGCGTACGCACACGGCTGCGAAAATACTCACCACCCGGCTCAGTGAGGTGCGGGTCGAACTGCGGATCGAGCCAGGCACGCTGCATGTCCACCAGCAACAATGCCGTGTGGTCAGTGACAAATGGCAGGTCTCGCGGCGAGCGGTGTGGAAGGGTGAACATCCTTATTTATCCTCCAGAAGGTGCGTATTGAAGTCGTTGCGCAGGGCGTCGATGCCTTCCAGGCGATCGGCCAGATTCGTGGTGCGCAGGGTCAGGCTGGCGATCAGTGCTTCGACTTGCGCCAGCGCCGGCACCATAGTGTCGAATGGCGAGGCTGACTCTACGGGGGCGCTGATAATCAGGTCGGCCAGTTCGCGCAGTGGCGAGGCGTAGATGTCGGTGAAGAGCACCACGCGTGCATTGTTGTTTTTCGCCGCGCTGGCCACGCGCAGGGCCTGGGACTGGTAACGGCGATAGTCAAACAGCAACACCACATCCTGGCGTTGCAGATCGAACAGGCGATCAGGCAATTGCGCGTTGTCTTCCAGTGCAAAGCAGCCGGTGCGCAGAAGGCGCAAGTGATTGAGCAAGTAGCTCGCCATCAGGCTGCTGAAGCGTCCGCCGAAGCAGTACACCTGATGCCGGGTATCGAGCAGCCAGTCCGTGAGGATGCGTACGTCTTCAGGTTGAGTCAGTGATTGCGTTTCAACCAGCAGGCGATGGCTGTCGGCCAGATAATGACTCCAGGCGTCGTCCTTGTTTTGCTGGGCACGAGGTTGCAGCAGGGTGCGTGGTGAGCGCAGGCGATGATCCATGTCGCTCAGGAGCGCATCCTGGAACTCGGCGTAACCGCCGAAACCAAGTTTTTTCACCAGTCGCACGATGGTCGGGTCGCTGACGCCGGCGTGTTCGGCCAGTCGTGCCATCGGTCCCAGACCGTTGCGTGGGTATTGATCAAGCAGGGCGCGAACGACTTTGCGTTCTGACGGTGTCAGATCGAGGCCGGGATCGGTGATCAGGTCTCTGAGAGGGGGCATCCTGGCTCCTGCTGGATGGGTGTGTCGAATTCGCTTCACAATCCGTTAAAACAGTATTTATGTAACTGACGCTACATGTCTAGTGAATTTTTCGGTGTGTTGAAAAGGCTCCAAAATGGGGCAAGATGCCCGTGTAACAAGGGCTACACGGAAGGCGACAAGCTTTGTAGTCCATGTCCCATGAAGATGTGAGACATTGCCGATTTTTTGGCATACCCAAGTGATAGGGCGATGCACCGGACAGCCCTGAAGCCCTTGATATACGGCACAATTGCCCACTAATCGGCCTTGCGCCGTTGTTTTTCATGACTCTCGACAGAGTGATTGATCGTGCAGACCACCCGTTTAACCCTGATTTGCCATGCGCGAACCGTCGCACAAAAACTGGCGCGTTTTCCTACGAATGAGCCTGTTGAAAATATCGACCTGGCTTCTGACGCGTTGGCTGCGTGCTTCGACGCCCCACGGCGCCTGATCTGTGCGCCTGAACTGCGTACACGTCAGACCGCCGCGTGGCTGGGTGCCGACGCACATATTGATCAAGCGCTGCGCGATTGCGATTGGGGGCAGTGGCGCGGGCAGGCGATCAAGGATCTGCAACATTCGCAAACCGCAGCGCTACAGGCATGGCTGGATGATCCAGACGCCACGCCCCATGGCGGTGAATCGATCGCGCAGGTGTGCGAGCGAGTGTCGAGGTGGCTGATGAGTCTGCAAACCACGCCGGGCCATGTGGTGGCGGTCACGCATCCGTTCATCATCCGTGCTGCGTTGATCCAGACCCTGCGCGCCACGGCTTTTCATGACATTGATGTCGAGCCGTTGTCAGTGGTCGAGCTGCGCTTCGCCGGGCGCTGGCGGCTACGCTTGCCTGGTCTGGACATTGAAGGAGCACGCTGATGAAGCAGCTGTTGGTGATCGGCATCGGCGCCGGTAATCCGGACTACATCACGATGCAAGCGGTGAAAGCGCTGAATCGGGTGGATGTGTTCTTTTTGCTGGATAAGGGCCAGAGCAAGGACAAATTGATCGATCTGCGTCGCGAGATTTGTGAGCGCTATATCACCGAGCTTGGGTATCGCTTCGCCGAAGCCGACAGCCCGGAGCGCGAGCGCGGCGACGTGGACTATACCGCCAGCGTCGATGATCTGAACCGCGCCAAGCAGCAAACCTTCGAACGGCTGATCAACGACGAATTGTCTGACGGCGAGTGCGGAGGTTTTCTGGTGTGGGGCGATCCGGCGTTGTACGACAGCACCGTTCGCATCCTGCAGGCGATTCTGGCGTCGGGTCGCTGTGCCTTCGAATTTGAAGTGATTCCCGGGATTACCAGCGTTCAGGCGTTGGCCGCGCAGCACAAAGTACCGTTGAACACGATAGGCCGCTCCATTGAAATCACCACGGGCCGTCGCCTGGCAGCAGGGCAGGTGAGTGATGCCGACAGTTTGGTCGTGATGCTCGATGCCGAAGATTCCTACCACCACGTGGCTGATCCGCAGACAGAGATTTTTTGGGGGGCTTACCTGGGTACGCCGGATGAGATCTTGATCAGCGGCAAACTGGGCGATGTGGCGGATGAAATCGAGCGCGTGCGCAAGGCTGCGCGGTTGGAGCATGGATGGATCATGGATACTTATTTGCTGCGCAAGCCCTAGATCTTTGGTGCTTGAATGGGCCCCTTCGCGAGCAGGCTCGCTCCCACATCGACCTCTGTAGGAGCTGTCGAGTGAAACGAGGCTGCGATCTTTTGATCTTGTTTTTCAAGAGCAAGATCAAAAGATCGCAGCCTTCGGCAGCTCCTACAGTTGATCAGTGTCGTACACAAATCTTGCGGCGAACATTGATCCCCTAAGGATCTGTGTGTAGGGGAGACAGCGAGCGGATGTCGTGGATCCGCCCGCTGTCAGTAGTGCTCTTTATGCGCGTTCCAGCGCCAGGGCCACGCCCTGTCCGCCGCCGATGCACAGGGTCGCGAGACCTTTTTTCGCATCACGCTTGATCATTTCATGCAGCAGGGTCACCAGCACCCGGCAACCCGACGCACCGATCGGGTGACCCAGCGCGATGGCACCGCCGTTGACGTTGACCTTGTCCAGATCCCATTGCAGATCCTTGGCCACGGCCAGCGATTGTGCGGCGAAGGCTTCGTTGGCTTCGATCAGGTCGAGTTGTTCGATTGACCAGCCTGCCTTGTCCAGGCAGCGGCGGGTGGCCGATACCGGGCCGATGCCCATGATCGCCGGGTCAACGCCCGCATTGGCGTAAGCAGCAATGGTCGCCAGTACTGGCAGGCCCAAGGCTTTGGCTTTCTCGGCGCTCATCAGGATCACCGCCGCGGCGCCGTCGTTGAGCGACGATGCGTTGCCAGCAGTCACGCTGCCGTCCTTTTTGAACGCCGGGCGCAGTTTGGCCAGCGATTCAGCGGTGGTCTCGCCACGCGGTTGTTCGTCGACCTTGAAGGCGACCGGATCGCCTTTGCGCTGCGGAATCAGGATCGGGGTGATTTCATCGACAAAACGCCCGGCCTCGATGGCGGCAGCGGCTTTGTGCTGGGAGGCGGCAGCGAAGGCGTCCTGCTGTTCGCGGCTGATCTCATATTTGTCGACGAGGTTTTCCGCGGTGATGCCCATGTGGTAGTCGTTGAAGGCATCCCACAGGCCATCGCTGATCATGGTGTCGACGATTTGCGCGTGACCCATGCGCAGACCAGTGCGTGCGCCCGGCATTACGTAGTTGGACAGGCTCATGTTTTCCTGGCCGCCGGCGATAATCACGTCAGCGTCACCACAACGGATGGCTTGCGCGCCGAGGTGCAAAGCCTTGAGGCCCGAGCCGCAGACCTTGTTCAGGGTCATGGCCGGCACCGCGTGGGGCAGGCCAGCCTTGATAGCGGCCTGACGCGCCGGGTTCTGGCCGGCGCCGGCGGTCAGTACCTGGCCCATGATCACTTCATCGACCTGCGCACCGTCCAGACCGGTCTGTTGGAGCAACTGGCGAATCACCGCTGCGCCCAGATCAACCGCGGATACGCTGGCCAGGGAACCCTGGAAACTGCCGATCGCGGTACGCGTAGCGGCAACAATGACGACGTCTTGCATTTTCAAATTCCTCACTGGGCAGCGAACTGCATTTCCGGTACGTGATCAGGCACGATCAGTTTACCGGCGGTTTTGGCCACGATCTCTTCAACACTGACACCCGGCGCACGCTCTTTGAGAATGAACGCCCCGTTCTCGATTTCCAGATAGGCAAGGTCGGTCAGCACACGCTTGATGCACCCGGCGCCGGTCAGCGGCAGGCTGCAACGGGATAACAGTTTGGACTCACCGTCCTTGGATGCGTGGGTCATGATCACGATGATGTTGTCTGCGCCAGCTACCAGGTCCATGGCGCCGCCCATGCCCTTGACCAGTTTCCCGGGGATCATCCACGACGCGATATTGCCTTCGACGTCCACCTCAAATGCGCCCAGCACGGTGAGGTCGACATGGCCGCCGCGGATCATCGCGAAGGACTCGGCCGAGGAAAAAATCGAAGCGCCGATACGTGCCGTCACGGTTTGCTTGCCGGCGTTGATCATGTCGGCATCGATGGTTTCTTCAGTAGGAAACGGACCCATGCCGAGCAGGCCGTTTTCCGATTGCAGCATGACTTCCATGCCTTCGGGGATGTAGTTGGCGACCAGGGTCGGAATGCCGATGCCAAGGTTGACGTAGTAGCCGTCCTGCATTTCGCGGGCGACGCGCTGAGCCATTTGTTCGCGGGTAAGTGCCATGTTGTTGTTCTCCGTAGGCCTGAATTATTTGCGGATGGTGCGCTGTTCGATGCGTTTTTCGAACGTGCCGCAAATGACCCGGTCGACGTAGATGCCGGGAGTGTGGATGTGCGCCGGGTCCAGTTCGCCGGGCTCGACGATTTCTTCGACTTCAACCACGGTGATCTTGCCGGCAGTGGCGGCCAGCGGGTTGAAGTTCTGCGCGGTGTGGCGGTAGATGACGTTGCCGAAGTGGTCGGCTTTCCAGCCTTTGACGATGGCGAAGTCGCCAGTGATGGACTCTTCCATCAGGTACTTGCGACCGTTGAATTCGCGGACTTCCTTGCCATCGGCCACCGGAGTGCCAACGCCAGTAGCCGTGAAGAAGGCTGGAATGCCAGCCCCGCCTGCACGCATTTTCTCGGCGAGGGTGCCTTGCGGGGTCAGGATGACTTCGATTTCGCCTTTGAGCAGCTGCTCTTCGAACAGCTTGTTTTCGCCGACGTACGAGGCGACGACTTTGCTGATCTGGCGGTCGGTGAGCAGCACGCCGAGGCCAAAGCCGTCGACGCCACAGTTGTTGGAGACGACGGTGAGATCGCGGGTGCCCTTGCGCTTGATCTCGGCGATCAGGTTTTCCGGAATCCCACACAGACCGAAGCCGCCAGCGATAACGGTCATGCCGTCTTCAAGCCCGGCGAGGGCTTCCTCGTAGGAACTCACGCGCTTGTCGAAACCTGCCATATGCACCTCTTTTATTATTTGCGGGCGGCTGGCTAGCCGAATGGTTGGAGTGTCTCGCTGAAGGATATATTTGTTAAGTTGATTTTTAAGGTTGATTGATAGATAAAACTCAACAATCGCCAAACTCACTGAATCAGCGATTTGCCTAATGACCGAAATAGCCGAATCGACGAAATCCTGTAGGAGCTGCCGAAGGCTGCGATCTTTTGATTTTGTTTTTCAAGATCAAAAGATCGCAGCCTTCGCCAGCTCCTACATTAAGGACGTACAGCGCCCATGACCATCAAACAAATCCGTGCCTTTCTTGCTGTCGCCCAGAGCCTGAGTTTCGCCGTGGCCTGCGAGCGGTTGCACCTGTCGCAATCAGCGCTGAGCCTGACCATCAAAGCGCTGGAAGAGGGCTTGGGTGGGCGGCTGTTCAGTCGCAACACGCGCAATGTGGCACTGACCGCAGAAGGTGAGTCCCTGCTGCCGCTGGCCCGGCGCCTGATCGCCGACTGGGACAACGCCGAAGACGAAATGCGTCAGCGCTTCAGCCTGCAACGCGGGCGGGTGACGCTGGCGGCGATGCCGTCGTTTGCCGGCAACCTGCTGCCGCCGATCCTCAAGACCTTTCGCGCGCGCTATCCCAACGTCAATGTGACGGTCAACGATGTGATCAACGAGCAAGTGCTCGAGATGGTGCGCGACCGCCAGGTGGAACTGGGCGTGGCGTTCGAACCGATGCAGAACACCTCGATGACATTCACACCGCTTTATATGGACCGGTTCGTCGCGGTGGTGCCACAGGATTCACCGCTGGCCGCGCGCACCGAGATCGACTGGAAAACGTTGTTACAGGAACCTTTCATTACGCTACAGCGGCCGTCCACGGTGCGGGTGATGCTCGAAGAGCACTTGCAGGCGCGGGGCATGAAGTTGCCGGTGGAGTTTGAAAGCCATCAATTGGCTACCGTGGGGCGGATGGTTGCCAGTGGGCTGGGCGTGAGCGCTGTGCCGGCGCTGTGTGCCGAGCAGATGCAGGAATTGGGTGCGCGGTGCCTGACGTTGAATGACTCGGTTGAGCGAGCGATTGGCGTGCTGACTGAACCGGGCAATGAACTGTCGGCGGCGGCGCAGGCACTCTTCGACATCCTCAGGGCTGAGCACTGACCGCTGCCGCAGGTTGCGATTTTTTGACCTTCACCCGTTCTCAACCTTTAGGCAATCCTCCTGCTTGCCGCCCGGCCCACTGTCATCGGGCAGCCCATTTGCAATGCACGCTGACCGCTAAACAAATGGCCGGGATGGTTGATGGGCAAATATAAACACCTGTCTTAAATGTTAATTGCACCCCGCTCACAACTCACCGAAGCTATCCTCCATCAGCTTTCCCGCCGTCGAGATGGACCTCTATTCAATGCAGACCCCCAGCGTCACCAAACCCCTCTGGCAAACCTACCTGCTGTTTCTGGCGCCGATGGTGTTGTCGAACTTCCTGCAGTCCATGTCAGGGACGGTCAACAGCATTTACATCGGCCAGATGCTTGGCACTCAGGCGCTGGCGGCGGTGTCGGGGATGTTTCCTGTGGTGTTCTTCTTTATCGCGTTGGTGATCGGCCTCGGCGCGGGGGCGGGGGTGTTGATCGGCCAGGCCTGGGGGGCGCGTGAGCCGCACATGGTCAAGGCGATTGCCGGGGCGACGCTGTTGCTGGGTGTTTTGATTGGTTTGGTCGCTGCGGTGTTGGGCAGTGTGTTTGCGCGGCAGGCGTTGACGGGGTTGGGGACGCCCGCGGATGTCCTGGACGATGCGGTGGCGTACGCCCACGTGATGATGTGGATTCTGCCGTCGCTGCTGGTGTTTGTGCTGTTCACGCAGTTGCTGCGCGGGGTCAGCGACACGGTGTCGCCGTTGCTGGCATTGGTGGTGTCGACCTGTGTCGGGCTGGCGCTGACACCGGCATTCATTCGTGGCTGGTTCGGCTTGCCGCAACTGGGCATTCAGAGTGCAGCGTATGCGGGGCTCGCGGGCAACCTGGCGGCCATGGCGTGGCTGGCGTGGCGGCTGATTCGCAAGAACCATCCACTGGCGCCGGATCGGGAGTTTTTTGCGGCGTTGCGGCTCGACAGGGTGATTCTTGGCAAAGTCCTGCGTATCGGTTTGCCGACCGGTGTGCAGATGATTGTGTTGTCGCTGTCGGAGTTGGTGATCCTGGCCTTGGTCAACCAGCACGGCTCGCAAGCGACGGCGGCGTACGGCGCGGTGACGCAGATCGTCAACTATGTGCAGTTCCCGGCGTTGTCGATTGCGATCACCGCTTCGATCCTCGGCGCACAGGCCATCGGCGCGGGGCAACTGGAACGGATGGGGCCGATCTTGCGCACCGGTCTGTTGATCAACGTGTGTTTAACCGGCGGCTTGATCGTGCTGGGTTACCTGCTGTCGCACTGGTTGCTCGGCTTGTTCCTGACCGAGGATTCGACTCGGGCAATGGCCGAGCATCTGTTGCACATCATGCTCTGGAGCCTGTTGTTGTTCGGCTTCCAGGCGATCATCGGCGGCATCATGCGCGCCAGTGGCACGGTGCTGGTGCCGGTGGTGATCGCCATTGTCTGCGTGGTGGGCGTGCAATTGCCGGCGGCCTATTGGCTGGACGGGCAGTTTGGTTTGCAAGGTGTCTGGATGGCGTTCCCGGTGGCTTATCTGGGAATGCTGGTGTTGCAGACGCTGTATTACAAACTGGTCTGGCAGCATCAGAAAATCGAACGCCTTGTTTAGCCGGTGTAGGAGCTGCCGCAGGCTGCGATCTTTTGATCTTGTTTTTTGAAAGCAAAGGTCAAAAGATCGCAGCCTGCGGCAGCTCCTACAGGGTAGGCAGGTCAGCTGGCGCAACTGCCTGATGTTTGCTTAAGTCAATCGAGGCCCTCGACGGCAAGCGTTGTTCGGAGAATCCCATGTCAATTCGATTGCTGCTCGCTGCCGCGTTTTACCTGTGGGCCATCCCCGCCGCGCAGGCCGTCGAATACACCCGGGTCAACACCACCGCCAGCCAGATCAGTTTCACCTACAACCAGATGGGCTCGCGGATGTACGGCACCTTCGGCAAGTTCGACGCGACGCTGGACTTCGACACTGCCAACCTTGCCAACGCCCACACCACATTGCACATCGACCTCACCAGCATCGACGCCGGCAGCGAAGACGCCAATACCGAACTGGTGAAACCGGCGTGGTTCGACACCGCGAAATTTCCCGTGGCGGTGTTTGAATCGAGCCATTTCACGCAGGTTTCCGAAAACCACTATCTGATCACGGGTCGATTGACCCTCAAGGGCATCAGCCGAGAAATTGCGGCCCCGGTGGAGTTGAAAGCAGGCAACGCCATCGGCATTTTCGACGGCGAACTGGTGCTCAAACGCGACGATTTCGGCCTCGGCGCGGGGGAGTGGGCGGACACCGTGGTGTCCAAAGACATCGCCATCAAGTTCAAAGTGGTGGCGCCACAGCAGTGAAGCAGCCCAATCTGGTCGCCTTCGGCAGCTCCTGCAGAGGCAAGTGCTCTGACAGGTTATGATGTCGCGGTTTTCCGTCGGAGTTCAGCCGCCATGCACCGCATCACCCACTACAAATCCCCTTGCCCCGAGGCCGTCAACAGCCAGATTCTGCAGATGGTCGTCGACTACCTGACTGACATCAGCGCGGTCGGCCTCGGCCCGAGCAACCTGCTGTACAACGTCTATCAGTACGCGGTTGGCTACGAAATGCATCTGTATCTGGAAGCGTTGAATGGCGAGAAGGGCACCGAGGTGGAGTTGCTGGTGGCAACCGATGAGGAAGATCCGGAACAGGTGATCGGCTTCCTGTTGTACCTGCCGGTACAGGGCGATTGGGAGGCGTGCAGCGTCGCCTACATGGCGGTGCGTGAAGGGCATCGGCGTCAGGGTGTGGCGCGGGCGATGATCGGCGAGATGGTGGGGCGCTATCCCCACGCCGAACTGGCGTGCACCGTCGGCAAGGTCCCGTATTTCGAGGCGCTGGGCTTTGAAGTGATCGGTCAACGCGAGACGCAAGTGCTGATGAGTACACGGCATTACCGCAGCAACGGCCTGCGCGGATATATCGACACCACGCCCATCTACCGTTCGCTGGAGGTGCAGCAGATTCATACTTATCTGCTGAACAAGAACAGCAAGCGCGCCATGCTCGATGCCGAGAAGCAGCGTGATCGGCATTTGGACCAGACCACGCGTCATACCGAAGAATTTGTCCGTCAGCGCCTGACCGTGCATTGATCAGTCATCGGCATTCCAGGCTGGGTTCAGACACTCATCACCGCGAGGCTAAGCCGCCCGCTGATGTGTGTTTGAAGATCAGGGCTTTGAGGCCACTTTCGGCGTCGATGTCCGGAAACTCCGGTGGATTCTCCAGGCGCTGCTCGAAGCGCAAACTCGGCGCCTCCTGCGTCACGCCATCGATCAAAAAGTCCGAGCCGAATGCCGGATCATTCATGCATGCCAGCACAGTGCCTTGGGCGGTCAGCAGTTCCGGCAGGCGGCGCAGCACGCGCTGGTAATCCTTGGTTAGCAGGAAACTGCCTTTCTGGAACGATGGCGGGTCGATGATCACCAGATCGTACGGGCCGCTGTTGATCACCCTGCCCCAGGACTTGAACAGATCGTGGCCCAGGAAAGTGACTTTGCTCAGGTCGTGCCCGTTCAACCGATGGTTGTCGCGGCCGCGGCTCAAGGCCGCGCGGGACATGTCCAGATTGACCACATGGCTGGCGCCGCCTTCGATGGCCGCCACCGAAAAGCCGCAGGTGTAGGCGAACAGGTTCAACACCCGTTTGCCGTTGGCCTGCTCGCGTACCCAATCGCGCCCATAACGCATGTCGAGAAACAGCCCGGCGTTTTGCTTGCGGCCAAGATCAACGCGGTATTGCAGGCCGCCCTCGACGATGGTCATTTCGTCGATCTCATTGCCCAGCAGCCATTCGGCAGTGCTTTGAGGCAGATAGCGATGCTGGATCAACAGGGTGTGCGCGCCAGATTGCTGCCACTCTGTGGAACCGCTGATGTCAATCAGCAAGCGCTTGAGGTCGTCAAGCTGTTCGGGCGCAGGCTCTTTGAACAGTGACACCAGCACCACGCCTTGCAACCAGTCTACGGTCAGTTGTTCCAGTCCTGGCCAGCAACGCCCGCGCCCGTGGAACAGACGACGGGTTTCGCTCGGCGCCGCCGCGAGCGCGGGCAGCAAATGGGCGTGGAGGGTGGCGAGGGCTTCAGGGTTCATCGGTCACGGTCGGCAAGCAAAAGGGTCGGCATTTTAACCACAATCACGCTATCGCGAACGGCTGTCGCGGGCAGACCGGCAAGACTTTCGGAAAAGACCTGTATCAAAAATGAATTTCTGCAAAAGTCGTCGCTCATACCAGTTAAGCAGCGGATTTGAGCCGCTAAATCGTTAATGCAATTCAGGGAGTGCAGTTCCATGTGCCCAACACCGATGGCGGACACGCACCTTCCTGACGGATTGATTCTGGTGGTTGAGGATGATCCGTTGATTCTGGAGTTTCTTTGCGAAATTCTTCAGGAGGAAGGTTTCAAGGTCGAGCCGTATACCAGTGCCGATGCGGCATCGATCTATCTGAAGGAGCATGCGGAGCAAGTAGCGTTATTGCTGACCGATATCACCATGCCCGGCACCATGAATGGTGCGGATCTGGCCAACCGGGTCGGCGATCGCTGGCCGGAGAAACCGGTCATGGTCATGTCCGGTTATGAAACCCCTGAGTCCTCTGGGGTAAAGCATCCGGTGGCATTCATCAAAAAGCCCTGGACGTTCGGGCAATTGCTCGATTGTGTCGACAGCGCGTTGAAGTCGAAGGCGCCGTTGCTGCATTGATGCGCTGGGTGCAAGCGGCGGGCAAGTGCTACATTGCCAGCCCGCTCTATTGCCAGAGGATGCGAACCTTTGTCTGCTCACGATTGTATTTTTGATCGCGCCTTTGGCGCGTTTTTGTTCGACATGGACGGCACCGTCCTCAATTCCATCGCAGCCGCCGAACGTGTCTGGGCAGCGTGGGCGGAGCGCCATGGCGTGGACGTCGCGACGTTTTTGCCGACCATTCATGGCGCACGTGCCATCGACACCATACGGCGCCTGAACCTGCCGGGTGTGGACGCCGAGGTGCAAGCGGCGTTCATCGCGCAAGCGGAAATCGAAGACGTTGAAGGTGTCGTCGAGATTCCCGGCGCGAGGGCGTTTCTCAATAGCCTGCCCGCCGAGCGCTGGGCGATGGTGACGTCGGCCCCGCGGGATCTGGCCTTGCGCCGGATGGCAGCGGCTGGCATTGGCGCGCCTGCATTGTTGATCACCGCCGAGGATGTACAGGCCGGCAAGCCCAACCCCGCCGGTTACCTGCTGGCGGCTAGCCGCCTGGGAATTGAGCCCGGCGACTGCCTGATCTTCGAAGACGCGACCGTCGGCATCCAGGCCGCCGAAGCCGCCGGTGCGCCGCTGATGATCATCACTACAACGCATCAGCACCCGCTTGAAACTTCGCACGCGACCCTGGCCAGTTACGACGCAATCAGCGCCAGCGTCGACAGCGACGGCCAACTTCGACTGCAAAAAACCTGACCCCTAAGCTTCCGGACTAGTGCCCGCGTCGGAATCTGCCCCTCTCCCTTGGGAGAAGGCTAGGGTGAGGGGCTGCGGATGGTCAGTTGCCAAGGCTGTTGGAGTCCGTCAGGACTTCGCGAAACGTCTCCACCAACGGTCGCAAATTGATCCGGTGCCACGCCGCCCATAACGGTGTGGTAAACGCCAGCCACGGAACTTCGCGCAGCACCACACCCGGTGGCGCGTTGTGGCTCAGCCCCTTCTGAATCATCGCAATCCCCAGGTCCGACGCCACCAGCCCCAGCGCGGTAAAGGGCTCGGTGGCCTGCATGCGCACATCCGGGGTGAAGCCTGCACGGATGCACGCGCTGACAAACTCGTCGTTTGCACCCTGGCGCGGCTGCACGCCGATCCATTCCTGATCGGCCAGATCCTCCGGTTTCAGCGAGGGCTTTTGGGTCAGCGGATGCTGTTCCGGCAATGCCAGCAGCATCGGATCATCCAGTACCTGAAAGCCGAGCAGATCCGGATCGTCATCGGTCGGCGGCTCGCTCACCAAGGCAATATCGAGACTACGCTGACGCAGGCCTTCCAATTGTTCGGCGCAGCTCAAGTTGTACAGCGCGACATGCACATTGGGCCGATCGACCCGCAACACGCGCAAGGCGTTGGGAAGGACGCCGGCGTGCATGGCGTTCTCGATGTAACCGATGCACAAGCCGCCTTCTTCGCCACGACCCAGACGCTTGCCGAGAGATTCGAGGCGATTGGCATGAGTCAGCAGGGCGCGGGTTTCAGCGAGAAAAGTCTGGCCATCGCGGGTCAGGCGAATGCGCTGCTGGCTGCGCTCGAACAGCGTCAGGCCCAGGCGCTCTTCGAGCTGGGCGATTTGCCGGCTCAGCGGCGACTGGGAAATATGCAGGCGTTCCGCTGCACGGCCGACGTGCTCTTCCTCGGCGACGGCGACGAAGTAGCGCAATTGGCGAATGTCGATCATGTCAGACCTCTGGGGACTCAAGTGCTGCGAATTATGTCTTGGACGGTCTAGTCGTCGCAATCTAGGATTTGCTCAACGGTCACGCAGACCCCGAACGAATGAGGACAATCCAATGAGCTTGAAAGACAAACTGCCCGGCCAGCTGGGCTTTGGCACCGCCCCCTTGGGCAACATGTTCCGCGCCATCGCGCAAGAAGAAGCGCAAGCCACCGTGCATGCCGCATGGGATGCCGGCTTGCGTTACTTCGACACCGCTCCATTTTACGGCTCGGGTCTGTCGGAGATACGTTTGGGTGAAGCACTCAAGCAGTACAACCGCGATGACTATGTGCTCAGCACCAAGGTCGGCCGGATCATTCTCGATGAAATCGAAGACGCTGCCGCCCGTGATCTGGGTGAGAAGAGCGGGGTGTTCGAACACGGTCGCCCGAACAAGATCATCAACGACTACAGCGCCGACGCGACCCTGCGCTCGATTGAAGACAGCCTCAAACGTCTGCAAACCGATCGCCTCGATATCGTCTGGGTCCACGACATCGCTCAAGACTTCTACGGCGATCAATGGCTGGAATACTTCAATCAGGCCCGCACCGGCGCCTTCAAGGTGCTGACCCGTTTGCGCGAAGAAGGCGTGATCAAGGGTTGGGGGCTGGGCGTGAACAAGGTTGAGCCGTGTGAACTGACGCTGGACCTGACCGAAGCGCAGCCGGATGGCTTCCTGTTGGCCGGCCGCTACACGCTGCTGGACCACGAGCGTGCGCTGCAACGCCTGATGGATTCGGCACTGGCGCAAAACGTCGAAATCGTCGTCGGCGGTCCTTACAGCTCGGGCATTCTGGCGGGCGGCGCGCACTTCGAATACCAGAAGGCCAGCCCTCAAGTCATCGCCAAGGTCGAGCAGATCAAACGCATTGCTGCCGCTTATAACGTTGAGGTGAAAGCCGCGGCCCTGCAATTTTCTCTGGCCAATCCAGCGGTTGCCGCAGTGATTCCCGGGGCGAGCAAACCGGGGCGGATTGCTGAAGATGTCGCGGCACTGTCAGCGGTAATTCCTGCGGGGTTTTGGCAGGCCATGCGTGAAGCGAAACTGGTGTCCGAACGTGCACCATTGCCCATCGATGAGGTGAAAGCATGAAGATTGATCTAAGCGGGAAACTGGCAATTGTCAGCGGCAGCACCGCAGGCATTGGCTTGGGCATCAGCCAGTCGCTGGCCGAATCCGGCGCCACGGTGGTAGTGATCGGCCGCGACACGGCCAAGGTCGAACAGGCGCTGGCGAGCATTCGCCAGAAAGTGCCGGGCGCACAGTTGCGCGGTCTGACTGCGGATCTGGGCACAGCGCAAGGCGCAGAGAAACTCTTCGCTGCGGAACCGAAAGCCGACATTCTGGTGAACAACCTCGGCATCTTCAATGACGTCGATTTCTTCGACGCACCGGACAGCGAGTGGACGCGCTTCTATGAAGTCAACGTCATCTCCGGCGTGCGCCTGGCACGGCATTATGTGCCGGCGATGGTCGAACAGGGCTGGGGGCGAGTGATCTTTCTGTCTTCGGAATCCGGGGTGGCGACGCCGGCCGACATGATCAACTATGGCGTGACCAAAAGCGCCAATCTGGCGGTCTCCCACGGCTTGGCCAAACGTCTGGCTGGCACCGGCGTGACGGTCAATGCGATCCTGCCGGGCCCAACCTTCACCGATGGCCTGGAGGAGATGCTCAAGGATGCCGCCGCCGAATCCGGCCGCAGCCTGCGCGATGAGGCCGACGCCTTTGTGCGCAAGGCCCGTCCGACCTCGATCATTCAGCGGGTGGCCGATGTCGAAGAGGTCGCGCATCTGGTGACGTACATCGCCTCGCCGCTGTCCTCGGCCACCACTGGCGCCGCCCTGCGGGTTGATGGCGGTGTGGTCGACAGCCTGACTATCTGAATTTCTTAAGAGAGACGTTTTTATGGCAACTGCATCAGCAACAATCGATATTCCGGCTTCGGCCGATGAGGTCTGGCAATTGATCGGCGGCTTCAACACGCTGCCGGACTGGCTGCCGTTTATTCCAAGCAGCGAACTGAGCGATGGCGGGCGTGTGCGCAGCTTGAAAACCGCCGATGGCGCGGTGGTGGTCGAGCGTCTGCAAACGTTCGATAACGCGGCGAAGACCTACAGCTACTCGATTGAACAGGCACCGTTCCCGGCCACCGACTACCTGGCGACAATCAAGGTCGAGGCCCAAGGGCAGGGCGCGCGAGTCACCTGGTCGGGCCGTTTCACCGCCAAAGGCGTGAGTGATGAGGAAGTGGTGGCGCTGTTCACCGGTATCTATCAAGGCGGCCTAGAGGCGCTGCGCGCCAACTTCCCGGCCTGATAGCCACAACACAAAACCCTGTGGGAGCAGGCTTGCCAGCTCCCACAGGTATCGCCTCAATCTGAAGGATCAGCGGGCATTCAAGTCTGTGGAATCAGACTCTGCCGACAATCCAGCACCAGTTTCGCCCCACCCACATCACTGCTGCCCACCGCCAGATTGAAGCCATGCAAACTGACAATCGCCGCCACAATCGACAGCCCCAGACCAAACCCGCCTTGCGGTTGCCCGGCCTCGGCGCGATAGAAACGCTGGAACACCGCTTCACGCTCGGCCTGCGGAATACCTGGCCCGGAGTCGTGCACTTCGATTCGCGTGTGCCCGGCATCATTCACCCCGCGCAATATGACCGTGCCACCGGGGGGCGTGAATTTTATCGAATTGCTCAGCAGGTTCGCCAAAGCCTCGAACAGCAATGCCCGATCGCCATTGAGCGGTGGCAAGGTTTCCGGCATGTTCAGTTCAAAGCGCAGTTCGCCTTCCTCGGCCAGTGGCAGATAAAACTCGTGCAGTTCTTCAAGCAACGACACCGGGTCGAGCTCGACAAAACCGGAACGGCGCTGACGATCCTCCAGTTCGGAAATCCGCAACAACCCACGAAACCGCGCCATCAGGGTGTCCGCTTCGGCCAACACCAGATCCAGTTGCGCCGCTTCTTGCGAGCCTTCGCCCGCCTGCTGTTGCATGCGATACAGCTGCGCGCGCAAGCGGGTCAGCGGCGTGCGCAAATCATGGGCGATGTTGTCGCAAACGCCTTTGACTTCATTCATCAACCGCTCGATGCGCTCAAGCATGGCGTTGACGATGGCGGCGAGCATGTCCAGTTCATCGCGGCGATTGGACAGCGGCAAACGGTGGGTCAAGTCCCCGGCCACGATGGACTGCGCACTCGCCTGAATCGCCCGGATGCGCCGCAACGGCCGCCGTCGCAGCAAATGCCAACCGGCAACCCCCGGCAGAATCGTCAGCGACACCCCCCAGAACAACGCATGCAAAATGATCTTCGTCACCGCGAACAGCGAACCGTTGTCACGCAGCAACACCAGCCAGCGGCCATCGCGGGTCTGGGTCGCGACGGCGTCGCAGCTGTCGCTGGGCAAGGTCGGATCATCGGAGTCGGCGCATTCGGCGAGCATGTGAATCTTGCCATCGAGCGGCAGGCCTTCGGGGATCTGCTGCAAGGCGCCACCGAGGTAGACGCCTTGGGCATCGAACAGGCCATAGGCGTCGATGCCACGAATATCGAAGGTCATGCTGGCGGCGAGGGCGTCTTCCAGTTGCTCACCGCGAAAGTGCGAAAACAGATGCTGACGTTGCATCAGCGAATGTTTGGCGAGGTTGTCGAGGTAGCCGGAAACCTCGTAATACATGACCCCCATGAGGATCGCGCTCCAGGCCACGAACAGCGAGCTGTACAGCGCCAGCAAGCGGCTGCTGGAAGAACGCCAGCCGTCAGACGGGTTCGGCAATGACATAACCGGAGCCTCGTACCGTGCGGATCAGCGGCACATTGCCCGCCGCGTCAATCTTCTTGCGCAAACGGCCGATGTGCACGTCGATCAGGTTGGTGCCGGGGTCGAAGTGATAGCCCCAGACCTCTTCGAAAATCATCATCCGCGAGAGGATCTGGCCGCTGTTGCGCATCAGGAACTCCAGCAACTTGTACTCGGTCGGCAGCAGTGTCAGCACTTGTTCGGCGCGGCGTGCCTCGTGGCTGATCAGGTCCAGTTGCAAATCGGCGACCTGCAAAGTGGTGGCCTGGGTGGCGCCGCTGTTCTGCCGGCGCAGCAAGACTTCGACTCGCGCCGCCATCTCGTCAGTGGCGAAAGGTTTGGTCAGGTAGTCATCGCCACCGGCGCGCAAGCCGCGCACGCGCTCGTCGACATCGGAGAGGGCGCTGATCATCAGAATCGGCGTAGCGACGCCCATCGTGCGCAGGGTGGTGACGATGGCCAGGCCGTCGAGCTCCGGCAGCATACGATCGAGAGTGATCAAGTCGTAGTTGCCGCTCACGGCACGGTCGAGGCCCTCGCGGCCATTGTCGACCCAATCCACATCGAGGCCGTGGCTGCTCAATTCGGCGACGATTTCCCGGGCAGTCACGGCATCGTCTTCGATGGTCAAAATACGTGTCATAGGGCTCGCCTTGATCGGTTCAAACGGAATGGCAGCATTTTGCCAAGAATTTTCCGTGGCGCTTTAAATTAACTTTCATGTTGTAGCCACCATTGGGCGGGGTCGAGGATTAATTTTCCGGAGCATTGATATCATCTGGCCATAACCTCAACAGGGAGTGGTTCCGTGCGCATGTTCAATCGCTTTGGCTGGATGCCTGTTATCGCTGTGCTGCTGGCCTTGCTCAGCGCTTGGGCAGTCGCCGCCAATACCCCGTGCTCGGGCAAGAAAGGTGGAATTGATCGCTGCGACGGCGACCTGTTTCTGTGCAACGACGGCTCTATCAGTGGCTCGAAGAAAAGCTGTGCGGCGATGTACGGCAACCAGGGCCAGAGCCGACCGCAAACGCTGCTGCAAAGCGACGATGGATGCGCCTGTGGCACGGGTTCGTTTTGCACCGGGCCACGGGGCGGGGTGTACTGTCTTACCCCCAGTGGCAACAAGAGTTACAAGCGTAAGTGATCGTCTTTTGGCCAATGCATAAAACCCGCTGAATTCAGCCAATTGTTGCAATTTGCAACGTCCTAAGAAGTTCAGATTTTCTAACGTGTTGAAATAAAAGGATTTATTAAATTCGCGCAACTGGCACGGTCGCTGCAATTCCTCACTCGACGAGTTGTAACACCATTTTTCATGCCTGGAGCACTACAACAATGAATAGATCCTCTGATGGTTTTTATGCTGCCTACGAAGGAGAGTCGAGCAACGTTTCAGGGGTGTCCTGGGGCGCGATTTTCGCAGGTGCTGCGGCGGCCGCTGCACTGTCGATGATTCTGGTGCTGCTGGGCTTCGGGTTGGGTTTCTCTGCCGTTTCACCTTGGGCCGGGGAGGGCATCAGCGCCAAGGGCCTGGGCATTTCAACGATTGTCTGGCTGGCGGCGACGCAAATCATCGCCTCCGGGCTGGGTGGCTACATCGCCGGCCGCCTGCGAGTGAAGTGGGCGAACATGCACGGTGACGAAGTGTATTTCCGCGACACCGCTCATGGCTTCCTTGCCTGGTGTGTGGCGACCTTGGTGACGGCCGTGCTGGTCGTCGGTTCGGTCAGCAGTGTCATCAGCGGCGGCGTGCAGGCCGGTGCCAGTGTTGCCGGTGGTGCAGCAAGCGCCATGACCCAGGCGGCCGGCACGGCTGCAGCCAATACCGATAGCAACCAGTACGGTTACTACATCGACAACCTGTTCCGCGATGACCGTCCAGCGTCCGTCAGTGATGACGCTGCACACGGTGCAGTGGCCCGGATCTTCACCCAGAGCCTGGCCGATGGTCAGCTCAGCGCCGAAGACCGCACTTACCTCGCACAACTGGTTGCACAGCGGACCAACCTGAGTCAGGCCGACGCCGAACGTCGTGTCGATGAAGTGTATGCCCGCACTCAGAAAGCCATTGCCGACGCCAAGCTGAAAGCTCAGCAAGCCGCTGATACCGCCGCGAAAGTCGCTGCCATGACCTCGCTGTGGATGTTCGTTGCGCTGTTGGCCGGTGCGTTCTTCGCAAGCTTTGCAGCCATCTTCGGCGGTCGTCGTCGGGATGCGGTCGAGTACGTTGAAGTCGACACCTACACCACTACCTCCACACTGCCTCCAGTTCGTTAAATAGGGAGAATCACCATGCGCTCACTACTGCTGTTTTTCCTCGGTATTCCGATCCCGATCATCATCCTGATTGCGCTGTTCGTACACTAATTGCTCTATTGAGGCTCATGCCTCGGCCGCTTCTACCTTCGGGTAGAAGCGGCTTTTTGCTTTCTGGGGGTTCAACAGCGAGAATCTGCGCCCCAAGCGGATGGGCCGCTTCAGGTTCTGTTTAAGGATGAATGCGTTGGACAAGAAGGAAATCAAACGGCAGTTGGTGGAAATGCTCGAAGCCGGGCGCTCCAGGACCGAAACCTTCAAGGCGCTTTCAGGCGGCAAGGTCAAGGATCGGGTGTTGGCCGCCTGGATCGCCGGCCGTCCGGATCCGGTCCTCATCGAGCGCCATTCACTGAAGATCAAAATCCTCGTTGGACTGATGTGCGTTCAGGCAGCGCTCACTGCATTGGCGGCGTTGACGCTTGGCTATTCGTTCAGCATCGGCTTGGTCTTGAGCATCATGCTGATCGCTGGCGGCATCCCGCTTTTGTTTGCGTGGGGTTTCTACAAAAACTCCGCAGCGGCTTATACCGCCTACGTCCTGCTGACACTCAGCCAGATGTCGCGCCTGTTCAAGGGTTACGCTGAGGATCCGGTATCGACGGCGATAGCGGTGGGCATCACTCTGGCACTGGTGTTCTACGTTGCCTGGCTGAAGACAAAACTGTTTCCCGACCTTGGGTTCATTGGTGCAAAGAAGATCAAAGGCCAATTCGTCTTCTCCAACTGATCGTTGAACAATCCGACTGCTTTCACTGGCCTGGATCAATATTTCAGCTGGCGATATCGCCTAACGTAAATGATCCAGGCCTTTGCTAAAACATGAACTACATTGTTCTCGCGCGCACCTCGTTGCGCTGACGGAGTACCTCGCGAGCCCGCCCGAGCCAAGAATCAAACGGGACGCAAGGTGTAGTGCAGCAAGGAGCTGACACAACCTCAACCGAACCTTTTCACGGATGAACATCGCAATGCACTGCCTAGAAAGAACCTTCGATATCCAGCCCTTGGCGCAGGCGGATATGACCGTCCACATCAACGGTCAACCGGTCACTGCCGCCATCGGCGAAACCGTCCTCAGCGTTATCCAGTCCCTCGGCGTGCGCCAGATTGCACGCAACGATCATGATCAGATCAGCGGCGCGTACTGCGGCATGGGCGTGTGCCAGTGCTGCCTGGTGAAAATCAATGGCCGGCATAAACGCCGTGCCTGCCAGACCGTCGTGCGTGATGGCATGCAGATCGAAACCCAGGTCAACCGCATCGCCGGGCAGGAGGTCGTATGAGCCTGCAACCGGTGATCGTCGGCGGTGGTCCGGCGGGGATGGCGGCGGCCATCGAACTGGCGCGCCATGGCGTGCGCTGCACCTTGCTGGAAGAGGCGTCGCGCCTTGGTGGTGTGGTCTATCGCGGGCCGCTGCGTGACGGCGTGCAGCTGGATTATCTCGGGCCACGTTACTCCGAAGCGCTGGGCAAACTGCACGGTGATTTCCTGGAGCAATCGGGGTTGATCGACGTGCGCCTGAATCACCGCGTGGTCGGCGCCGAAGGCACCCGCGCGCTGGTAGTGCTGGACGCTGACGAGCAGCTTCACGAGATCGAGTATCCACAGTTGTTGCTGTCGGCCGGCTGCCATGAGCGCAGCGTGCCGTTTCCCGGCTGGACCCTGCCTGGGGTGATTCTGCTCGGCGGCCTGCAACTGCAAATCAAGAGTGGCGTGGTCAAACCGCGAGGCCCGGTGATTATCGCGGGGACCGGCCCACTGCTGCCGTTGGTGGCGACGCAGCTGCATGCGTCGGGCGTCAAAGTCGCGGGTGTTTATGAGGCCTGCGCGTTCGGCAAGATCGCCCGCGAAAGCCTGGCGTTGCTGAACAAGCCGCAATTGTTCCTTGATGGCTTGAGCATGCTCGCCTACCTGAAACTGCACGGCATCGCGATGAACTACGGCTGGGGCGTGGTCGAAGCCCACGGCGAAGGCGAACTGAAAAGCGTCAGTGTCGCGCCGTACTCGCAGAGCTGGACGCCGGACATGTCCCGTGTCGAGCGCTTCGAGGCGCAGACCCTGGCGGTCGGTTACGGCTTTATTCCGCGCACCCAAATCAGTCAGCAAATGGGCCTGGATCATGGCTTCAGCGACGACGGTTATCTGCGCGCCCATTCAAATGTCTGGCAGCAGAGCAACCAGCCTCACATCCATCTGGCCGGCGACATGGGCGGGATTCGCGGTGGTGAAGCGGCGATGCTGGCCGGCAAGATCGCGGCGACATCCATCCTACTGCAACGCGGTGTGCTCGACGCGGATCTGGCGCAGGTTCGCCGCGACCGCTATCTGGGCAAACTCAAATCCATCGTGCGTTTTCGCGCGGCGGTGGATCGTTACACCGAACGTGGTGTTGGCCAGATCGCATTGCCGAACGCCGACACAGTGATTTGCCGCTGCGAACACGCGACCCGCGCCGACATCGATCTGGCGCTGGAGCAGGGCGTGCAAGACATTGCCAGCCTGAAAATGCGCACCCGCGTGAGCATGGGCGACTGTCAGGGGCGGATGTGCGTTGGCTACTGCAGCGACCGCTTGCGCCAGTCCACCGGACGCCAGGATGTCGGCTGGCTGCGCCCGCGCTTCCCGATCGATCCGATTCCTTTTTCCGCATTCCAGTCTGTCGGCACGGAGGCCGCTTCCCATGAGTAAGTTCTACGACGTGGTCATCGCCGGCGGCGGTGTGATCGGGGCGTCTTGCGCCTATCAATTGTCCAAACGCAAAAACCTCAAGGTGGCCTTGATCGACGCCAAGCGTCCGGGCAATGCGACCCGCGCGTCAGCCGGTGGTTTGTGGGCGATCGGCGAGTCGGTGGGCCTGGGGTGCGGGGTGATTTTCTTCCGCATGATGTCGGCCAACCGCAAGCGCGAAACCCAGGGCGCGGCGGTGGCAGTGGACGCCAGTACGCCGCACATCCTGCCAGAGTCGTTCTTTGATTTCGCCTTGCAGTCCAACGCGCTGTACCCGGCGCTGCACCGTGAACTGAAAGACAATCACGGCATGGATTTCAAGTTCGAAAAGACCGGGCTCAAATTCGTGATTTATGACGATGAAGACCGGCTCTACGCCGAACATATCGTCGGCTGCATTCCGCATTTGGCCGATCAGGTGCGCTGGCTCGATCAAGCCGCACTGCGCGAAGCCGAGCCCAGCGTCAGTCATGAAGCACGCGGGGCGCTGGAGTTTCTCTGCGACCATCAGGTCAGCCCGTTCCGCCTCGCCGACGCCTACATGGAAGGCGCGCGGCAGAATGGTGTCGATATCTTCGTCAACACCAACGTCACCGGCGTGTTGCACCACGGCACGCGGGTCACCGGCGTACAAACGGCCGAGGAGGGCGTGTTCCACTGCAAGACGCTGATCAATGCCGGCGGTGCCTGGGCGGCGGACCTGAGCGAATGGGCGACCGGCATCCGCATTCCGGTGAAACCGGTGAAAGGGCAGATTCTGCTGACCGAGCGCATGCCGAAAATCCTCAACGGCTGCCTGACCACCAGCGACTGCTACGTGGCGCAAAAGGACAACGGCGAGATCCTCATCGGCAGCACCACCGAAGACAAAGGCTTCGACGTCACCACCACCTACCCGGAAATCGCCGGGCTGGTGCAGGGGGCGGTGCGCTGCTTGCCGGAGCTTGCGCACGTCAACCTCAAACGCACCTGGGCGGGACTGCGCCCAGGTTCGCCGGATGAGTTGCCGATTCTTGGGCGAATGCGTGGCGTGGAGGGATATCTGAATGCGTGCGGGCACTTCCGTACCGGGATTCTGACCTCGGCCATTACCGGTGTGCTGCTGGATAAAATGGTCAACG
Organism: Pseudomonas sp. MF6776; assembly: GCF_016613125.1. Classification (NCBI taxonomy): domain Bacteria; kingdom Pseudomonadati; phylum Pseudomonadota; class Gammaproteobacteria; order Pseudomonadales; family Pseudomonadaceae; genus Pseudomonas; species Pseudomonas sp. MF6776. The sequence continues at coordinate 40,490 of NZ_JAENSQ010000025.1, forward strand.
ACGAGCCGCTGCCATTGGACATCACGCCGTTTCTGGCGGATCGCTTCGAGACTGCGCCGGTCAAGCAGACGCTCGAGTTAGAACCTGCCTGACCTGAGCCCGCCACCATCCCTGTGGGAGCGAGCCTGCTCGCGAATGCAATCTGTCAGTTGTCGAAGTGTTGACTGACACAACGCTTTCGCGAGCAGGCTCGCTCCCACATTGGGATTTGTGTAAGGCTCAGGGCTGGCGCGATTCTTCTTCAAGCTGATCCGACTCAAACAACCGCGCCAGTTCCGCCCGGGCTTCCTGGGCGGTTTGCAGGACTTTGGCTGCGTCGTCGTACACCGCGTGTTGCGCCTCCAGCACCTGTTCATCGTGGTGCTTGAAGCGTTTGATCCGCGCATCGGCCTGGGCCTGGGTCAGCCCGAGGCCAACCAGCGTGCGCCGGCTCATTTCCAGACTTGAGTAGTACGTTTCACGAATCGCCTCGGCGCCAACATCCACCAAGCGGTGAACGTGCTGACGGTTACGGGCCCGGGCGATGATCTTCATGTGCGGGTAGAGCTTGCGCACCACCTCGGCGGTCTTGATATTCGTCTCCGGATCATCCGTGGCGATCACAAAATATTCCGCCTCACCGACCTTGGCTGCGTGCAGAATTTCCGGGCGCATCGGGTCGCCATAGAACACCGGCACACCACCGAAACTGCGCGACAGTTCGATGGTTTCCACCGAAGTGTCGAGGGCGACAAACTTGATGTTCTGCGCCCGCAGAATCCGCGCAACGATCTGCCCCATCCGGCCCATGCCGGCGATCACCACGCGCGGCGTGTCCGTGTCGATCGCGCGGAATTTCTCGGGTACTTCCACCGGTTGCACTTTTGGGCTGACCAGCCTTGCGCAAAGCAACAGCAACAACGGCGTCACGGCCATCGACAGGGTGATGGTCAGCACCAGCAGGTCATACAGACGCGGCTCGAACAGACCCTGATCGCGCCCGATCTTGAACACCACAAACGCGAACTCGCCCCCCGCCGCGAGCACGATGCCGAGTCGAATCGCACTGACCTTGTTCAAGCCACCGGCCAGGCGTCCCACCACAAACAGCAACGGCAGCTTCAAGCCGATCAACAACAGCGTCAGCCCCAGCACGGTAATCGGCGCGCTGAGCAACAGACTCAGATTGGCACCCATGCCGACGCTGATGAAAAACAGCCCGAGCAGCAGGCCTTTGAACGGTTCGATCTGCGCTTCCAGTTCATGGCGATATTCAGAATCGGCCAGCAGCAAACCGGCAAGAAATGCCCCCAGCGCCATCGACACACCGACCAGATCCATCAGCCACGCGGTGCCGATCACCACCAGCAGCGCGGTAGCGGTCGACACTTCCGGCAGACCGGTTTTCGCCACCACGCGAAACACCGGCCGCAACAGATAGCGCCCGCCGATCACCACCACGGCAATACCACCGAGCACCTGCAAACTATGCCGTACATCGTCGGCAGTGCTGGTGTGATGATCGACACCAGCGAGCATCGGCACCAGCGCGATCAACGGGATCGCGGCGATGTCCTGAAACAGCAGAATGGCAAACGCCAGGCGCCCGTGGGGGCTGGTCAGCTCCTTGCGCTCGGCAAGGCTTTGCAGGCCGAACGCGGTGGACGACAGCGCCAGACCGAGGCCCAGCACAATCGCGCTGTTCAGCGGCTGACCGAACACGGCCAACGCCAGCACGCCAATCACCGACGCGGTCAGCAGCACCTGCGCCAGACCGACACCGAACACCGATTTGCGCATCACCCACAAGCGTCGCGGCGACAGCTCAAGACCAATGATGAACAGCAGCAACACCACGCCCAGCTCCGAGATGTGCGCCACGCTCTGCGGGTTGCCGATCAGGCCCAGCACCGACGGGCCGATGATTACCCCGGCAAACAGATAACCAATCACCGCGCCCAATTGCAGACGTTTGGCCAAGGGCACGGTGAGCACCGCCGCGAGCAGAAAAACAACGGCGGCTTGCAACAAATTGCCTTCATGGGGCATGGGTTTACTCCTGACAACGGCACGGGGGGGGGCGACAAGGATAAAGGCTGAAACCTCGTCAAACCAAATCCCCCTGATTCGGATGATCAACACAATCCCCTCGTAGGGGTGATTGAGATCTGTAACATATTGCATCAATTGGTTACATTTATAACCCAAGCGAATCAATCCCCGAGTCCCGCCATGGCCATCAACTTCGACCTTAACGACCTGCAAGCCTTTCGCGCCGTGGTCGAGCAGGGCAGTTTCCGCAAAGCCGCCGACACCGTGCGACTCTCGCAACCGGCCTTGAGTCGACGCATCGAGAAGCTTGAAGACGCTCTGGGCGTGAAACTGTTCGAGCGCACCACGCGCAAAGTCAGCCTGACCCAGGCCGGGCGCGGTTTTATGCCGAGTGTCGAACGTTTGCTGGACGATCTGGACGTTGCACTGCTGGGCATCAGCGAAGTTGCTTCGACCCGACTGGGCCACGTCACCGTCGCTTGCGTGCCCTCTGCCGCGTACTACTTCATGCCGCGTGTGGTTGCCCGCTATCACCAGCAATTCCCGCGCATCAAGGTCAAAGTCCTCGACTCCAGCGCCCACGACGTATTGAGCGCCGTGGTCAATGGCGAGGCCGATTTCGGTTTGAGTTTTATGGGCACGCAGGATGCCAAAGTCGACTTCGAACCGCTTGTGCAGGAGTGCTATGTCGTGGCGTGTCGTCGCGATCACCCGTTGGCCGGGCGCAACAGCGTGACGTGGGACGAGTTCTACCAGCAGGATTACATCTCGCTGGACAAGACTTCCGGCAACCGCTTTTTACTCGATCAGGCCTTGAGCAGCGTGGTGCCGCAGCGTCAGAGCATCTGCGAAACCCGGCATGTGACGACGATGATTGGCCTGGTGGAGGCGGGGTTGGGCGTAGCGGCGGTGCCGCTGATGGCGATGCCGGGGCCGGATCATCCGATCCTGACGCGGATACCGCTGACGGATCCGCAAGTGATGCGCAGCGTTGGCATTATCAAGCGCCGGGATCGCACGCTGACCCCGGCGGCACTTGAACTGGAGCGGCTGGTGGTGGAAATGAAAGTCCAGCCGCCGATTATCAACGCTTGACCGAATCCAGCCCGGTCGCCTGCACGTCAGCCTGTGCGGCCGGCGCAGCGAGGTAGGCGAGTAACGCTTTGGCCTCGGCGGGATGTTGCGCGTTGACCGGAATCCCCGCAGCGAAGCGCGTCACCGATTGCACCGACTCTGGAATCTTCGCCACGAAACTCACGCCTGGCACCGGCAGCAATTCGCTGACCTGCTGGAAGCCCAGTTGATAATCACCCGTGGCAACCACCGAGCCCACGGGGATTTTCGCGATCATCTTCGCCTTCGGTTTCAACTGATCTTCGATGCCGAGTTTCTTGAACAACTGCTGCTCGATGTACACGCCGCTGGCGCTGTCGGAGTACGCCACCGATTGCGCGTCAAGCAGGGTTTTCTTCAGGCTCTCGACGTTGCTGATGTCCGGTTTCGGCGCGCCAGCGCGTACCACCAGGCCGATCCGCGAGTCCGCCAGTTCTACCCGCGATGCCGGGTCGACCTTGCCTTGTTTGATCAATTCGTCGAGGGCGTAGCCGACCATGATCACCACGTCGGCGTGCTCGCCACGCGCGAGGCGATTGGGAATTGCCTCTGGCGCCTTGCCCATCGACGGGCCGAACTGGGTGTCGAGGGTGTTGCCCGTGGTCGCGGCGAATTTCGGGCCGAGGATTTTATAGGCCGCGGTGAAGCCGCCCGAGGTCATCACGTTTACTTGTTCGGCGTGCGCCAGGGCGCTGAAAGCGAGGAGGGCGAGGGCGCCCAGATTCAACAGTTTTTTCATGGTCGTGGTTCCTTATGCAGTAGCCGGTTGCAGACGGCCGCCTGCGCGGCGATAGAGGTAAAGCGTCGCGAGCAATGCGCACAGCGCACCGATGCTCATCCAGTAGCCCGGCGCGGCTTTGTCGCCGGTGTACTGAATCAGGAAGGTCGACATCGCCGGCGTGAAACCGCCGAAGATCGCTGTGGCCAGGCTGTAGGCGAGGGAGAAACCGGCGACGCGTACTTCCACCGGCATGATCTCGGTGAGCGCCGGAATCATCGCGCCGTTGTACAAACCGTAAATAAACGACAGCCACAACAGCGACAGCAGCATGTGGTTGAAACTTGGCGCCTGCACCAGGTACGACAGTGCCGGATAGGTCGTGGCCAAGGCCAGCAGCGACATCGCGATCAGCACCGGACGACGACCGATGCGGTCGGACAACATGCCGCCGATCGGCAGCCAAAAGAAGTTCGACACACCCACCAACAGCGTCACCAGCAACGCATCGGACGTGCTCAGATGCAGCACGGTTTTGCCGAAGGTCGGCGCGTATACGGTGATCAGGTAAAACGCGGTGGTGGTCAGGGCGACCATCAGCATCCCGCCGAGCACCACGCCCCAGTTCTGGCCGAGGGTACGGAACACTTCGCCCATGCTCGGGCGGTGCTTGCGTGCGGCGAACTCTTCGGTTTCCGCCAGATTACGGCGAAGGAAAAAGATGAACGGGACGATCATGCAGCCGATGAAAAACGGAATCCGCCAGCCCCAATCGGCAACCACTTCCGGCGCCATCCATGCGTTCAGCGCGTAACCCAAGGCAGCCGCGACGATGATCGCCACTTGCTGACTCGCTGATTGCCACGCGGTGAAAAAACCTTTGCGGCCCGGCGTGGCGATCTCGGAGAGATACACCGACACGCCACCCAGTTCCGCACCGGCCGAGAAACCCTGCAACAGTCGCCCGATCAATACCAGCGCCGGGGCGAACAGGCCGATGGTTTCGTAACCAGGCACCAATACAATCAATATCGTGCCGCTGGCCATGATCGACAGGGTGACAATCAACCCTTTGCGCCGACCGACATCATCGATGTAGGCGCCAAGCACAATCGCCCCCAGCGGACGCATCAGGAAGCCTGCGCCAAACACTGCAAAGGTCATCATCAGGGAGGCGAATTCACTGCTCGCCGGAAAGAACACCGCCGCGATCTGGGTGGCGTAGAAGCCGAACAGAAAGAAGTCGAACTGTTCGAGGAAGTTACCCGAGGTCACTCGGAAAATGGCACCGGCCCGCGAGCCGCCGTGTGGGATTGAGGCTGTCATAGAAAAGAACTCCACCGCTTTTATGACGTGCGCTACGGGGAGGCGGCGCACGGTTTTTATTGAGGCGGATGGTGGCGCAGATGTAACAATCTGTTAATTGCATTGTTGGCATGGATTGATGCTGAAAGTGAATCAATGGGCTGGCATTGCGATCATCAGTGGGAGCGAGCCTGCTCGCGAAGGCGTGCGTTCAGGCGCTGGAGATGTTGCCTGTGCCGGCCTCATCGCTGGCAAGCCAGCTCCCACAAAGATCTGTAAGGAGCTCAAGTTTTGTAACCGCCATCGAAACCTGTGGGAGCTGGCTTGCCAGCGATGACGACCTGTTTAACGAAAGAAATCCCCCGGCCAGTCCAAACAAAAAACAAGGAATGATTTCGCCGCCGCGCAGTCGGAGTTCAGGTAGTACATATCTCTGGAGATTCACCGATGAACAGCAAAACCCTATTCGCCAGCCTGGCCCTGGTCGCCGGCATTGCCGGGATCAGCCCGATTGTTCAAGCGGCGCAAACCTCGAACGATCCCTCCGTCCAGTCCCCCGTCAGCGATCGCGAACTAAAGATCAACGACCGCGCGCCAGACGTTTATCAACGCAGCGACAAAGCCTTGAAAAACTGGAAAGCGAAAGGTTTGAAAGCACCGGTTGAGCAAGCGCAGTGGGTGCAGATCAAAGATCAGTACGTGATGGTGATGATCACCAACGGGACGATTGTCGAGATGCAGCCAGTAGAACGTTAAGCCGCTTCAGATGATCAGCCACGGATGGCTGATTTTGCAGTTCCGCGCTTACAACAACTGCCCCTTGTCCCAAAGATGCACCAGATCTCCCGGCGCCTGATCCTCCGGCACTTTCAGCACCATTTCCCCGGATGGGTAGCGCACTTCTATCTGATAGAAGCGCTGGTCTGCGCGCCCGGTTTCGGCGCTGTCCAGGGGCAGGCACCCCTCCAGCACCGAGCAGATTCGGGTGCGTTCGCTGATGTCGCATTGAGCGAATTCGATTTCACGGGGGCGGCTCAGGCTATGAATGGCCGCCACGCCACCCTGACGGGATACCCGCACTACGGAATCGTCACCTAACTCGGGTAGAACTTTCATACGACCTCCACGACCAATTCGATACCGACCTGAGCCCAGGCCTCACGCACCGCAGTTACCTCTCTGGTACCGAAGCGCTTGCCAGCGTTTTCGACCGTCAACCCGGCGAATGCCTCAAACGTTGCGTCCTGACTCAAGCTTTTGTCGCACAGCGTGTCGTACCAGATCCGCCCGGCTTTCTCCCAAGCGAAACCGCCCAAGGTTCGAGCCGCCAGATAGAACGCCCGGTTGGGAATCCCTGAGTTGATATGCACGCCACCATTGTCTTCGGTGGTAATGACGAACTTGCGCATGTGATCCGGTTGCGGATCCTTGCCCAACAGCGGATCGTCATAAGCCGTGCCGGGATGCGACATCGAGCGCAGCCCCTTTCCGTGGATTTGTGGCATCAGCAGATCAGCGCCGATCAGCCAGTCAGCCTGCTCCGCCGTGTGGCTGAGCGAATATTGCTTGGTCAACACGCCGAACACATCCGACAGTGATTCGTTAAGTGCACCCGATTGGTTCGCGTAAATCAGACCGGCTTCGCTTTCCGTCACGCCATGGGCGAGTTCGTGGGCGATGACGTCGAGCGAGCGGGTGAAACGCTGGAAAATTTCCCCATCACCGTCACCGAACACCATTTGAGCGCCATTCCAGAAGGCGTTTTCGTAGCCTTGGCCGTAATGCACGCTGCCGATCAGGGCAAACCCGTTGTTGTCGATCGAGTCGCGGCCCAACACCTTCCAGAAGAAATCATAGCTGGCACCCAGCGCCTCATAAGCTTCATCGACCGCCGGATCGCCTGTTGCCGCCTGTCCTTCCACACGTACCTCAATCCCGGGCAGCAGCATTTTGTTTTGAGCATCATGGATGCTGCGCTGTGCGATGCCGGGTTTGTTCGATGGCGGCAGGATTGCCTGGGCCAACGGACGCGAAGGCGGGCCGGGATTGGGCAGCAGGCTGCGCACATGATTGAGGGTGCGCATCGCCGCAGTCCGTTGCGGCTCCGAACCGTGGGCGATGATGCGATTGAGGATGTACGGCGGAATGAAACTGCGCAGCAAACGTGAGTCGGTCATCAGAGCTTCCTTGGCTAAATACGATGTCGATACACATGTGAGCAGCGCTGCGTGTTTCGGTTCCATGCATTGCCATCGGCAACGAATTCTGCGAAAAACGCCGTCCGTGCCCCTACCGGGCCATCCCGACTGAGTGAAACAGCCATGACGAACGAACTACAAATCATCGACCTGCAACCGGGCGGGGACAAAGCTGCCGTCAAAGGTGCGCTGATCACCACCCAATACACCGGCTGGCTGGAAGACGGCACCGAATTCGACTCTTCCTACAGCCGTGGCAAACCATTTCAGTGTGTGATCGGCACCGGCCGCGTGATCAAGGGCTGGGATCAGGGGCTGATGGGCATGCAGGTGGGCGGTAAACGCAAACTGTTGGTGCCGGCGCATCTGGGGTACGGGGAACGGACCATGGGCAAAATTCCGCCGAATTCGAATCTGGTGTTTGAGATTGAGTTGCTGGAGGTTTTGACGCGGGAGGATTGAGGCTGGCTTTGCCGTTTGTTTTGACCCATCAAGGACAGATCAATGGATGTGTGGCCCGTGCTTTATCAAAATCAAATCATCGATCGGCTCGGCAAAGGACTTCTTGCCAAGACTCGTCACGACGGTGAGGGCAGTACCGAGTCCTCCAGCGAGCTGCTGAACTCGCTGGATGCTGTGGAGGTTTGCCTCAGGGCACATACACTCTTTATTCTCTCCGGCTTTCGGCGGTGAATGTGTCGACGTAGTCTCGAACAAGCTCTGCAGGTTCGATGCAATGCCTGTGAGAGCAGGCGACTGTCAGGCCCACTGCAGTGGTGGATTTAGCGGGAAACAGATGTCCACTTCCAGCTTCGCTGCGGCGGACAGATTGACCAACGCATCCAGAGAGAACTTGTCGATCTTGCCATTGAGTACATCGTTCAGGCGTGGCTGACTGATCCCCAGTTTTTTCGCTGCATCCTTTTGTGGAAGCTCCCAAGCGCGGATGGTCTCGCAAAGTGTGCGCATCAGTTTGGCCCGCAAACGCATATTGGCAGCCTCCTGCGGGGTATCTTCCAGAGCGTCCCAGACGTTTGAGAAACGCTGGGAAGCGATTTGATGATCCTTCATGGCTAAATGATTTCCTGGTATCTGGTGCGTGCTAATTCGATATCTCGCGTTTCAGTTTTGCGGGTGGTCTTGTGTATGGCGTGCAGCACATAGATCGCCTCGGGTCGGTTGACCACGTAAAACACTCGAAACGCTCCTGAATCCTCAGTGATCCTGATTTCGTTGACGCCCCGACCTACTGTTTTCACGGGGCGCCAATCAAAGGGTTCGTCACCCTGCTGCAATAGATCCAATTGAAATCCCGCAGCTCTGCGAGCATCAATCGGGAAAGCTTTCAGATCCTTGAGTGCGCTCCCGACAAACACCACATCCTTGTGTCTTGGCATCGACTTCTCCTGTTTTGACCGGAAAAGCCTAATCGCTCAACTAAAATCGTGGTGCGGCGTTGTGTTGCAAGGCATGGCAGCAATCACCTGATCATAAGATTATATCGAAATCGATATAAATCAAGCCCCCTCTGGATTTCCAGTTATTTGGTTCCAGACAGGGATATCTTCGTGAGCTGATTTTCAACATTGTTCACATGGACCGATCACACCACAGCTCCACTGTAGGAGTAAGCCTGGTCGCGATTGCGCCCTTGAAAATCCCCTCAAGAAGTGATTCTGACTCCACCCCCAAAGCGCTCTCGATACACCGACGGCGGCACTCCAACCACCCCGCGAAACGCCACCCGGAAACTCTCCACCGACCGATAACCGCAGCGCTCGGCAATCTGCTCGGTGTGTTGGTCTGTGCTCTCCAGCAACTCCCGCGCCCGCGCCAACCGCTCATGCTGCAACCACGCCTTGGGCGATTGCCCGCTGGCTTCAGTGAAACGCCGCAGGAATGTTCGCTCGCTCATCGCCGCTTCACTCGCCAGATCGCGCACTTCCAGCGGCTCATGCAAGCGCTCGCGGGCCCATTGCATCACGCGTGACAGATCGTTGCGCGGTGTCTGGCAAACAGGGGTCGGAATGAATTGCGCTTGACCGCCGGTACGCTGCGGCGACATCACCAGCCGCCGCGCCACCGAGTTGGCGACCTGCGTGCCAAAGTCGCGCGCGACCAGATGCAGGCAGGCGTCGATGCCGGCCGCGCTGCCTGCCGAAGTGATCAACTGGCCGGAGTCGACGTAGAGCACATCCGGATCGACTGCAATGGCTGGAAAGCGCTGCGCCAGTTCCGCCGTGTAACGCCAATGGGTGGTGGCGCCACGCCCATCGAGCAGGCCGCTGGCGGCCAGCACAAAAACGCCTGAGCAGATCGACAACAGCCGCGCACCCCGTGCGTGGGCCTGACGCAGCGCGTCAATCAATGCTGGAGGCACCGCAGCATTTCGGTCGCGCCAGCCGGGGATGATGATGGTGCGGGCCTCGGTCAGCAGCTCTAACCCCCCGTCAGCCAGCACCTGAATCCCGCCCATGGCGCGCATCGGGCCTTGATCGACCGCCGCAATCGCGTGCTCGTACCACGGGAACTCAAACTCCGGCCGGGTCAGGCCGAAGATTTCTACGGCGATGCCGAACTCGAATGTGCAGAGGCCGTCGTAGGCCAGAATCGCGACCAAACCTGGTGAAGTAGGCATTTGGCGGAAAATTCCCGGTGGGTGTCTTGTGCGCCACTTTAGCGATAAGCGTTGGCTGGATAAAGTCTGTTCACACCCACTCAGATGAAGGAGCAACACCTTATGACCAGCCTGGTTTGCGAAATCCCTGCCGCCCCGTCGGCCATCGCCCTCATGCATTTCAGCAGTCGTCTGACGTTCGAAACCGATTGTTCCGACGTGTTCAGCAGTCTTGAGGCCGGTGCGGTCGACTTTGTGCTGGTCGATGTTCGCGGACCAGTGGCCTTCGAGCGAGGTCATATACCGGGCGCGATCAATATTCCAACGCGGCGGCTGACCGTTGAAGGTTTGGCGGGTTACCCGAAAACCACGCTGTTTGTGGTCTATTGCGCCGGCCCGCATTGCAATGGCGCGAACAAGGCTGCGGTGAAACTGGCGGCGCTGGATTACCCGGTCAAGGAGATGATCGGTGGCGTGACAGGTTGGCTCGACGAAGGTTTTCAATTGAGCGTTGAGCAAGCCGCCAAAACCGCAATCGGCTGCGAATGCTGATCCCATTGTAGGAGCTGCCGCAGGCTGCGATCTCTTGATCTTGCGGTAAAAAAACCAGATCAAAAGATCGCAGCCTGCGGCAGCTCCTACATGGAAATCAGCTTATTTCTGCGCTGGAAATGCTCTTGTCCTACAGTCTTTGCACCACGACGGCGCACCTGTTGACCCCGGTCAATCAGTGCGCCGAAGTTCTGTAAGTAATTGTCGCTTAAAAACAATTTGCCCTGTGCGCGCCGCCATAGACTGCCGACCACTTCGGTTTTTTGCCGCTATATGGCCATGACCGAACGCTGAATCGAAAGCTGCCAATAAAAGCCTCCGCACACAGGAGTAATAAATGAAGAAGCTAGTGATGTTCGGTGCCCTGGCACTGTCGATGTTGTCCCTGACCGCTGTGGCCGAAGACGCCAAACCGATCCGCATCGGTATCGAAGCCGGTTACCCGCCGTTCTCGATGAAAACCCCTGACGGCAAACTCACCGGTTTCGACGTGGATATCGGCGATGCGCTGTGTGAGCAGATGAAAGTCAAATGTACCTGGGTCGAGCAGGAATTCGATGGCCTTATCCCGGCGCTGAAAGTGAAGAAAATCGACGCGATCCTGTCCTCGATGACCATCACTGACGACCGCAAGAAAAACGTCGATTTCACCATCAAGTACTACCACACACCGGCCCGCTTTGTGATGAAGGCCGGCTCCAATGTCACCGATCCGCTGACCCAGCTCAAAGGCAAGAAAGTCGGTGTACTGCGCGCCAGTACCCACGACCGTTTCGCCACTGAAGTGCTGGTCCCGGCCGGGATCGACCTGGTTCGTTACGGCTCGCAGCAGGAAGCCAACCTCGACATGACGTCTGGCCGTCTGGACGCGATGCTGGCCGACTCGGTCAACCTCAGCGACGGTTTCCTGAAAACCGACGCGGGTAAAGGCTTCGAATTTGTCGGCCCGACCTACGAAGACGCCAAATACTTCGGCGGCGGCGCCGGGATTGCAGTGCGCAAGGGCGATGCGGCCCTGGCTGAGCAGTTCAACAAAGCCATCACTGAAATCCGCGCCAACGGCGAGTACAAGAAAGTGCAGGACAAGTACTTCGACTTTGACGTGTACGGCCATTAATACGCCGTAGAAAAAGTGGCCCCGTTTGCGCGGTGGCCACTTTTTTTATGCCCATGATTTATCCTGCACAACACCTTTCCAATGTAGGAGCTGCCGCAGCCTGCGGAAGCTCCTACAGAGTTCGCGGAGTTTTCTTATGCAACGCATCGACCATCTTCTGCCCTGGAGCCATTTGGGCAGCGAACGTTCCCTCAGTGTGTTTCGTTACGGCGCGGGTGCCCGCAAGGTATACATCCAGGCCAGCCTGCACGCCGATGAACTGCCGGGCATGCGCACCGCGTGGGAACTCAAGCAACGCCTGAATGCACTTGAAGCGCAGGGTCGTTTGCAAGGTGTGATTGAACTGGTGCCGGTGGCTAACCCGATCGGACTCGATCAGCATCTGCAAGGCAATCACATGGGCCGCTTCGAATTGGGCAGCGGCAAGAACTTCAACCGTGCGTTCGTCGAACTCAGTGCGCCAGTGGCAGCGTTGATCGGTGATCGCCTGGGTTCTGATGCCGACGCCAATATCGCGCTGATCCGCCAGACCATGCTCCAGGTCTTCGATGATCTGCCGGCCCCGGCCTCGCAACTGCAAGCCCTGCATCGTTTGTTGCTGCGCCATGCTTGCGATGCCGATATCACCCTCGATCTGCACTGCGATTTCGACGCCGCGATTCACCTTTATGCGCTGCCCCAGCACTGGCCGCAGTGGCAGTCATTGGCGGCGCGCTTGAAGGCTGGCGTGGCGTTGCTGTGTGAAGATTCCGGTGGCAGCTCGTTCGATGAATCCTGTTCGACGCCGTGGCTGCGTCTGGCACGAGCCTTCCCGGACGCGGCAATTCCAGCGGCCAACCTCGCGACCACGTTGGAGCTGGGCAGCATGGGCGATACCCGGGTCGACCAGGCGCAGGCCAATTGCGAAGCGATTCTCGGGTTTCTGGCGGAGCAGGGTTTCATCAGCGGTGAATGGCCGGCGGCGCCAGGCGAATGCTGCGAAGGCATGCCATTCGAAGGCACCGAATACCTCTTCGCGCCGCACCATGGTGTGGTGAGTTTTCTGCGCTCGGCGGGCGATTGGGTAGAGCAGGGGGATGCGTTGTTCGAGGTGGTGGATCCATTGCAAGATCGCGTCACCACCGTGCGTGCAGGAACCAGCGGGGTGTTGTTTGCGATTGATCGCGGGCGTTACACCGAGCCGGGGATCTGGCAAGCGAAAGTGGCGGGGCGGGTACCGTTTCGCACGGGTAAATTGACTAACGACTGACCGATTTTTGCTGTATTTGCTGGCCTCATCGCTGGCAAGCCAGCTCCCACAAGGTTATGTGAACACCATAGATTCCTGTGGGAGCTGGCTTGCCAGCGATGGCAGCATCCGCGGCACCACAACATTTGGATCCTCGCTTCAGGATGTTAGGCTCCCCCCGAACCCTGCACCCGGTGAAGGAAGATTTATGTTGAAGGTGTTTGCTCTGTTGACCCTCCTGGCGTCCACCGCCGCTCATGCTCAAATCACACTGCAATCCGATCTGCCGCTCAAGTACATCGAACAGGTTCACCCTGACGCCGATCCACGTCCGTTGGTGATTTTCCTGCACGGTTACGGCAGCAATGAAGCCGATCTGATCGGCATGAAATTTCAGCTGCCGGCGCAGTACAACTACCTCTCGGTGCAGGCACCGCTGGCGTTGGGCGAAGGGCGTTTCCAGTGGTTTCGCAAGAAAGGCGAAGGTGCCTACAACGGCGAGACTGATGATCTGAAAACCAGCGGCCAGAAACTTCGGGATTTTGTCGCGCAAGCGGCGAAGAAATATCACGCTGCCCCGGACAAGGTGTACCTGATCGGCTTCAGCCAGGGCGCGATGATGACCTACGAGGTGGGCCTGCGACCACCCGTGGCGGTGGGCGGTATTGCAGCGTTGAGCGGGCGTTTATTGCCGGTGTTGAAGGCAGAGCTGAAGACAGGGCAACAACCGCTGCCGCTGAGCATCTTCATCGGTCACGGCACGGCCGATGATCCAGTGCCGTATCACCTCGGTGCTGAGGCCAATGCATTACTCCAGAAGCTGGATTACAAACCGCAGTTTCACGCGTATCCCGGCGTCGGCCACAGCATCAGTGTGGCCGAACTGCGGGACTTGAACGCCTGGCTGCAACAGCTCAATCCTTGAGGATGGTCTTCACCAGCGCATCGTGACCTTTCTTGTCGCTGACCCGGGAGATCACCTGAACCAGCGCCATGCGTGTCCCGGAACCCGCCATCAACGTCGTGTTGAGGGTTTGGCCGCCGCCCTGGCTGGCGGTGCTGTCGACCTGACGCAAGCCCAGGCCAGTGCCTTTCTGGGTCAGGCTTTTTTCGCTGAGTTTGTTGAAGTCCGGTAGCGCTTTGCGCTGGGCTTCGATGAAATCTGACACGCTGCCGTCCAGGAACTCGCTGTCGTTGTCCTTGACGTTGTTGCCTTCGGGGATCTGGTTTTCTGCGGCGATGACCACGGTTTTGCTGGTCTGATTGGTGTACATCGTGCCCGTGGCACCGGTCGGGCTGGCCGGCAGCGGTTCGGCAACGAAGCCTTTGGGCAGGGTGAAGGCGAATTTGCCGCCCAGCATCGAAACCTTCTCGGTGGCGGTTTTTTCCTTGGCCTTGGCGGCCTGAGCGTTGATGGCGCCGAGGCCGGCAACCGCCGCCAGCAACAGGACGACGGCTTTCTTGCTCAACAATGTCATTCGAATCTCCGGGAAGTGGTCATGCCAGGCGGGCGATCATCCCACGCAGCGCCTCGGCACTCCAGCACGTCTCGTCAGGCTTGCGGCTGCGGTGCCGGTTTGGCCAGCAGTTTGCGCGTGACGCCAAGCATGGCCACTGACACGGCCACGCCAATAGCAAATCCGCTGAAGCCCAGGCTTGGCAAGGTCAGCGCTGACACCAGACAAAAAGCCGAAAACGAGTACATCCCCGTCGCCGTCGCGCGCAACAACGCCGCAGTAAACTCGGGGCCGCGGGTCTGCTGGGAAAACACCGCCATGACACTGCCGAGCACCGGGAAGACTGCCAGCAATCCGCTCCAGCGTTCACCGACGGTGCTGGCCAGCATCGTCACCAGCAGCGTCAACGCCGCACCGGCGATCATCCGCCAGATCAGTTTGTCCGACTTTGGCGCCGAGCGATTGAGTACCGGTTGCACCTTGGGAAACAGGTAGGGCGCCGCCAATAAAGCAACTGCGGCCGCCCCTATAGAAAACGGCAGCGACGCCGGGATCAGCGACAAGACCAACGCCAGCGTCGCCCAGACCGCCAGCGAAGCGCTCAGCGCCCACGGCCAGTTCGCCTTCTGCGCGACCTGCGCGTACGTGATGCAGAAGGCGATCATGGCGAACATCGCCGACAACGCGGCCACTGCTGACTGCGCGGCAAACTGCGGCCCCTGTTCGATCGCCAGGAAAAACAGAATCGGCCCGACCACCACCGGCAAACCCGACAGCCAACCGGCGACGCTAGGCCCCCAGCGCTTGCCGGCCAATGAGATCAGCAGCAAAAAACCGGGAATCAGCAGCAGTTTTAGGATCAGCACGCGGGTGTCTCCGTCAGTGAGAGACGGCCACGGTAGCATTGCTGCACGTACATTGCTGCAGATGCGTGCAATTTTTGTATACAAGATTTTTGATCTGATATCCGGCTATGCTTTGCTTATGAGGGATTCGCAGAGTCGATGACGTAATGAGCCGATCAAAAAATGTTTTGCGTGGGTGCTGTGCCATAAGCTTTTGGGCCTTGCTGGTGGCGCCTGTCTGGGCCAACTGGCAGGACGAAGTGCCCGGCGCCAGGATCATTGGTACCGGCGATTTCAGTGTGTTCGGTTTCGACGTTTATAACGCACGGCTGTGGAGTGCCGCGCAGCCTCTGGCAGACGGGCAGCCTTTTGCCCTGGAGTTGATCTACCAGCGCAAGATTTCTCGCGACGATCTGGTCGAAGCCAGCGTTGATGAAATCAAACGTCTGAATGGAGCCTCCGTCACCCCGGCACAACTGACCGGCTGGCAGACACAGATGCAGCAGGCGTTCGTCGATGTTCAGGCCGGCACCCGTATCACCGGGGTGTATTTGCCGGGGCAGGGCGCACGTTTTTTTGTCGGTCAGCAGTTGCAGCATGAGATCGACGACCCGCAGTTTGCCCGAGCGTTTTTTGATATCTGGTTGAATCCGCGTACGCGCAATCCCGAACTGCGCCAGCAATTGCTGGGCGCGACGGGATCTTGAGCTCTCGTCAACGAGGTCGAAACGCCTGAGCTGAGTTTCCACTGATTTACGAATGTGCGCGTGAAACTCAGCTTGCCCGAAATCGCTACTACACCGTTCTGCCCGCCGGAAGTGGCCGGTAGTGTCACGGTTGATCCCAATACTGCATCAACCAAGGCTCAAGCCGTCGCTGTCGGCGATCAGCGATGCCGCATAACCTTTATCTGCACACGTCCATCTTGCAGACGCGGAGGATCGGCAAGGGTCTGCTCCTCTCATCCGGTTGCCTCTTGCCGGTGGCGATGTAATCAGCGAGCATGCAAGAAGTATAGGGGTAGGGGGTATAGGTATGTCGCATATTCATGAACACAAAGATGAACTGCTCAACCGCGTCCGGCGCATTGCCGGTCAGGTTCAAGCGGTGGAAAAAGCGCTCGAAGGTGATGCCGATTGTGCCAAGACCCTGCATCTGGTCGCGGCGATTCGGGGGGCGGTCAACGGCTTGATGGAGCAATTCATTGAAGCTCACACCCGTGAGCACGTCGCGCACCCCGACCTCAGCGACGAAGCGCGCGCACAAGGTGCCGAAGACTTGCTTCAGGCTATCCGCCGTTATTCCAAATAGAGCGCCAACATCATGAATCTGACTCCACAGATTGATCGCCACAGCCACGATCACCAGTTTCTCGGCGCCTCTCACGATGAAAACGCCCGTCGCACACTTTGGGTGGTCGCGCTGACGTTTGTAATGATGATCGGCGAGATTGCCGCCGGTTATATCACTGGCTCCATGGCATTGCTGGCCGACGGTTTTCATATGGCGACCCATGCCGGCGCGTTGGGTATTGCCGCTGCGGCCTATGGTTTTGCCCGGCGCAATGCCAACAACAGGCGCTACAGCTTCGGCACCGGCAAGGTCGGTGATCTGGCCGGTTTCGCCTCGGCCATGGTGCTGGGGCTGGTATCGCTGGGCATTGCCGGCGAGTCGATCCTGCGTCTGTTCCAGCCGACCACCGTGGCGTTTGGCGAGGCGACAGTGATTGCCGTTGTGGGGCTGGCGGTCAATCTGGTCAGCGCCTTTGTGTTGATGGGCCACCACGGGCATGACCACGACCATCATCATGACCATGCTCACGAACATGGCGGTCATCACCATCACGACAACAACCTGCGTTCAGCCTACGTTCATGTGCTGGCCGATGCATTGACTTCGGTACTGGCGATTGCCGCGTTGCTGGCTGGCCGGTATCTCGGCTGGGTCTGGCTGGATCCGGCGATGGGTATTGTCGGCGCCATCGTCATTGCCAAATGGGCGTTCAACCTGATGCGTGACAGCTCCGCTGTGTTGCTCGACGCCACCGATGAGCCGGTGGCTGCCGAAATCCGCGAGCTGCTGGAAACCTCGGGCGACGTGCGGATCAGCGATCTCCACGTCTGGCAGGTTGGCCCGCAAGCTCGGGCCGCGATTGTCAGCGTGGTAGCGAGTGCAGGGGTTACCGCAGAAGCAGTACGCGCACGGCTGGCACCGGTGCATGAGCTGTCGCACTTGACCATCGAACTGCACAGCGCTTAATTCTTCACTTCAGTGAACAGTGGAATCCGCCCATTGAGGGACGGGCGGTAGTGCCAGTTCAGGTGTTCCAGTTCTATGCCGTGAGTGAGAATTTCCTTCACCGTCGCGCTGGCAATACTCATGGCGAGCGCTTGCCCCGGACATTGATGTCGACCGCTGCCAAAGCTCAGACTGCGGCGGTTTGGGCGATCCAGTAGAAACTGGTCGGGGTTGTCGTTCAGGGCCGGATCGCGGTTGGCCGAGGCCAGCAGCACCAGAATCACCGCGCCAGCCTCGACGCGCACACCATCGATTTCGCAGGATGCGGCGACAAAGCGCCGGGTGTTCTGTACCGACGGGTCGAAGCGCTGGAGTTCACTCAGCAAGGCTTCCACTGATTCGCCACGCAACTCGGGCTGACGATGTAACGCCAGCAGCGCATTGCCGATCAGTCCCGCGCAGGCTTCAAACGTCTGCGAGCAGAGGCCGATCAGGTTGGCGATCAGGTTTTCTTCATCCCCTTCAAAGCGCTGTCTGATACCTGCAAGCAAAGAACTGTTCACCGCGGGCTCGGCCAACAACTCGATGAACTGCCTGCGCAACTGTTCGGCGGCGACATGGGCAGCCGCCAGTTGCACGTCGGTGCTCAGTGGCGACAGGCACGCCGAAAAATCCGCCGTCAGCGCACTGATCGTCCGACTCTGCGCCGGAGAAAACCCGAGCAACGCTGCCACCACCGACACCGGACCGCGGAACATGGCTTTGTACAAGCCGTCCGCATCCGTGCTGAGCAGTCGTGCGTTGACTCGCGCCCGGACTTCGTCCTGATCGATCAACCCCAGCGCCGGTTCAAACGCCGATCGGGCGCAGCGCTGGCGTTCGCCGTCGTTCATCCGCATCAGGTGGCCGAAGACCTTGCCGGCCATGCCCCGGGCAATCGCTTTGGGCACCGGCTCCAGCGCTGGCCGCACCCGGCAGTCTGGATGAGCCAATACCGCGCAGACGGCGCGAGCGCTGCTGGCGACCCACAGTCTCAGTTCGGGATCAAAGGTCAGTCCGCCCATGCTGCGTAGTTTTGCGTAGTAGGGATAAGGATCGGCATGAGTTGCAGCGATGATCGGATCCATGGTTCGCAGCCTTGTCGATGAGGAAAGTGTTGCTACTATCTGCAGTCCGTAACGGCGATGATTCGTCAGGGAGCGAAATATGCACGCAGAACATCAAGACATCGGCGTCTCGCAGGTGGCCGCCGCCATCGCCGAGCCGGCGCGGACGAAAATCCTCTGCTCGCTGATGGACGGCCACGCTCGCACCAGCACCGAGCTGGCAGCCGTTGCTGAAGTCAGCGCCTCCACCGCCAGTGCGCACCTGGCCAAACTCAAGGACCTGGCGCTGGTGCGTCTGCATGTTCAGGGTCGCCATCGGTATTACAGCCTCGCCGACAAACGCGTCGCACAGGCGCTGGAAGCGTTGATGGTGATCAGCCAGAACGCCGCGCCAACCTTCAAGCCACACACACCCGATCGCCTGCAATTCGCCCGCACGTGCTACGACCATATGGCCGGGACACTGGCGGTGATGCTGCACGACCGTTTGCTCGAAGCGGGGTGGTTGGTGGCAACCGACGAGCAGGCGTATCGCTTGAGCGACAACGGTAAGGCGCTGTTTGCGGGGTTGGGCATTGAGGTCGAGGACTTGAATGCATTGCGGCGCAAATTTGCCTGCCCGTGCCTGGACTGGAGCATGCGCCGGCCACATCTTGGCGGGTCACTGGGGGAGGCGTTGCTGCAAGCAGCGCTCAAGCGCAAGTGGGTGACGCAGGATCTGGACAGTCGGGCGTTGGCGTTGACGGCGGTGGGGCGCAAGGAAATTCGTGCGAAGTTCGGTATCGCGTTGCCGATTGAGAACAGCCAGACCAAAAGACCCCAGCCTTCGGCGGGCCGTGATCACGTGTAGAAGCTATCGCACGATGCGATCTTTTGATCTACCGACGAAGGGCACTTTTTCACCTTGAACCTGACAGGTCGACCCTATACTGTATATGCAACCAGTAAAGGGCCCGTGCCATGCAAATTATCGACAAGCTCAGCATTCTCGCCGACGCCGCCAAGTACGACGCCTCCTGCGCCAGCAGTGGCGCGCCCAAGCGCAGTTCCGAGGGCAAGAGTGGTCTGGGCTCGACCAATGGCATGGGCATTTGCCACAGCTATACGCCGGACGGGCGCTGCGTCTCGCTGCTGAAAATCCTGCTGACCAATTTCTGCCTCTACGATTGCCAGTACTGCGTCAACCGCCGCTCCAGTGATGTGCCTCGCGCGCGTTTCACGCCCGAGGAAGTCGTGGCGCTGACCATGGACTTCTACCGGCGTAACTGCGTCAGCGGGCTGTTTCTCAGCTCGGGGATCATCCGCTCGGCGGACTACACCATGGAGCAGCTGGTTCGAGTGGCCAAATTGCTCCGCGAAGAGCACGAGTTTCGCGGCTACATCCACCTCAAGACCATTCCCGAAGCTGACCCTGCGTTGATCGCGGAGGCCGGGCGCTACGCTGATCGCCTGAGCGTCAACATCGAGCTGCCAACCGATGCCAGCCTGCAAATCCTCGCACCGGAAAAGCACATCGGTTCGATCAAGCAGGCGATGCAGACCATCTACACCGGCGAGCAGACCGTACTCAACGAGCCTCGTGCGCCAAAGTTCGCACCGGCCGGACAAAGCACGCAGATGATTGTCGGCGCCGATGACACCGACGACAGCACCATCCTCCATGGCGCCCAGGCCTTGTACGGTAACTTCCGGCTGCGTCGGGTCTACTACTCGGCGTTCAGTCCGATCCCCGACAGCCCGAAAAGCGTGCCACTGGCTGCACCGCCGCTGATGCGCGAGCATCGCCTGTATCAGGCTGATTTTCTGTTGCGCAGCTACGGCTACAGCGCCGGCGAGTTGCTCAAGGGGCCGGGAAACCTGGCGTTGGACATCGACCCGAAACTGGCGTGGGCGCTGCAGAATCGCGAGGTATTCCCGCTCGATCTGAACAGCGCCGAACCCTCGTTGATCGCGCGTATTCCCGGCATTGGCCTGCGCACCACAGAACGTCTGGTGGAGTTGCGCCGGCAGCGGCGCATCCGTTACGAAGATGTGGCGCGCATGCGTTGCGTGCTGGCCAAGGCCAAGCCGTTCATCATCACCAGCGATTACCATCCGCAGCAGGCCGAGGTCACCAGTCAATTGCTCTATCAGCAATTGCGCGACCGGCCGATGCCGCAGCAGATGGGGTTGTGGGGATGATCAATCTCGATTGCGACGACCTGTTCGATACCTGGCGCCAGCAGGCACGCTGGCTGCTTAGCCATGAAGTCGACCCGAGTGTGGTGAGCTGGGCCAGCGAGGGCGTCAGTGATCTGTTCGCCAGTGAGCATCAAATCCCCGAAGGGCAGGGGCCGTTTCAGGCGCGAATTCCGCGTGCATTGCTCGATACGCTTGGGCAAGCCGCACAATATCGTGGCGACCAGCGCTGGAGTCTCTTGTACGAGGTGCTGTGGCGAGTCAGCCACGGTGATCGCACGGCGATGATGGCTGGGGACAAGCTGGGCAGCGAGTTACAGCGGCGGATCAAGCAAGTACGCCGCGAAGCCCATCACCTGCATGCCTTCGTGCGCTTCATCGAGCGGCCGACGGATTTGCCCGGCCCGCAATATGTGGCGTGGCACGAACCGGCGCACGACATCCTGCATAGCGCCAGCGAGCATTTCGTCGCGCGCATGGGCCGGCACCGTTGGCTGATCGCGACCCCGCGTGATGGCGTTTATTTCGATGGCGAACAACTGATCCATGAGCGCCAATGCCCGGTGGAATGGCAGCAAATGGCGCAGAACGTCGACGATCCGCACGGCGATCTGTGGTTGACCTATTACAGCCACATCTTCAACCCGGCGCGGCTGAACCCGAAAGTGATGCAGGGCCATTTGCCGGTGCGGTTCTGGAAAAATCTGCCGGAGGGGGAATTGATCCCCGGGCTGATCACGCAGGCGCGGATGGGCAAGCAGCAGAATGGGCAGGCTAGCGGGATTGCCGGGCGTTCCGGGAAACGGATTGCGCTTAAATAAAAGATCGCAGCCTTCGGCAGCTCCTGCAGGGAAGCGTGAACACCCGATACACAAATGTCCCAAGCATACTGAGTCACTGTAGGAGCTGCCGAAGGCTCGGGCCGCGATCGGACGATCTTTTGATCTCGCTATAAATAAAAAACCCCCACCGGTTTCCCGGTGGGGGTTTTTGGACATCAGCAACCGTCAGATCAAACCTTGACGATCCAGCCCGCTGGCGCTTCGATGTCGCCGGTTTGCACGCCAGTCAGCTCTTTATAGAGCTTCTGGGTAACCGGGCCGACTTCGGTTTCGCTGTGGAACACATGCAGATGGTCGTTGTAGCTGATGCCGCCGATCGGGGTGATCACCGCCGCAGTTCCGCAGGCGCCGGCTTCCTTGAAGTCAGCCAGTTTGTCGATCAGCACATCGCCTTCAACCACTTCCAGGCCCAGACGCGTTTTCGCCAGCTCGATCAGCGACAGACGGGTGATACCCGGCAGTACCGAGGGCGAGCTCGGGGTCACGAACTTGTTGTCGTGGGTGATCCCGAAGAAGTTGGCCGAGCCGACTTCTTCGATTTTGGTGTGGGTCATCGGGTCCAGATAGATCGCGTCAGCGAAGTTGGCTTTCTTGGCTTTCGAGCCCGGCATCAGGCTGGCCGCGTAGTTGCCGCCAACCTTGGCTGCACCGGTGCCTTGTGGGGCGGCGCGGTCGTAGCTGGAAATCTGGAAGTTGTGCGGGGTCAGGCCGCCCTTGAAGTAGGCGCCGACCGGGATGCAGAAGATCGAGAAGATAAACTCGGGCGCAGTGCGCACGCCGATGTTGTCACCCACGCCGATCACGAACGGACGCAGGTACAGCGCGCCGCCGGTGCCGTATGGCGGAATGAAACGCTCGTTGGCACGAACCACTTCTTTGCAGGCTTCGATGAACTGCTCGGTTTCGACCATCGGCATCAGCAGACGCGCGCAGCTGCGTTGCATGCGCAGGGCGTTCTGGTCCGGGCGGAACAGGTTGATCGAACCGTCCTTGCAACGATAGGCCTTCATGCCTTCGAAGCACTGCTGACCATAGTGAAGGGCAGTCGAGCCTTCGCTGATGTGCAGCACGTTGTCTTCGGTCAGGGTGCCTTTGTCCCACTCGCCATCGCGAAAGTACGACAGATAGCGCTTGTCGGTCTTGATGTAGTCAAAACCCAGCTTGTCCCAATTGATGCTTTCGTTACCCATGACACCCTCTATCACTGAACAACCGTCGAAACGGTTCAAGGCTTCTGACGTTTTTTGGATGGGCACAACAATACTTCATTCTTGAGCGGTTTCGCAGCCCGGACTATCGGATGACAGACAGATAATTCGTGTTGCCCTCAGGAATTCGCGAGCAGGCTCGCTCCCACAGGTGGAACCCATTTCAAATGTGGGAGCGAGCCTGCTCGCGAAGGGGCCTTCATGGCCATCCGCAAAAGTCCCGAATTACAGATGCAACGCATGCCCCAAAGCACGCAACGCCGCTTCCTGCACCGCTTCACCCAAGGTTGGATGCGCATGAATGGTGCCGCCGATGTCTTCCAGCCGCGCGCCCATTTCCAGGCTCTGCGCGAACGCCGTGGACAACTCCGAAACCCCGACCCCCACCGCTTGCCAACCGGCAATCAGATGATTGTCGCGACGCGCAACCACCCGCACGAAGCCGGTTTTCGACTCCAGCGTCATTGCCCGACCATTGGCGGCGAACGGGAAGCTGGAAACGATGCAGTCGAGCCCGGCAGCTTTGGCCTCGTCCGGCGTCTTGCCGACCACCACCAGTTCCGGGTCGGTAAAGCACACGGCAGCGATGGCTGTTGGGTTGAATTCGCGGTTTTTGCCGCTGATCAGCTCGGCAACCATCTCGCCTTGCGCCATGGCGCGGTGGGCCAGCATCGGCTCGCCGCTGAGGTCGCCGATAGCGTAGACATTGCGCATGCTGGTCTGGCAGCGGCTGTCGATCTTGATCGCCGAGCCGTTCATGTCCAGATTAAGTGCTTCGAGGTTCCAGCCCTGCGTATTAGGTTTGCGACCGACGGCCACCAGCACCTGATCCGTTTCCAGATTCAGGGTGTCGCCGTTTGGATCACGCACCTGCAACGTACCGTCGAAACCCAGCACGCTATGGTTCAGATACAGTTTCACGCCCAGTTGCTTCAGCGCTTCATGCACCGGTTGCGTCAGCTCAGCGTCATAGGCCGGCAGAATGCGCTCCTGCGCCTCGACCACGCTGACTTCAGCGCCAAGCTTGCGATAGGCAATGCCCAGCTCCAGACCGATATAACCACCGCCGACCACGACGAGACGTTTCGGCACGCTTTTCGGCGCCAGCGCTTCGGTGGAGGAGATGATCGGTCCGCCAATCGGCAGGATCGGCAGGTTGACACTGGTCGAACCGGTGGCCAGCACCAGATGCTCGCACTGAATGCGCGTGTCGCCGACTTCAACGGTTTTACCGTCGATGACTTTGGCCCAGCCGTTGATAACTTGAATCTTGTTCTTCTTCAGCAATGCGGCGACGCCAGTGGTCAGGCGATCAACAATGCCGTCCTTCCACTCGACGCTTTTGCTGATATCGAGGGTCGGCGCCGAAACGCTGATACCCAGTGCCGAATGCTGGTTGTGCTGCTGGGTCTGATGAAACTGCTCAGCCACGTGGATAAGCGCTTTCGAGGGAATGCAGCCGATGTTCAAGCAAGTGCCGCCCAGCGATTGGCCTTCGACCAGAATGCTCTGAATACCCAGTTGCCCGGCGCGAATCGCCGTGATGTAGCCGCCGGGGCCGCCGCCAATGATCAGCAGCGTGGTGTTCAAGGTTTGCATTGCATCACTCCACAAACAGCGTTGCGGGTTGTTCGAGCAGGCCGCGAATGGCCTGGATGAAGAGCGCCGCGTCCATGCCATCGACCACGCGGTGATCGAAGGAGCTGGAGAGGTTCATCATCTTGCGTATCAGTACCTGGCCTTTGACGACCATCGGACGTTCGACGATTTTGTTGACGCCGACGATGGCCACCTCCGGCAGATTCAGCACCGGCGTGCTGACGATGCCGCCCAGCGCACCGAGGCTGGTCAGGGTGATGCTCGAGCCGGACAGTTCATCGCGGCTGGCCTTGCCGTTGCGGGCGGCGTTGGCCAGGCGCGAGATTTCTGCAGCGCTGTCCCACAGGCTGCGCGCTTCGGCGTGACGCACCACCGGTACCATCAGGCCGACATCGCTTTGCGTGGCGACCCCGACATGCACGGCGCCGAGGCGAGTGATGACCTGGGCTTCGTCGTCGTAACGGGCGTTCATCTGCGGGAAGTCTCGCAGGGCCACCACCAGTGCGCGGACGAGGAACGGCAGCAAGGTCAACTTGCCACGGCTGGCGCCGTGTTTTTCGTTCAAATGCGCGCGCAGTTCTTCAATCGCGGTGACGTCGATTTCTTCGACGTAGCTGAAGTGCGCGGCACGTTGCGTGGCGTCTTGCATGCGCTGGGCAATCTTGCGGCGCATGCCGATCACTTGAATCTGTTCTTCGTCGTTGCGCTGGGCATAAGCGGCGGCGACTGGCGCTTGAGCGTTGGATTGACCTTGCGCCAGATAGGCATCGAGGTCTTCATGCAATACGCGACCGGCCGGGCCACTGCCACGCACCAGACGCAATTGAATGCCCAGATCCAGCGCATGTTTGCGCACGGCCGGGGAGGCCAGCGGACGCTCATTCGCTTCACGGGCAACCATCGGGCCCTGACAAACGGCAGCCGAGCGCGGTGCAGCGGCGGCGGGTTTGGTCTCTACGACAGCTTCGGCTTTCGGTGCAGCAGGTTCCTTGACAGTAACCGGAGCCGGCGCCGCCGACTCTTTCAGATTGCCCGCGCCTTCCACTTCAATGCTGATCAGCACGCTGCCGACCGCCATCACTTCACCCGGCTGACCACCGAGCGCAATCACCTTGCCATGCACCGGCGACGGAATATCGACCATCGCCTTGTCGGTCATGACATCGGCCAGCACCTGATCTTCAACCACCAGATCGCCAACCTTGACGTGCCATTGCGACAGTTCTACTTCTGCGATGCCTTCGCCAATGTCCGGCATCTTGATAACGTGCGTGCCCATTCAGACCTCCATGACCCGTTTCAAAGCCGCGCCCACTCGGGACGGGCCAGGGAAATACGCCCACTCTTGCGCGTGCGGGTAGGGGGTGTCCCAACCGGTGACGCGTTCGATCGGCGCTTCCAGGTGATGGAAACAGTGCTCTTGCACCAGCGACACCAACTCTGCGCCGAAACCGCAGGTGCGAGTGGCTTCGTGAACCACTACGCAGCGACCGGTTTTCTTCACCGATTTGACGATGGTTTCCAGGTCCAGCGGCCACAGGCTGCGCAGGTCGATGACTTCGGCGTCGACGCCGCTTTCTTCAGCGGCCACTTGCGAGACATATACGGTGGTGCCGTAAGTCAGCACGGTCACGTCCTTGCCCGGACGGGTGATCGCGGCGACGTCCAGCGGCACGGTGTAGTAGCCGTCCGGAACCTGCGCGGCAGGATGTTTCGACCACGGGGTTACCGGGCGGTCGTGGTGGCCGTCGAACGGGCCGTTGTACAGGCGTTTTGGTTCGAGGAAGATCACCGGGTCATCGTTTTCGATGGAGGCGATCAGCAAACCTTTGGCGTCATACGGGTTGGACGGCATGACCGTGCGCAGACCACAGACCTGAGTGAACATCGCCTCGATGCTCTGACTGTGGGTCTGGCCACCGTAGATGCCACCACCGCACGGCATGCGAAGGGTCATCGGTGCGGTGAACTCGCCAGCCGAGCGATAGCGCAGACGCGCCGCTTCGGAAATGATCTGGTCGGACGCCGGGTAGACGTAGTCGGCGAACTGGATCTCGGCCACCGGACGCAAACCGTAAGCGCCCATACCAACGGCAACGCCGACGATGCCGCTTTCGGAAATCGGTGCGTCGAACACCCGCGACGAGCCATATTTGGTCTGCAGGCCTTCGGTGCAACGGAACACGCCGCCGAAGTAACCGACGTCCTGACCGAATACCACCACGTTGTCGTCACGTTCAAGCATCACATCCATGGCCGAGCGCAGGGCCTGGATCATGGTCATGGTGGTCGTGGTCATGGCGGTTTCCAGCTGAATATTGTTGTTGTGATCGTTCATCTCAGACCCCCAACTGCTGACGCTGGCGCTTCAAGTGCTCCGGCATCTCTTTGTAGACGTCTTCGAACATGGTCGCGGCGCTTGGAATCTGGCCGCCGGCGAGGGTGCCGTACTGCTCGGCCTGTTTCTGCGCGGCAATCACTTCGGCTTCGAGTTCGGCGCTGACGGCGGCGTGTTCTTCATCGGACCAGTGGCCGATCTTGATCAGGTGCTGCTTGAGACGCGCGATCGGGTCGCCGAGCGGGAAGTGGCTCCAGTCATCGGCAGGACGATATTTGGATGGATCGTCGGAGGTCGAGTGCGGGCCGGCGCGGTAGGTGACCCATTCGATCATGGTCGGGCCGAGGTTGCGGCGGGCGCGCTCGGCAGCCCAGGCAGAAGCCGCGTAGACCGCGTAGAAGTCGTTACCGTCAACACGCAGCGAGGCAATGCCGCAACCGACGCCGCGTCCGGCGAATGTGGTGGCTTCACCGCCAGCGATGGCCTGGAAGGTCGAAATCGCCCACTGATTGTTGACCACATTGAGGATCACCGGCGCCCTATAAACGTGGGCGAAGGTGAGGGCGGTGTGGAAGTCTGATTCGGCAGTGGCGCCGTCGCCGATCCAGGCCGAGGCAATTTTGGTGTCGCCCTTGATCGCCGAGGCCATGCCCCAGCCCACGCCCTGAATGAACTGGGTGGCGAGGTTGCCGGAAATGGTGAAGAAGCCGAAGTCCTTGACTGAGTACATGATC
The DNA here is from genome assembly GCF_016613125.1 of Pseudomonas sp. MF6776. Lineage (NCBI taxonomy): Bacteria > Pseudomonadati > Pseudomonadota > Gammaproteobacteria > Pseudomonadales > Pseudomonadaceae > Pseudomonas > Pseudomonas sp. MF6776. Next base: position 67,914 of record NZ_JAENSQ010000025.1, read on the forward strand.
GGCAGTTGACGGCCCTTGAGCGGGTCGCGCTCGTTGGACAACAACTGGCAGATCAGGTCGACCAGCGGCACGTCGCGCGCCATCAGAATGCTTTGCTGACGGTAGGTCGGAAAACACATGTCGTCGACGTTCAACGCCAGCGCCTGGGCGCTGCCGATGGCTTCTTCGCCAAGGCTTTGCATGTAGAACGACATTTTTTTCTGACGCTGGGCGACCACCATGCGGTTGTCGTAGATACGCGTCTTGAGCATGGCGCGCATGCCCTTGCGAAGGATCTCGACCGGCACGTTTTCAGCCCATGGGCCGAGGGCGTTGCCCTGATCGTCGAGCACGCGAATCAGGCCTCGCGCCAGGTCGGCGGTGTCGGCGGGTTCAACGTCGATGGAAGGTTTGCGCACCGTACCGGCATCGGTCAAATGCAGGTAGGAAAAGTCGGTTTTGCAGCCTGGACGGCCCGAGGGTTCAGGGACGTGCAGACGCAGCGGTTCGTACGCTTGGGTCATGGCTTCTACGCTCGATCTTGTGAATTTCTTGTAGTGAGCTGGCAGTCATTCTTCGCTGGAAGAAATCTTGTCCTACAACAATCATAGGCGCGGGCAAGAAGAATATTTCTCTCTGTTTCGTTGCGCTGGAGATGATTTGCAGATAAAAAATCTGCATAAACATAAAAAACAGGTGGTTTTGTCTCATGCGCAAACTGGACCGTACCGATATCGGCATTCTCAACAGCCTTCAGGAGAATGCGCGCATCACCAACGCTGACCTCGCACGCTCGGTAAACCTGTCGCCAACCCCGTGTTTCAACCGGGTCAAGGCAATGGAAGAATTGGGCCTGATTCGCGAGCAAGTCACGCTGCTCGACGCCGATCTGCTGGGCCTGCATGTCAACGTGTTCATTCACGTCAGCCTGGAGAAGCAGGTGGAGGAGGCATTGCAGCATTTCGAGGAGGCGATTTCCGATCGCCCCGAGGTGATGGAGTGCTACCTGATGGCCGGCGACCCGGACTATCTGATCCGGGTTTTGGTGCCGTCCATCCAATCGCTGGAGCGATTCATGATGGACTTTCTGACCAAAGTGCCGGGGGTGGCGAATATCCGGTCGAGCTTTGCGCTCAAGCAGGTGCGCTATAAGACCGCGTTGCCGTTGCCGGCGAATGGGTTGACGTTGGGTGTCTGAAAGGCAAGATCGGACGATCTTTTGACGTTAAAGCTTGTTAATCGGAATCTTCAGATAAACCACACCATTGTCTTCCGCCGCCGGAAAATTCCCCGCCCGCACATTTACCTGAATCGCCGGCAGCAACAGCGTCGGCATGCCCAGCCCGGCATCACGCTTGGTACGCATCTCGACGAACGCCGCTTCATCAATGCCGTCATGCACATGAATGTTGCTTTTACGCTGCTCGCCAACGGTGGTCTGGCAGTGTGCGTCGCGGCCCTCTGGCGGGTAGTCATGGCAAACGTAGAGTTTCACGCTGGCAGGGAAGGCCAGCAGTTTGTGAATCGAGTTGAACAGTTGATGGGCATTGCCGCCGGGGAAGTCGCAGCGCGCAGTGCCCACATCCGGCATGAACAGCGTGTCACCGACCAGAATCTGCTCGCCATCGATCAGGTAAGCCATGTCCGCCGGTGTATGCCCCGGCACATGCAGCGCCGTGGCTTTGAGGTTGCCGATGGTGAATGATTCGTTCGGCGCGAACAGGTGATCGAACTGCGAGCCATCGACACAGAATTCTGGCTCGAGATTGAACAACGCCTTGAACACGTTCTGCACTTTGCTGATCGACTCGCCAATCGCGATCTTGCCCCCCAGTTCCCGGCGCAGATACGGCGCGGCGGACAGGTGATCGGCGTGGGCGTGGGTTTCCAGTAGCCATTGCACTTGCAAGTCATGTGCGCGGACAAACGCAATGATCCGATCAGCCTGAGCGGTGCAGGTGCGGCCGGCGGCGCCATCGTAGTCGAGCACCGGGTCGACGATTGCGCATTGTCCGCCGTCGGCCTCGTAGACCACGTAGCTGTAGGTCGAGGAGGCGGGGTCAAGAAAGGCTTCAATCAACGCGGTCATGGACATGAACCTGTGCAAGGGTGGAAAAGTCAGTTGCAACACTTTATGTAAAAACATAATGTTCGCAGCTTAAGTGACGTTGAAGGCATCATGCAAATGCAATCCAGTCTGACCGAATGTGAAGTCGCCCAATTGCGCGCCTCGGCCTCCAAGGCCTGTTCGCTGCTCAAGGCCATGGCCAATGAAGATCGCCTGTTGATCCTCTGTCAGCTGACTCAGGGCGAACGCAATGTCGGCGAACTGGAAAAGATGACCGGCGTGCGTCAACCGACGCTGTCCCAGCAACTGGGCATCCTGCGCGATGAGGGATTGGTCGGCACCCGTCGTGAGGGCAAATACATCTTCTACGGGCTGGCCAGTCCTGAAGTGATTCAGGTGATGAAGACATTGTCCGGCCTCTATTGTGGCGCCGTGCTCAAGAGCCTGGGTCATCAGTAAATATCCGCCAACACACCACATTCCCTGTGGGAGCTGGCTTGCCAGCGATGAGGATTTTTCATTCGAGATTGATGGCGACTGACACTCCGCCATCGCTGGCAAGCCAGCTCCCACAGGTTTTGTGTATGACGGGTAACCTTGCGTGCAGCTATAAGGAACAAGCAATGAACGTTCAACACTGTGGCCCATCCATCAGTGCAGACATCGTGGTCATCGGCGGCGGCACTGCCGGTATCGCCTTCGTCGCCAGCCTGCTCAAGCGCGACCCGCACTTGAACATCACCGTTATCGAACCGAGTTCCCAACATTACTACCAACCGGCGTGGACGCTGGTCGGTGGCGGCGCTTATGACGTGAAAGACACCGTTCGACCGATGAGCAAAGTCATGCCGCGCCAGGCAACCTGGATTCAAGCGGCGGTCACCCAAATCGACGCGGACAACCGCCAACTCAGCCTCAGCGATCAACGCAGTGTCAGCTATCAAAACCTGATCGTCTGCCCAGGCCTGCGTCTTGCCTGGGAGAAAATCGAGGGCTTGAAAGACAGCCTCGGCCAGCACGGCGTCACCTCCAACTACAACTATCAGCACGCGCAGTACACCTGGGATCAGGTGCAGAAACTGCGTGGCGGCAAGGCGCTGTTCACTCAGCCGGCAATGCCGATCAAATGCGCTGGTGCGCCGCAAAAAGCCTTGTACCTGTCCTGTGATCACTGGCGCAGGAACGGCGTGCTGAACAACATCAATGTCGAATTCAATCTGGCGGGCGCCGCGTTGTTCGGCGTGGCCACGTTCGTGCCGCCGCTGATGAAATACATCGAGAAGTACAACGCGCAACTGGCGTTCAACGCGAATCTGGTCAAGGTCGACGGCCCGTCGAAAACCGCGTGGTTCGAGGTCAAGGACGCCGACGGCAACGTCACCCGCGAGGCGAAAACCTTCGATCTGCTGCACGTCGTGCCGCCGCAGGTTTCGCCGGAGTTCATTGCGCAAAGCACATTGGCCGACGCCGCTGGCTGGTGCGAAGTCAATCCGCACAGCCTGCAGCATCCGCGTTATCCCGAGGTGTTCGCACTGGGCGATATCTGTGGCACCAGCAACGCGAAAACTGCAGCGGCAGTGCGCAAGCAAGTTGTGGTGGTCGCACAAAACCTGCTGGCCCTGCGCAAGCAACAACCGCTGCCGTTGAAATACGACGGTTACGGTTCCTGCCCGCTGACGGTGGAGAAGGGCAAGGTGATCCTCGCCGAGTTCGGTTATGCCGGTAAATTGCTGCCGACCTTTGCCCTGGACCCGACCGTGCCACGTCGGTCGGCATGGTGGTTAAAGGCAACGCTGCTGCCGTGGTTCTACTGGAACGGCATGCTCAAAGGTCGCGAATGGCTGACCAGCCTGTCCAAGGTCGATTGAGAAAACCCTATGTTGCTGGCAAGTCTGTTTGGCGTGGTGATGGGGTTGGTCCTCGGGTTGACCGGGGCCGGCGGCGGGATTCTTGCGGTACCGGCGCTGGTGCTCGGGCTCGGCTGGACGATGACGCAAGCGGCGCCAGTGGCGTTGTTTGCCGTCGGCAGCGCGGCGGCGGTCGGCGCGATCGATGGCTTGCGTCATGGTCTGGTGCGTTATCGCGCGGCGCTATTGATTGCTGCACTCGGCGCGGTGTTTTCGCCGCTGGGGATCTACTTCGCGCATCAGTTGCCGGAGAAAATCCTGATGATTCTGTTCAGCCTGCTGATGGTCATGGTGGCCTGGCGCATGCTGCGGCGCGAGCGTCAGCAAGCGGGGCCGAGTGATCATGGCCACGCCAGTTGGGGCCAGAAGAATTGCATGCTCGATGAAGAGACCGGACGCTTCGACTGGACGGCCAAATGCACTGCAACGCTGGCGGCATTGGGTGCGGTGACGGGCGTGGTTTCAGGATTGTTAGGCGTGGGTGGCGGCTTCTTGATCGTGCCGGCGTTCAAGCAACTGACCGATGTGCAGATGCGCGGCATCGTTGCCACGTCATTGATGGTGATCAGCCTTATTTCGGCGATCGGCGTGATCGGCGCGTTTCATGCCGGCGTGCGGATCGACAGCCTGGGTGCGGCGTTCATTGTCGCCAGCGTTGTCGGCATGGTCATCGGGCGCAAGCTCTGCGCAAGGGTGCCGGCACGTGCGTTGCAGGTGGGGTTTGCGAGTGTGTGTCTGGTGGTGGCGGGGTATATGTTGTTGCGGGCTTGAGGGAAACCCTGTGGCGAGGGAGCAAATCCCTCGCCACAAGTACTGCGTTACAACACCAGATGCGGCAACCACAACGAAATCGCCGGCACGTACGTTACCAGCAGTAAAACCATGAACAGCACCGCATAGAACGGCAGCAGCGCTTTGACGGTGCTCTCGATACTGACCTTGCCCACCGCCGAGCCGACAAACAGCACGGCGCCCACCGGCGGTGTTATCAATCCGATCCCGAGGTTGACCAGCATGATCATGCCGAACTGCACCGGGTCGACGCCAATGCCGAGAATCACCGGCATCAGGATGGGCGTGAGGATCAGGATCAGCGGCGCCATGTCCATCACCGTGCCGAGCAACAGCAGCATGACGTTGATGCACATCAGGATCACGTAGCGGTTGTCCGACAGGGTCAGGAACAGCGTGGTGATCTTCGCCGGAATCTGCATCAGGGTCATGATGTAGCCGAAGCTCGCGGCAAAACCGATCAGGATCATCACGATCGAAATCGTCCGCACGGTGCGGTGCATCAGCTTGGGCAGTTCACTCCACTTGTAGTCGCGGTAGATGAACATGGTCACGAAGAACGACCACAGCACTGCGATGGCAGCCGATTCGGTGGCAGTGAAAATCCCCGACAGGATGCCGCCGAGGATGATCACCATCGCCATCAAACCCCACAACGCTTCGCCGCAGATTTTCAGGGCCTGGCGCATCGGGATGACTTCGCCTTTGGGATAGTCGCGTTTACGCGCGAAAATCAGGCACAGCGCCATCAGGCACGCGCTCATCAACAGGCCGGGAACCACGCCGGCCATGAACAGCGATGCGATGGACACGGTGCCGCCGGCGGCCAGCGAGTAAAGCACCGAGTTGTGGCTCGGCGGGGTCAACAGCGCTTGCACGGAACCGCTGACGGTCACCGCCGTGGAGAAATCACGCGGGTAACCTTTGCGCTCCATTTCCGGGATCAGCACCGAACCCACAGAAGCGGTGTCGGCTACCGACGAGCCGGAAATGGCGCCGAAAAACGTCGACGCCACGATGTTGACCAGCGACAGGCCACCACGCACGAACCCGACGAGTACACCGGCAAACGCCACCAGGCGCCGGGACATGCCGCCCTCGGCCATGATCGCCCCGGCCAGAACAAAGAACGGAATCGCCAGCAGCGAGAATTTGTTCACCCCGCCCGCGACCTGGATCATCAGGGCCTGAAACGGAATGTCGATCCACCATGCGCCGATCAGTGCCGACAGCCCGAGGGCGTAGGCGACCGGCATGCCGATCAGAATCAGTACGATAAAACTGCCCAGCAAAATCAATGCGTCCATCAGGCAGCCCCTTCGTTTTCTTCAACCAGATCGAACCGCACCACGCGGCGATTGCTCTGGTCACCCAGCAACAGTTTTTCCACGACGAAAATCAATGTCAGCGCGCCGCCAACCGGAATCGGCATGTAAGTGATGCCCACGCGCAGGGTAGGCATGGCGCTCATGAACTGGTTCCAGGTGGACAGGCACAGCTTTGTGCCCCAGATGGTCATGAACAGGCAGATGATGCCCATCAACACCTGGGAAACGATGCTCATGGTTCTGCGCATGTTCGGGTTCAGGCGATCGGTGACCATGGCCACGGCCATGTGTGCACCGGCTCGATAACTGGCGGCAGCGCCGATGAAGGTGAAAACCATCATCAGCAGGATGGCGGTGGGCTCCGGCCAGCTCGAACCGGTGCCAAGGATGTAACGGGCAAACACGCCCCAGGGGATGATCAGGGAAATGGTCAGCACCGACAGACCGGCGACCCAGATGCAGGCCATGTAGATCCGGTCATTGATGCTCAGCAGTAGATTCTTCATCGGGTTCCACCGTAACCGGGCAGGCGCTGACACCAAACGAGGTCAGCGCTGCCGGGCCTTTCATTGAGGACAGAGAGTTACTGAACGGCTTCGATGCGCTTGATCAGGTCGGCGTAAGGCGCGCCGTACTTTTCGCGGACCGAAGCGGTGGCCTCGTAGAAGGGTTTTTTGTCGACGGTGATGAACTCCACGCCGGCAGCCTTGAGTTTCTCTTCACTGCTGGTGGACTTGGCGTCCCACAACGCGCGTTCCTCGGCCTGCGCGGTTTTGGCTGCTTTCTTGACCAGTACTTGTTGATCGGGAGTCAGTTTTTCCCAGGTGATTTTCGACATCACGATGGGCTCGGGCAGAATCAGGTGACCGGTCAGGCTGTAGTACTTGGCGTTCTGGAAATGGTTGTGTTCGAGCAGGGTCGGCGGGTTGTTTTCCGCGCCGTCGATCACCCCTGTTTGCAGGGCACTGAAGATCTCGCCAGTGTCCATCGCGATGCCGTTGCCGCCCATGGCGTTGATGGTGTCGATGAACATCGGATTGCCTTGCACGCGAATCTTCATGCCCTTGAGGTCTTCGAGTTTGCGCACCGGTTTTTTGGTGTAGATGTTGCGCGTACCGCCGTCCATCCAGGCCAGGGCGACGAGACCGAATTCGGAATTGCTGATCTTGTCGAGAATTGCATCGCCGACTTCGCCGTCAATGACGGCGCGCATATGCGCCTGATCGCGGAAGATGAATGGCATGTTGAACACGTTCACATCCGGTACGACCGGGCCGACGATGCCGAGGCTGACACGTGTCATCTGGATCGCGCCGACCTGCGCCTGTTCGATGACCTCTTTCTCCGAGCCGAGCACACCGCCCGGGAAGTACTTGAAGGTCAGGTCGCCATTGGTTTCCTTGGTCAGGGCATCGCCCATGCTTTTTTCGGCGACAACCGTTGGATAACCGGCGGGGTGGATGTCGGCGAATTTGATTTCCAGCGCGTGAGCGGCGCTGCTGAGGGTGAAGGCCAGCGGAAGTGCAGCGGCGAGCAAGGTGCGTTTGAAGTCCATGGGGGTGTCTCCAGTCTTGTTATTTTTGTGTTCAAGGCACAGCGGTGCAGCAGAGGCGGGTTAAAGCAAATCGTTGAAAAGAGGCTCCGGCAGGCCTTTGACGCCGGGGTTCAGAGCGAACACGCCGCCGGCCAGAGACTGCGGGTCGTGGTCATCGCCGGGGCGGATCGAAGCGACAAACAGGGTGTCCATTCGGGCGCCACCAAAGGCGCACATGGTCGGTTTCTTCACCGGCACTGGCAGCGAATAATCAAGGCGTCCATCGGGGGTGAAACGGTGGACAAGGCCGGCGTCGTTAGCGCAGATCCAGTAGCAACCGTCGGCATCGACCGCCGCGCCATCAGGGCGGCCGCAGTGCTGATTCATGTCGACGAAGACGCGCCGGTTCGACGGTGTGCCGCTGGCAGTGCCGTAATCGAAAGCCCAGATCAGTTGCACGTTGGGATGCGAGTCGGACAAGTACATGGTTTTGCCATCGGGGCTGAAGCCGAGCCCGTTGGGTACGATGAAACCGTCGAGTTGCGCGTCGATCACACCGGACTCGTTGGCGCCGTAGCGATAGAGCCGACCTTCGGGCGCGTTCAAACCCATGTTCAGCACCATGCTGCCTGCCCAGAAACGGCCCTGGCGATCGCAACGACCATCGTTGAGGCGCATGTCTTCGCGGCTGTGTTCGACCGTAGCGAGCAATTCGCTGTCGAGGCTGCCGTCCGCGTTCGGGTACAGCCGGAAGAAACCGGTTTCCATGCCCGCGATCCAGCCACCACGGCTGTGAGGGGCGATGCAGGCGAGCATTTGCGGGGCTTTCCAGGCGTGAACATGCCCGGTGTCGGCGCTCCAGCGTTGCAGGCCACCGTTGGGAATATCCACCCAATAGAGGGCGTTTTCCTGCGGCACCCAGACCGGGCTTTCACCGACCGCGTTGCGGGCGTCGACGATCAATTCGGCTTGCATACTCATTCCCTTGGTTCTTGTTGGAGGGGGATCAAGTGGACAGGTCAGTCACCAAACGGGCCGGCCGCAACGAAGGCGCCGCCCTGATAAATACGCGCCGGGTCATCGGCGGCCGGCATCGGCTGTGCTTCGACTTTTTCGCGGAATACTTCAGAGCTGTCCTTGGCTTCGAAGCCGAGGTGGCTGGCCAAGCGGTTGTCCCACCAGACGTCCTTGTTGTCGGACATGCCATACACCACGGTGTGGCCGACATTCGGTGTGTACAGCGAGCGTTCGAGCAATTGGGTGAGGTCGTCGAAGCTCAGCCAGGTGTGCATCATTCGGCGATTCTGTGGTTCCGGGAACGAAGAGCCGATGCGAATGCTCACGGTTTCGATGCCGTAGCGATCGAAGTAGAAACTGGCCATGTCCTCGCCGTAGGACTTGGACAAGCCGTAGTAACCATCGGGGCGGCGGGCGGAGCTGGCGTCGAGTTGTTCGTCCTGTTTGTAGAAGCCGATGACGTGGTTGGAACTGGCGAAGATCACCCGTTTCACGCCATGTCGGCGCGCGGCTTCATAGATGTGGAAGACGCCGCAGATGTTGGCGCCGAGTATCTCTTCGAACGGCCGTTCAACGGACACACCGCCGAAATGCAGGATCGCGTCGACGCCTTCGACGAGTTGGTGCACAGCGTTTTTGTCGGCGAGATCGCACAGCACGACTTCTTCGCGATCATCCACGGCCGGGGCGAGCGCAGCGATATCAGACAAACGCAGCACATTGGCGTAAGGCCGCAGACGTTTGCGCAAGACTTTGCCCAGGCCGCCGGCAGCACCGGTCAGCAGCAGGCGATTGAATGGGGCGCGTGAGGTAGAGGTGGACGTCATGGCAATCCCTGAACTCATTGTTATTAGGTTTGTTGTAGGTTGTCGTATGACTGCCTGAATTCATAGAATAAGCGCAACGCTTGAAACGAGAGGCAGAGAGCCAGCCACCGGTAGAATCCAGGCTCTCACACCGAAGGATTCAAGCGCAGATGACTACGCATTACCGGCAGCTGACTCAGG